>NZ_JBFTOA010000004.1:0-374976 GCF_056397745.1 Allobosea sp. 05L423 | reverse complement strand
TAGGTCTGCGATCCCGTCAGTGTCACCGCCAGCGGGTTGACCGTCACCGTGCCGGTGCCGCCGGTCAGCGTGTAGTTGCTGTTGCTCAGCGACAGGCCGGCCAGTGAGGACATCGCCTCCGCACCGGCATTGGCCGAAGCCAGCGTGCCGGTCGGTGTGCCGCTGATCGTCAGTGTATCGCCGGCCACCTTGTTGCTCGCCGTCAGTGCCGCCGTGATCGCCGTCAGGCCGTTATAGGTCTGCGATCCTGTGAGACTCACCGCCAGCGGGTTGATCGTCACCGTGCCACTGCCTCCGACCAGGGTGTAGTTGCCGTCGCTGACCGACAGCC
Organism: Allobosea sp. 05L423; assembly: GCF_056397745.1. NCBI lineage: Bacteria > Pseudomonadati > Pseudomonadota > Alphaproteobacteria > Hyphomicrobiales > Alloboseaceae > Allobosea > Allobosea sp. 05L423. The sequence goes on along the minus strand of NZ_JBFTOA010000004.1, from coordinate 374,645 downwards.
CCGCTGTGTTCAGCGCCTGCGCTCCCGCGCTGACATTCGCCGAGGCGACCGACCCCGTCCCGGTCAGCCCGATCGAGGCGGCGGTTGCACCGGCTACGCCGTTGGTGAGGGCCAGGCCACCGGCCGCGACGCTGGTGCCACCATTATAAGTCTGCGACCCCGACAGCGTCACCGCCAGCGGGTTGACCGTGATCGTGCCGGTGCCGCCGGTCAGCGTGTAGTTGCCGTTGCTCAGCGACAGGCCGGCCAACGACGACATCGCCTCCGGCCCGGCATTGGCCGAGGCCAGCGTGCCGGTCGGTGTGCCGCTGACCGTCAGCGTGTCGCCGGCAATCTTGTTGCTCGCCGTCAGTGCCGCCGTGATCGCCGTCAGGCCGTTATAGGTCTGCGATCCCGTCAGTGTCACCGCCAGCGGGTTGACCGTCACCGTSCCGCTGCCGCCGGTCAGCGTGTAGTTGCTGTTGCTCAGCGACAGGCCCGACAGGTTCAGCGCCTGGGCTCCCGCGCTGACATTCGCCGAGGCGACCGACCCCGTCCCGGTGAGCCCGATCGAGGCGGCGGTTGCACCGGCTACGCCGTTGGTGAGGGTCAGGCCACCGGCCGCGACGCTGGTGCCGCCATTATAGGTCTGCGACCCCGACAGCGTCACCGCCAGTGGATTGACCGTCAAAAAGGTGGGGGTTTTGCCGTAGTTGACAATATAGCCGGAGGCGGTCCCTCCGCTGGCCGAAAGGAGGTAACTGCCTGCATCGGTCGATGTCGTCGTGCCCGACGCGCTACCGGTGCCCGCGACCGTTATCGACAGGCCGCTCAAGGTGACGAAGCTGCCTCCCGTCAGCGTCGTGCCGGCGAACGTCTCGGTATAGGCCGACGATGTCTGGTTGAGCGACGAAGCCGTGCCGTAGGTGGCGGTTTGCGCCGACAGGTTCACAGTAATGACCTTCGGCCCCAGGAACGGGTAGAATCCAGAAACGGCGCTCCAGATCGAACTGCTGAAGCCCGTCGGAAGCGAGCCGTTTTTCAGGGTCGCGGTAGTCAGGCCCGTTCCGGCGCCGGCGCCCACCGAGCTGATGCCGGAGGTCGTCATGTCCCAATATCCGTTGGTGGCCGTCCCGACACCATTCGTGGTGTCGTTCTCGCCGATCAAGCCGCCGCGATAGCTGCTGGCACCGCCACTGACTGCCCCTGCGGCATAGGCGCTCGAAACCACGCCAGCATTGAGCCCGATCAGGCCACCGGTCGAACTGCCGGGGCCACCAGTCGTACCCGCGCCGCCGGTCCCGCCGCCGCCCGTGACTGCTCCTGTGGCATAGGCGTTCGTGATCGTGCCGACGCCGAAGCCAGCACTGTATCCATCGTTATAGCCCACCAGGCCACCGACCCAGCTGCCGGTCACCGTGTCCGTGACGCTTCCGCTAGCGTGGACATTACTCATCGTTCCCCAGTTATAACCGACCAAGCCCCCGACCATCCCACCGGTGGCAGTGCCGGTGACCGAGGTCGACGCAGAAGCGTTGAAGATCGTGCCCGAGCTCGTTCCCGCCAGCGCACCGACGCTGGTGCCAACCCCGCCAGCGATCACCGAACCACCGCTCAGAACGAGGTTCCGGACTGTGCCGGCCGAATTATTGGAAGCATCGCCGATCTGCCCGAACAAACCGACGACGCCCGAGCTGGGCGCGTTGATCGTCAGGTTGCTGATCGCGTTGCCCAAGCCATCGAAGGTGCCGAGAAAGCCACCAGCCGTCGAGGGGGAGATCACGCCATCGGTATAGGTATGGCCGCCGAGGTCGAGCGATCCGGCCAGAGCATATCGGCCCGACAAATTATTGTTGACGTTCACAAGGTCCGTGACCGAGTGGATCAGCGTATAGGCCGAGCCGTTGATCGTCAGCGTCGCGGAGCTGCCGAGCAGCTCGGCATTGCCGCCACCGAGGAAGTTCACTGCACCGGCGCTGTTCGAGCCGCCGATCTGGTTATTGGCCGTCAGCACCAGCTTGCCGTTACCTGTCGCGGAAATCGACGAGACGATGTTGATGCTGTTATAGGCCGACAGGGTCAGCGTATTGGCGGTGCTCCAGCTGATCGGGGCGTAGACGTTGATATCGCCCAGCCCGGCGGATGTCGTGCCCGGTCCCGACGTCGTGGTCGCCGTCGTCTGCAACGTGACGTTCGCCGTTGCCAGATTGCCGTTGATCGTCGCGGCGGCGGCGGCGTCGACAGTGAGGTCGATGGGGTCAAGCAGCCACGATCCGGTCTTGCCTGCCGGCGCCGACGTGTCGATGCTCACCCCGGTGAAATCCAGGGCATGGCCGGATGTTTCGACCAATCCGCCATTGCCGCCATTCGGCCCACCTCTTGCGGTGATGAGGCCGCGAACGCTGGTCGCTCCCGTGGACCAAAGCACCACCTCGCCGCCGTTTCCGGCGCCGGTCGCATCGGCGCGGATCGTGGTCGCGGCATCCATCGTGACCGATCGGGCCTGCTGCAGCGTGCCGCTGCCCTGCGCGTCGCCGCCGATCTTGATCGTGCCGCCGCCCGTCTTGCCGGAGGCGTCGACGGTGGCTCCTTTCAGCTTGATCTGCTGCCCGGTCACGGTGACGGTGCCGCCGCCGTGACGACGCGAGCTCGCATCTACCCGCCCCGAGAGCTTGACGCGGCCGCCATCGCCGCCGCCGATAACGATCGATCCGTTATGGCCGCCGATCGAGCGGGCCTGCACCAGCCCGGAGATATTGACCGCGTTGCGGGCCGCCTCGCGCGCCGTCGCGGCGCTGATGATGACGCTGCCGCCGTCGGCCACGATACTGCCGGCGTTCTTGATCAGAGCGCCTTTGGCCCCGGCGTTCGTCGGCATCGCGACCTGCAGGAACCCGTCGCCCGAGAAGTCGAGCGTCGCCTGCTCGCCAGAGCCGAGGCCGGCCTTGCCGAGTGGCACGCTGATGCTGCCGGAATTCGACACCGTGCCGCCGATCAGCGCCGCGTAGCCGCCCTTGGCCACCGTGATGCTTCCGGCGTTGCTGACCCCCGCCGACGCGCCGTTGCCGGTGAAGGTGCGTTTGCCAGTCATGAAGTCGCTGTCGGAAATACCGAGCGTTGAAGCGACGAAGCCGGCCGCGCTGACAACGCCATTTTTGGTGATGGCGATGCCGTTGGGATTGACCAGATAGACCTGCCCGTTGGCCGTGAGCGATCCCGCGATCGTCGAAGGCGTGTTGCCGGTAATGCGATTGAGCATGGCGGACGACGCATTCGGCTGCACGATATTGACCGCACTGCCCTGCCCGATCGAAAAGCTCTGCCAGTTGACCACTGCACTCTGGCTCGATTGGGTGACGGTAAGCCGTGTCGCGGAGGGTTGCGCGATCGTCGCGCTGCCGGCTGCGACGCTGCCCCCGGTCGGCAGGCTTTGCGCGAATGCTGGGCTGATCAGAGCCGGACGTGTCAGCGCGGTGGTCGCGAGCAGCAACGCCGCAATCGAGCCTTGGCGATACCGGCGGTAGCCGCGGCTGCGGGTCTGCGTCGAGGGGCGTTCGTCGATACGGCTCATCGCGAATGGCCTTTGTGAAAGTCGGTCCGCAGATCGCTCAATGTCATAACCAAGCTGGAACCAGTGTTGAGCGCTAGAACCTGAACGCCGAAACGACCGTGAAGCGATCGCCCGTTGGGACGCGGTCGCTGCGATGGGCGCGGCCGTATTCCAGCGTTAGCGATCCGTTCGACAAGGTGCCCGGAGCCGCGCCGCCAAGGCGCAAGCCGGCGCCGTAGGATGTGGCGCGGATCGAGGCCGCTTCCAGCGCGGTCGGATCCTGAAGCGTGACCTTGCCATAGGCGGCGAACACATAAGGCGAAGCGACCACGCCGATTGCGGATGTCGGCAGCGGCACGCTCCATGGCGAAGACAATTCGCCCCGGACCACGTAACCCTGATCGCCGGCGATCGAACCCGCATCCAGCGCCGACAGCCCGGTGGGGCTGGCAATGCCGATCTGCTCGCTCTGCGCCAGCGGCGCGCCGAACGAAGTCTGCGCCCGCGCCACGACATTGGCCACGAGATGCTCGGCCAGGGGCTGGATGTAGCCCAGCGTGATATCGAGCTTCTGGAACGTGGCGTCGGCGCCCTGTCGCGAGAGGGGAAGGATTGCCGAGGCGTCCGCCGCGCGGCGTGCGCCGAGCGCGTCGATACCGAACGAGGCTATGGCACGGCCGGAAATCGTCGCACCCCACGGGGTCAGCATGTCGCCGTCGCTGGCGAAACGCACGATCCGCAACCGATCTTCCCACAGCGGCACCCGGATGCCAGCAACCCACAGGCTTTGCGTCTCGTTCTGCGCGTCGAACCACAGTTCGCTGTTGAAATTGGCGGCCCGTCCGCGCAGCCAGGCGTAGCGCAGACGTAGCGACAGCCGGTCGAAGACGTCGGTGCTCTGTACTCCAGCGCCCCGCCGCGGCGCGGTCCGCGCATCCGTGTATTCGGCGTTGAAGGTCAGCCCGTCGAGCCACAGCGGCAGCACAAACCCGGCCGCCAGCGCGCGATTGCGCGGGTAGCGATCGAAGAAACCGTTGTCGCCACCGATCGGATAACCGCCGGCGCGCAGATAAACGAGCTCACCGAAGCCGGCGACGCTATTGAAGTCCAGTCCCAAGCCCGAGGTCGTCCGTCCGAGCGCTTGCGACAGCGTGTTGTCGAAGGTGAGCGTCGCGCCGACAGCCTGATAATTGCCGTCAATCACCAGCACCGCGGCACCGTCGACCTTGCCCGGCGCCAGCGTGGATCGCAAGATGACGCCGGGAGTATCGCCCGCCAGCAGCACGCGGCGCTCGATCTCCTGCAGTGTCAGTCCGCGTTGTTGCGTCAGCGGTCCGAGCAAGGTTTCGATACGCTGGCGCACGCGCTCCGGCACACCCTTGGCCTCGATCCGCTCGATAAAGCCGTCGACAACGACCAGCGACAATCGCGCGCCATCGACTAGCCGCTGCGGCGGCAGAATAACCCGCACCAGCACGTAGCCGAGCCTGGCATAGGCGGCCTCCAGATCGCGTGCCGCCGCGAACATGTCGGCGCCGGAAATCTTGTGCCCGGACAGCCTGGCTTCAAGATCGGCGGTCGCCGCCGCTAGCTGCGGAAAGCCGCCCTTGATGCTGACGCCGGACAATCGGACGAACAGTTTTTCCGCTCCCGCGGGCGTCTCCAATCCCGGTGCGCCGGAGAGCGCGAACCCACCCCGGTGGGTAAGAGCGGGGCGAAAACTCTCTGGCGTGATTTGGGACGCAGTCTGCGCAAACGCTGCGGACGGCAGCAGGGCCAGCACGGCAATTCCCAGGCCAGATCTGGCAATTCGAAGCATCGCGACTTACTCGAGGCCTGTCGGGGTCAACCCCACGCCAATCATCGCGATCGATCGCCGGCCGTGGGGGACAATCGTTCTACGGGAATTGGTCGGAGAACTGGCCTTTGCGTACGCGCGTCTCTTGGCGGGGATTGTGGCGGATTCGTCGGCCGAGCTCATCAGATGCTTTCGTTTCGCAATGCCGTTTCTGTAAAAATTCTCTAATAAATCCAATGATCCAGCGATGCGCAAAGAGAAAAATGAACGCCAAAACGCCAAAAAAACCCGGCGCGCGCACCGCCAGCGCAGTCGAAGTTGCATGGAATGTTACGTTACGCAATCTCTCTTTCAACAGCGCCGTCCGGGCACCTCGACCACGTCGTCGGGGGGGCTTGCCGACCGGAGCCCGAGGCCTGAGCGGAGCATGATTGAAGCGGCGCATCCGAAGGCGCATCGCACCATCACGAACCTGCTCGGAAAGGGCTGTTTTGCTGCGTTTCGGGCGAATAGAGGCTGGCTGAACTCCAAGTTCCAGACCGTCTGCGACGATGAAGGCCGCCCCATCGCCATGCCGCTCTCGGCGGGCAAGGTGGATGATCACAAGGGCGCGAGCTTCGTGATCGCTGCCCTGTCGCCGGCCAAAACACTCTTCGCCAACCGAGGCAATGACGAACCCCGGTTCCGCCCGGCACTCACAGCCATAGGCATCGCGCCCTGCACCACATCGAATCGAACCCGGAAAAACCCGTCTCCGTGGGACAAGGCGCTCTGCCGCCGGCGCCAACTCCATCGTTCGGCCACCGGCACTTCACGAAGAATGGTGGCCAACTGCCCACGCAATGCGGCCGCGCTAGGCTTGTTGAGGTAGAGCAGTTGCAGGCACCTTGGCCCTCATGTGTCAGTGAAGGGCCTGGTCTGCGTCGCTCCACTCCTCCGCCGCCGCGAGAAAGGCAGCACGCAACGCGGTGGCATTCTCGGCCTCGAACAGCGTTTCGTGGTTGCCGGGAATATCGATGATGCGGAGGTCGAGACAGCGTCTGCGCCAAAGATCATCGTTCGACACCGTGACACGCGTGCGCAGCAGAACTGCGGGCGCGCGCAGATGAGTGACGCGATCGTCCAGGTTTGGCATCCATGTGGCGGCGATGCGGATCAGGAGCCGCATGTTCAGCTCTTCTTCGAAAGCCGGATCGATCTTGCCGATCCGATGAAGCGGCGCAGAATAATCTCGCGCAAGCACGGGCAGTCCATCTCCGGCAAGGCGAAACAGGCCGCGCCAGGCGAGCTGCCGGGCGTGAAGCGCAAGCGCGCCAGGACGGCCGCGCCGGAGCAGATCGGCCGCATGGGAGACGAGGCGCGCTTTCCAGTGCACCGATCGCGCCGCCGTGATGGCTCCGGAATCGATGATGCACAAGCCCGCAACGGTGCGGCCGAGGCTCTCGAGACGGAGCGCGACTGCATAGGCGAAATGGCCGCCGATCGAAACGCCGAGCAGCACGACCGGCATCTGCGGGACACGATCCATGATCTCCGCCGCTAGATCTTCGACCAGGGCTTCTGCGGTGAGACCGGCATCGACATAGGTCTGCCAGGTTGGATAGCGCAGCGCGACGATGCGCTCCCGGTCCGACGCTTCGCCGCAGAACGGCGCACAGTCCGGCGCGTGGCCGCTCGCGCCCGGCAGGACGATGAGAGGCAGGCGCGCGGCGTTCATGCGCGGGCCACGGCGGTTCGGGACAATGCCGTCGCGATCGTGCGCGCGGTGTACTCGGCCCCGGCAACGAAGCGGAACACCGGGCCGAAGCTCATCGACGATGCCGGACCGACGAAGCGCAGGCCCGGGACGGAGGACTGGAAGGACGCATCGAGCCGTGGCGCGGAACCGTGCCGGGCAATGGCGCTGCGCAACTCGGACGCCAGAAACGGGATGCGCTCCACGTTCACCTCGTAGCCCGTGCCGGCGATCACCCGGTCGACGAGCAATTCGTGATCCTTCTGGTCCGCGCCGCGTCGCAAGCGGAGCGACACACGATTGCCAACCTCCCGCCCCTCGACGATCATGGTGTCGTGTTCGACCGGCACGAGTGCCTCGACCCGCTCGCGGAGCCACCACGCGCCCTCGGGTGGAAGGAAATTTTTCAGGACGAGCGGGCGCGCGCAGGCCGGGAGCCGGTGGAACGCGCCGGGCAGTTGCATCAGCGCCCATGCCTTCGGACTGCCACCCAGCGCGGAGATCGGCCAGCGGATTCGCTGCCAGGGCGTCGGCGTGCGGCTCCCTCGGTTCATCCACAGGGTCGACGGCTTGCGGATCAGTAATCGTGGCGACGCGCCGGCTTCGTGAAGCAGTGCGGCCGCCTCCAGGGCGGACTGGCCGGAGCCGATGACCGCGACCTCGAGGCCCTGGAAGGCGGCGAAGCTGTCGACTTTGGCGCTATGCGTGGCGACCGTTCCGGGCAGCGCCCGCAAGGCATGCGGCATCCTGGCGAAATTCGCGAGTCCCGTGGCGACGATGACGTCCGATGCCTCGACCTCGTCGCCATTGCTGAGCGTCAGGATGAAGCCCTGCTTCCGCCGGAAAACATTGGCGACGTCCACGGGCTCGATCCAGTCGACGTGCTTCTCCTGAAACCAGCGACCGTATGCAGCGAAATTCTCGATGGAACACGGCTCGAAGGTCTCCAGGCCGCGCGGCTCATTGTAGTCGGCGAAGGTTGAGCCCGGGCGCGGCGACGAGATGTTCGTCCCGAAGCAGTAGGATTTGAGATAGCGCCGCGGCCCGGCGCGGGCGATCTGGCTCCAGAAGGCCATGGGCTGGCCGAAAATCCGGTGCGCGACATTACGGGCCGCGAGATGGCTCGCGAGCGAGAGCCCGTAAGGTCCGCCGCCGATGATCGCCACGAGTTGCTTGCTCATCGTCACAACCCGCGCGCGACCAGGGGAGAGGACGGGAGCATGGTCCGCACGAACCGCGGCGCTGCCCGAAATCCGAGATAGATTTCGGACAGGATATGGATGATGCCCGGCATCGGATCGTTGCGATCTGAAGCGAAGTGGACCATCTGCGCGCGATTCTGCCTCGCCCAGCCTCGCCAATACGCAAGATCCTTGAGGCTTGCCCGCATGCAGAGCGTCTGCGCCAGCAAGATCGCATGGAGGGTGAAATTGTCACAGAACACGACCTTCTCGGCCGGGCTCTCATGCTGCGCCTCGGCAGCGAGCGCCCGCACGGCGTCGGTCTCGCCAAGCGCGTCCAGATAGGCCAGCATCGGCATAGGCAGCCCGCGTCGCAGGTCGAGGCCGATCTGGTTGAACAGGCGCGGGTTGAAATCGATGACCGCCCAGGCGCCGTCGTGCTGGATGAACTCGATCTCGAACAGGCCGAAGTAATCGAGCTCACGGCAGAGTCTATGGACCGCCCGCGACAATGCGGGATCGGCTGGGCACGACTCGTAGCACACGCCGACTCCCACCGGCCGCGAGCGCTGGAGAATCTTGGTCGAGCGCCGGGTCACGAACACATCCGCGCTGCGTCCGATGAAGCCCGAGATGGACACCACGCCTTCGCGCCCGATCTCGACGAATTTCTGGATCACCGGGCGCACCGCGTCGGGCGGGCGCGGTGTATCGTCGAAGCGATACCGCTCGCGGGCAAGGAAGCGTGGATATTCCGCCGCGAGCTCGTCCGGCGAATGCACGACCACGCCCTTGTCGTTTCGCAGGCGATGGACATGGGTCCGCGGCTTGATCAGGACCGGATAAGGCAGGCGCGGCGCCAGTTCGGCGAGCTCGTCCAGGTTCTGAGGATCCCAGCTCGGCAGGACCCCAACCCCGGCGATGGTTGCGGCCTGCTCGAGCAAAGCCTTGTCGAGGATGCGTTTGATCGTTTCGATCGACGGCTGATACAGGCGGAAATAGCGCGCGAGGAGCGAGGCGTTGGAGGTGTAAAGCCAGACCAACTCGTCGGAGGTCGGCAGCAACACCTGGCCGGGATCAGCCTTTCCGATCGCGAGCAGCCAATCGAGATAGCGCATGCTGTCGCTTTCGACCGGCCCCGCATAGCGGCGCCCGACACAGCGCGACCATCCGGCCGGGCAAAAGGGGTGATCGGCGACGACATTCACGCCAACGCCGTAGGCGGCGAAGTGGCGCAAGGCTGCGATCGTCCCCCCCGAGGACGCCGATCCCAACAGAACGGAAGGCCGTTTGAGAATGGGTTCGTCCATGCCAAGCCCCGATCTTATGGAAGCCATCTGGCCGCCGCAGACGACTCGCGGGAGTGAGCGACTACTTCTAGAAACGCGTCAGAATGCCGCAGTGACGCAATGTTCTCGGAATAATTTTGATTGGCTTGCGAGAGCTGAGGGGCCACACCTCCGTGGCGTGAAGCGTTGCGATGCTTGCGCTAGCCCATTGCTATCGGGCGGCGCCCAGAGCGGGAAAGGATCACGCGGCTGATTTGATAACGCCCTGACGACGAGAGCCGAGACTTCGTGCTGATCAAACGCGCAACCAGTTGCGCTTTGCGTACCAACACCAAGTCGGAGCCGTGTGCGAGACCTGACGCGCGCAGCAGCATCATAGAACCGGCGCTCTCCATTTTCGTTCAGGGGTAGAGCTGCCATCTTCACAGTCCGGCCACTTCTCGATTTCGCCGAAGATGAGTACGGATGCCAACTTTCGTTCACCTCCAACCAGGGTGCCATCCAGCGCCGGATATGTTGCGAACAATCTCGGCGGATACTCGCTGGGGACGCTTATCGTCCAGTTCTTGCGTACGGCGCCCGCGCGGCGGACCGCGACGCGAACGATCCTGTGGAGCATCATCGATCAGGGCCACTCCATGCGGGACGAGTTCCCGAACGGCGATATTCTCCACAGTCTCGCGGAAGAGAAGGCCGTATTTATGCCAGAGAAATCGGAAATTACTGGAATACATCAACATAACCTACCAATACCTCCCGCTTAATAGCAAAGCAAAACAATCCAAATTTTGCGACCACCATTTAAACAATAGGCGTCACGGCCTGACATAGGTCCAGCCTCTCTCTTGCAACTCCATAACGCGCACCACGCCGGATTTTACGACCGACGCCTCGGGGATGATAGGAACTTCCTTGTTCTCGGCCTTGCTCATATTCTCTTGAGTATTGCCGCAGGCTTTGAAGGAAATCGCTGGAGTGCTCGCTGCGATCGCCTTGATCCGCGCCTTAACCGGAGAGGTATCATCCCGAAGCATATGCAAGCCCGGACCGAAAGTGACGATCTCTATTTCTACCGGCTCTCCAATATCCTTGTAGTATTGCGCGACGTTCGTCGCATTGTTGAGCGCCAGGTTCATTGTTGCGGGCTCGTTGGAATTTACCTGTAGAATAAGGTGGTGGACTTTTGTCTCGGACGCGGGTCGCTTTGATGCCTGCGCAGTGGTCTGCTTCTTTTCCTGCGCCGCTGACGGCGGCACGGCGATGAGGAGCGCAGCGATGCCAACCAGTGCAGCCCGGGCGGTGTTCTTATAACCAATCATCACTGCTTCTCCCGTGTTGGTTCGAGGATTATCGGTTGTTTGGCTTGGCAACGACGTTCGGCCACTTGCACGCCGCGGCGACCTTGGCTCGCACGACCGCCAGTCCGGCTAGCGCAAACTGCCCTTCATAGGCAGTGCCGGTGCGGGGCACGAGGCGGACATAGAGGCCGGCTTCGTCAGGCAAGGAACGCAACAGCTGCACGACATCGGCCCTGAACGCGGCGCCAGAACCGAATGATGGCGCCGCTGCTGCGACTTGCAGCGGCTGAGCGTCATTGATGCGGTAGATGATGGTAGAGTCAGTGCTGCCACCGACCAGCGCCGGCCCTGAAACCGCCAATTCGGTTCGGCCGCTACGGCAATAGATCGACAGCCGCGTCAAGGTGCTCTCCGATCCACTGCTCGCAAACGTCGTCGCGGTGACGATGGGAGTATAGTCGATCGGCGAGGTCGTCTCGCTGACGATCCAGTTGTCTTCGCCAAGCGCCGGGCGGTCAATCGGCACTATGCTACGCGACAGCTTGTCCAGGCAGTCTAGCCGCGCAGCAGGCTCCATCACGGCGCAAGCGCGAAGATGCACCATCGGATCGGCCGCATCCTGCGCCAGCGCGACTCCGCAGGCGATCTCGAACGCGATGGATAGCGGGATCGCTTTCATCGCAGAGCCCGGGGTGCTCGCGGTTGACGATCCAACCATTCCTGCGCTGCCGGAAAGCGGTCGAGGCCGGGGACGGTGGCGGCCAGGTTGATCGACTTCCATTTCGCGTCGAAGCCGGGGGCCTGAAGCCTGTCGATACGCGAGAACAGCACATCCACAAAACGGGCGACGCGTTGATAGCGGTTGGTTTGCGCCGCCCAATTGAACGCGACGAGCGCGGTCGGCACCGCAATCGTCTGCACGCGCTCGCCTTGCTTGATCAACCCCGGATACTCGTTCGCCTCCAGCACGGCCGGAAGATAGTAATCCTCGAACTTGCTGTCGTATTTGACTGGAAGGAACTTGAAGCCGGGTTCGAAGCGCCCTCGCACGAACGCATCGACCGGCTTGGAGGTGATGAAGACGACCCCGGCGATCTCACCTTTGCGCATCTGCTCGAGCGCAAGCTGATGAGGGATGAATGTCTTTTCCGCGTTGATGCCGAGCCGGCTGAAGATCAGCGGCCCCGAATATGCGGCAGCGGTTCCCTGCGTGTTGAAGTTCACCTTCTTCCCGGCGAGATCCTCCAGGCTCTGGATCTCGGGCCGAACGAAGATATGCAGCTCCGACGGGAAGAGGTTGAGGATGTAGGTGATCCGACGCCGGATCTGGGGCAGTTGCGCCTTGTATTCTTCCAGTGCGTCGGAATTGATGATCGCCGTATCAACGCCACGCAGGTAGAGCAGCGAGTTCAGATTCTCGGTGGCGCCCCGCGTAACGATCGGCAGGACAAGCAAATTCGGTCCATCATCGACGACGCGAGCCATCTCCGCCGCGAGACGAAGGGGCGCTCCTTCTATCAAGCCGGCGGCAAGGCCGACGGTCCAGGCGTTCATCTTCTCCTGTTCCGTCGCCTGCGCTGAGGTGCGACGCGCCGAGGTCGTGGTCTGGGCCTCAACTTTGGCTGTCTGCGCGGACAGATCAGCCGGCTGGAGCCCCGGGGCAAGCGCTATCAAAGCCGTCAGCAGGAGCAGGCTTTTTCTGGGGAACCGTGTCATCCTCGAACTCCCTCGCAAGGCACCAAAATCGAACGATGAGCCGGAGCAGCACGGCCTGACAGGCGCTTCACCGACCCAAGGTGTCGAGCCTCTCCTTCGCCTCCCGAATGCCGCCCGCATGCGCCTTCGCGTAAAGCTCGCGCGCCTTTGCCACCTCGCCCCGCGTTCCAAACGTTCTCCAGGCAGAGAGAATGTTGGGGTCGTATGTCTCCGCCAGCATGAAGACCGCGCGAGCACTGCCCAGCTCTGCGGCACGTTCGAGGACGGTCCGCGCAGCACCGATGTCGCCTTGGCCGAGCAGCGAGGCAGCGCGCGCAATCATTCTCACCGCCTCGGGGCTGCCTTGCACGTCCGAGGCAGCCGTCGACGCCATGGCTGTGCCGGCCGTAGATGCGATCTCCCGCGAAAGGGGCATGTTTGTCGCCGTTTCCGGCTGAATGCGCGCAGCAGCCGCGCGTCGCGCCGCATCGAGTTCGGCAGCCCCAGCTGCGGCTTGGTCGCGCTCTTGCCTGAGCGCCTGTTGAAGCCCCGCCACTTCCGCCTCATAGGCTCGCCTGCGGAGTTCCGTCTGTTCGCCGATCAGGCGAAACTGCACGGCCAGCCTTTCGTTCACCTGCCGCGCCGTCGCCAGCTCGCTCTCCAATGCGGCGCTGCGGGCTCGCTCCTCGTCGAGTGCCTGGGTGTGCCGCGCCGTGGTTGCCAGCAATTCCTGTCGCGCAGCCGCGGCGTGCTCTGCGAGGACTGCGGCCCGCTCGCGCTCCTGTTTGAGCACCTGCTCGGCCGTCGGCCCCGCTTGCAGCTGCGCTTCCAAATGCTCGATGGTACGCCGGGCTTCGGCGAGTTCCTGCTCCAGGGCTGCCTCTTGCGCCAAGACTTCGGGCGGCTTCCGGCCCGGGGATTGCTGCGCATCTGGTGCGGGCGTCGCCGCGGCCGGCTGCTCCCGCACAGTCTGCGCCTCTTCCGCGGGTGGGCTGGCCTGGCTGTCGACGGCTCGCCGGACCTCCGGGAGGGCGGTCTTCGAGTCCCTGCTCGCCAAGCCGGTATCTTGAGCGACGATGCCATCGCTGACAGGTGTTTCGGCAGCCACTTGCTTTACATGGTAAATCAGTATCGTCGCCGCAGCGATTACAGTGACGACGGGCGTAAAGAAGCGCCGCCAATGCGTCGGCGCGATCTTGATGGGGCCGTGGTCCTCCCCACCCCAATCGCCCGCCTCCGGCGACCGGCGACCGACGTCGTAAATCGCATTCGCATCGTCCTCGACGATGACGCAATGCCCGTCTTTCGGTGCGGTCTCGATCGCGTGGCGCATGTAAAAGACGCCTGCTTTGACGGCGTTATCGAACCATAACTTCTCCGCTTTGCCTACGAAGGAGCCCTAATCTCCGCATGGCAAGTATGGGGCACAGTATCCCGAATTGCGGCGCTACGCCACACGGACTTCGGGGCGTGCTGACGTCTTGCGACGGCCTGTCTCTATGAACCGCCTCCGGTACCGGCCGCCGCAATGCGACCCGCACTCAATTGTCTCATTTCTCGCTTGTTAGCCGGGGCATTCGATGCGAGGCCGGCCTGCCCGCCGGGTCACCTCGCGTCGCTTTCAAGAATGCGACGACATCGTCGAGAACCGGCGCCTGCCATTGCAACAACCTGGAGATCGCAGTTGCCATTCCCGCGTGGTCGAGCCCCGGATAAATCTTAAGCGAGACCGACTTGGCGCCAGCACTTTTGAGCGCCTGGGCCAGCCGCTCGCTGTTGCGTGGCAGGACCGTGGTGTCCTCCGAGCCCGTCGCCAGAAAGATCGGCGGAGCGTCGCGGCGAGCAAAGTTGACCGGCTGCGTCTGGATAAGGTCGCGGGCGTTTCCGAACGCCTCCTTGGTGACGTCGATGTCGAGCGGCAGAAAGTCATAGGGGCCGGAGAGCCCGACGGTGGAGCGGATGTGGTTGGCGCGCAGCCCAACGGCGGCAAGATAGCGATTGTCCAAGGTCAGCATCATCGCGTTATAGGCGCCGGCCGAGTGCCCCATGAGGTGCAGCTCTCGCGGCGTACCGCCGAAGCGGGCGATGTTGTCGCACACGAAACGCAGCGCCAGCGCGCCGTCCTCGATGAAGACCGGAAAGCGGACCTCGGGCACCAGGCGATAATCCGCGATCACCGTGACGAAGCCGCGCGAGGAAAGCGCGTCTCCGACGAACGCATAGGTCTCTCTGGCACCATTGGCCCATGAACCACCATAGATGAAAAAGACAACCGGCTTGGGAGCATCTCCGCCGCCCCGCGGAACATAGATGTCCATTCGCTGCCGGGGATGCGGGCCATAGGCGACGTCACGCGCCCCCTCGGTCAGACCGCCCGGGCGCAGCGCGGCGCAACCCGGAAGCGCCGCCGCAGCAAGCATGGGAACGATCGCGCGGCGGGAGATTTCGGTCGTCATGGTCGCCATCGGCCTGAGGATCATCCCACTCAATACGCCCCGCTCACCGGGATGGATCTGCTTCCCGGCTGCGCGAAAGCCCGATGTGATACTGAACCGCTAAGGCCTGCGCGACGTATCTCCTGCGCAACCCTGGAGGTCGTGATGCGCTTCGTCGCCGGCTACGTCGCTTTTCTTGTCGCCTTTGGGATCTGCGATGCCATCTGGCTCGGCACGATGACCGCGAGGCTCTATCGGCCTGCGCTCGGCGACCTGATCATAGAACAAGTGCGATACTGGCCGGCTGCGCTGTTCTATTTCGGCTTCCCTCTTGGCGTGGTCCATTTCGCGCTGATGCCGGCGTTGCGCGACGGCGGCGGAAGCGCCGCGCTGGTCAACGGCGCGCTGATCGGCCTGCTCGCCTATGCGACCTATGACCTGACGAACTACGCCACGCTGCGTCCCTGGACGCTGACGATCACACTCGCGGACCTCGCCTACGGCACGGTCGTCGTCGGTTTCTGCAGTTGGATCGCCTATGGCGCGGTTCGCCGCGCCATAGAATGGGGATGGGTGTAGGCCTCGCCATCGGCTCTTCGATCAGGCGGGTCGCAACCTGTAGTGGTGGACGCCCCAGGCGTCGCCGTTGGCATGGCCGAACAACCCGCTCGTCGCCAGAAAGAACAGGCGCCAGCGCCGCCGCCAGAGCGGCGCTTCCGTGCCATAGACCTCCCGCAGGATCGGATCGATCATCGGCAGGTTGCGATCGAAATTTGCCAGCCAATCCTCTGCGGTGGCCCGGTAGTGTTCGCCGTTCCAGCGCCACTCGGCCTCGACGGCGAATAGATCGGGGAACTGATGCGCGAGCGTCGCGCTCGGCATCAGGCCGCCGGTAAAGAAATGCTGCGCGATCCAGTCGCCCGCATCAGTGGCGTCGAAGCGGTAGCAGCCTTGCGTGTGGGCGAAGACATGGATGAAGAGCCGGCCGTCCGGCTTCAGCCACTCGCGAATCCGCCCGAGAAGCGCGCGCCAGTTCGCCATGTGCTCGAACATCTCCACGGACACGACGCGATCGAAATGCTCCTCCGTCGCGAAATCGTTCATGTCCGCGGTAACGACGCGAAGATTTCCGAGGTGGCGGCGCTGCGCCTGCTCCTCGATGAAGGCGCGTTGCGAACTCGAGTTGGAGACAGAGACGATCCGCGCCTTCGGATAGCGCTCCGCCATCCATAGTGACAACGAGCCCCAGCCGCAGCCGAGCTCGAGGATATCCTGCCCGTCGGCGAGGCCGGCATGCTCTGCCGTCAACGCCAGCGCCGTCTCTTCCGCCGCTGCGAGCGTGTCGCCGGGGTCGGCGTAATAGCAGCAGGAGTATTTGCGCCTGGAGCCGAGTACATGCTCGAAGAATGCGGCAGGCACTTCGTAGTGCTGGGCGTTGGCGGCGTCGGTATGAACGGCGATCGGAAACCCTGCCATATCGCCGGCAAAGGCGGCCGCCTCCGTCGATCGCGCTGCGAGCGAGCGATTGGTGCGCCCGACCAGCGAGGCGATCACCATCCGGCTGACCGCGTCGGGAACGGGGAGGCCTTCGCCCCAGTTCGAGAGCCTCTGCATGATTGTCATGGCGTCGCTCCTTTCGGCGGCAGCGGAATCAGGGCGCTGGTTCGGCGCTGGTAGTCGCGATAGGCCGCTCCATGCTTGGCGAGCATGTGCTCTTCCAGAGGCGGGATGCCGGAAATGCGCGTCAGCAGCAGCGTGATGCAGGCAGGTGCCAGCAAGGCGAGCCAGCCCCAGGGGTAACCGGCCGCCGGCGCGATGACCGCGTAGCAGCACCAGAGCAGGCATTCGAAGAAGTAGTTGGGATGGCGCGACCAACGCCAAAGACCACGGTCGCAGACGCCGCCCGTGCCCGAGCGGGCGAAGGCGTGCAGTTGCCCGTCCGCGACGGCCCCGCCTGCAAGGCCCACGACAAAAATGACAATGCCTGCGAGGTCCCTCCAGGCCAGCGAAGGTGCGGTATTATGGGCTGCCAGGACGATCCCAAGCACCAAGGGGATGCTGACCAGCGCCTGTATCTGGAGCAGCCGAACCATTTGCCGAGGCGCGTCGCTGCCCCAGCCGCGCTTGAGCTTGGCATAGCGCGGATCCTCGGCGATGCCGCTCGTGCGCCGCGCGATGTGCAGGCCGAGCCGAAGCGCCCAGGCCAGTGCGAGCGCGGCCACGAGCAGACGTCGAGACATCGGCCCCGCCCCGAAAGGCAGCAGCGCGGCAACGACGCCCGTGGCACCCACCCCGAAGGTCCAGACAACATCGATCCAGCCGGAGTTGCCGGTCCGGCGCTCGATTACGGTGGCCAATGCCATGAACGCCGACATCGCCACTGCCGCGAAAGCAACAGCCGCGGCGAAGGAGGCGATCGTCAAAACCGCACCAGCGGCTGCAGCAGCCGGCCGAGCCAGCCTTGGAGCAGCACGTTTCCGGTCATGGCGACGATACAGGTGCAACCCTCGACAGGATCGACGCGCGGCGTGTGATCGTGCTCGGAATCGGCTTCGTCGAAGTCCCCGGCCGCATAGCGACCGTATTCGTGCTCATAGGCGCCCGCGAGGATCGTGGTCCATTCGAAGCCGCTATGCTTGTGATGCGGCAGTGCGATCCCCGGCCCGGCACGCAACATGAAGACGCGTGCATCCGCGCCGGGAACGTCGACGCGCCGCATGGCGATGCGGATGCCGATCGGGCGCCAGGGACCGAGGCCATAGGGGCGCAGGACTTGTGGCATCCCGGCTTCGAGCGTCGGACCGGCCGCAACGGATACCGGCGCGGCTTGTGCTGCGGTGCTCGTATCGCGTGGGCCGGAGGCCATCGCGACGGGCTCCTCGGCTTCCAGCAGCGCGCCCTGCACGGCCTCGAGTTCCCGCAGCCGCTGCCGGCTCTGCCGATCCGCCTCGATATGACAGGCGACAACCACCGCCGGGCCTTCGTCGAGCTGTCCTGCGGCGAAGGCGGCGAGCGTCTCGTCGGATGGGCGATGCACGATGCTCATCGCAGATCCTCCAGCCGGCCGCGCAGATGCGACAGAGCCAGGCGCAGGCGGGACTTCACCGTGCCCAGCGGAATGGCGAGGCGATTGGCGACATCCTGGTGGCTGAAGCCTTCCAGGAAGGCGAGTTCGACCACACGGTACTGATCGGGAGAGAGCTGGGTCATCGCAGCGCGCACGCGTGCGTCGCGTTCGGCGCCAGATAGTGTCGCATCGGGTTGTTCGGGGGCTTCTTCATCCAAAATCTCGTAAGCTTGCGACAGCCGCGAGCGCGTTTCGCGACGGGCAATATCGATGCGCAGATTGCGCGCGATCGTGGCGATCCAGGTCGAAGCGCTCGCTTTCGCGGGGTCGAACAGCGCCGCCTTGCGCCAGACGGCCAGCAGCGTCTCCTGTGCGACTTCCTCGGCCAGCTCGGCCGAGGCGCCGCCGCGCATCAGCAATCCCTTCACCCGCGGCGCGAAATGGTCGAACAGCGCAGCAAAAGCCTCCCGGTCGCCCGAACGCGCGATGGCGGCAATCAATACATTGGGGTCGAACAAGACGACGAACCCACCTCCTTGCGCGATAGCTCCCGCCTTGCGCATGCCATCGACAGTCAGGGCGAGTGCGGGAACCATATGACAGTTACGCGGATGTCGGCACGTTGGATCACTAGCCCTCGCTTCATAGTGACTTCGGCCGGCATCACTCGACGGCCTTCCAGTTCACGTCGCGGCAGATCAGGCGCCCGACGATGCAGCCGCGTGTGGTGAGCGCGCCCGCCGTTGCCGTGATCGTCATGGAGTAGCTCCAGTCGCGCTTGGGATCATAGGCATTTCCGGAGAAGGTGCCGTCGGGCTGGCGGGCCAGTGTCATGATGAGCCTGTCGCCGGCGGCCTCGCCCTTGCTGGTGTCGCCGATCCAGAGATTGGTTGCGCAGATCTTGTCGCCGCACGGTGCGATCCGCACGCGGGCATTGCCGTCGTCGCGCAGCCAGGTCCCGTCGAGATCACCCGCGGCCGCACCTCCAGCCGAAAGAGCAGCAAAGGCGAGAGCGAGCAGAAAGCGCCTCATGACGATGTCCTTTCAGCGAATGCGTCTCGTCTACGCTCCGCTTGCCTCCGTGGTTTCATCCGAGCGCGAAATTGTGTCGAGGCGCGCGGCGACAAGCCAGCCGATCAGCGCGGTCAAGGATGCGGCGCTCAGAAAGTTCAGGCGCTGCAAGGCCGCGTATTCTCCGGCCTCGTAGAGGTGCAGCGGCGTCCCCAGCAACGCTGCCGGCAGCAGATAGGCAATGAAGGCCAGCGCCACGAAGCCCAGTGCGAAGAGGCGCTCGGAGCGGCGAAACAGCATCAGCGCGAGCATCAGGCAGGGATACAGGAAGGCCTCGACCCCTGAGCCGGTACCGAAGGCGACGCGGCAGAGCAATGTGTTGCCGATGCCCGCCAGGAGAAGCAGCGATCGCCCGAACAAGGGGCTGCACCGCATGGCCGCCGGCACGGCCGCAAAGAACGGCGTCGACAGGAAGGTGACATAGGACGGCGCGATGGCGGGCGAGACCGCCCAATAAAGATAAAGTGGATAGAAGGGCTGGTTCGAGACAATCACGAGCGCGACGGTATTGGCGATCGCGGCCCGCGGGTCGGGATGCGCTGCATAGGCACCGATCGCAGCGGACACCCGCTTCAGCTGCCTCACGAGCATTATCCAACCCTCTCGCGGAATGCTTCATCCATTCTGCGCTTACGCAGGAACCCCGGCGGTGGGTCACACGGCCTGCGCGTTTTTAGTGAGGCCGGGGCAAATCCAGTCCGGTCCAGGCCGCGTATACCCGTCATGAAAAGCGGAGACGCGACGATGGAGCGGGCACAGGGAGAGGCGACGAGGGTCGCCGTGATCGGTGCCGGCATCTCCGGCCTCTCGGCTGCGTGGCTGCTGGGGCAAGCACATGACGTGGTGCTGTTCGAGGCGGCGCCCCGCCTCGGCGGCCATGCGAACACGGTTCGCGTCGCCGGCGATGGCGGCGAGACGGCGGTCGATACCGGCTTCATCGTCTACAATGAGGCGACCTATCCGAACTTCATCGCCCTGATGGAGCATCTTGGCGTCGCCACGCAGCCGACCGAGATGTCCTTCGCGGTGTCTCTCGATGGCGGCCGGCTTGAATATAGCGGCACCAGTGTCTCCGGCCTGTTCGCCCAGCGCAGCAATCTGATGCGGCCGCGCTTCTGGGCGATGCTGCAGGACATCACCCGCTTCTACCGAAACGCATCCAGGGACGCGCTGGCGGGCGGTGCGGCCGACGTCTCGCTCGGCGACTACCTCGCCGCCGGCGGCTATGGCGCCGCGTTCCGGGACGACCACCTGCTGCCGATGGCGGCTGCGATCTGGTCGGCACCCTGCTCGGAGATCCTGTCCTATCCGGCCACCGCCTTCCTGCGCTTCCATCACAATCACGGATTGCTCCAACTCACCGACCGACCGATCTGGCGCACCGTGACCGGCGGCAGCGGCGTCTATGTGCAGAAGCTGCGCACCGCCTTTTCCGGCGAGGTGAGGGTCGGCTCGCCCGTGAGGCAGGTTCGGCGCGGAGCCAACGATGTCGTTCTGATGGGCGACGGCTGGAACGAGACGTTCAGCCATGTCGTCTTCGCCACCCATGCCGACCAGGCGCTTGCCATGCTCGCCGATCCCGGCACGGCGGAAGCCGAGGCGCTCGGCGCCTTCCGTTACAGCCGCAACCGCGCGGTGCTGCATGGTGATACGGCGTTGATGCCGAAGCGGCGCCGCGCCTGGGCGAGCTGGAACCATATTGGCGACCGCGCCCAGCCGGATTCCGCCTGCGCCGTCACCTACTGGATGAACCTGCTTCAAGGCCTGCCGGAAGGGCGGCCTCTCTTCGTCACCCTCAACCCGCCCGACACGCTGCGTGCGGACACCATCCTCCACGAGGAAACCTACGAGCACCCGCTCTTCGATGCGGCGGCGCTCGAGGCACAGGCGCGGCTCTGGTCGCTGCAAGGGACGCGGCGCAGCTGGTTCTGCGGCGCCTATTTCGGATCGGGCTTCCATGAGGATGGCTTGCAGGCCGGGCTCGCCGTCGCGGAGGCGCTTGGCGGCGTCCGTCGGCCCTGGCGGGTTCGCAACGAGTCCGGGCGCATTCCAGTCGCACCCCGGCTGGAGCAGGCCGCATGAGCTGGCAATCCGCTCTCTATGTCGGTCGTGTCAGGCATCATCGGTTCCGGCCCCGGCCGCATGCGCTGGCCTATCGCGTTTTCTGGATGCTGCTCGACCTCGACGAGATCGATCGGCTGGCTGCGAAGCTCACGCTGTTCTCGCGCAACCGCTTCAATCTCTACGCCTTTCGTGACGCGGACTACGGGGATCGCAGCGGACGGCCGCTGCGCCCGCAGATCGAGGCCGCCCTGGGCAATGCCGGGATCGAGCATGATGGCGGCCCGATCCGGCTGCTGACCATGCCGCGTATCCTCGGCTACGCCTTCAATCCGCTCAGCACCTATTTCTGCTACCGCCGCGACGGCAGTCTCTGCGCCACCATCTACGAAGTGCACAACACCTTCGGCGAGGTTCACAGCTATGTCGCGCCCGCCGATAGCGCCGGAGGCGCGCTGCGGCAGGAGGCGGACAAGCTCTTTCACGTCTCGCCCTTCATGGGCCTCGACATGCGCTATGCCTTCACGGTCGTGCCGCCCGCGGAGCGTGTCTCCGTCGCCATCGACGGCCATGACTCCGAGGGACGCCTGATCACGGCGGTGCTGAGCGGCGAGCGAACGGTGCTGAGCGATGCAGTCCTGCTGCGACTGCTCGCAACGCATCCGCTCCTCACGCTGAAGGTCACTGCCGCCATCCACTGGCACGCGCTGCGGTTGTTGGCAAAGCGCATTCCATGGTGGCCGCACCCGACTGCGCCGGAGCGCCCCTTCAGCCTCGGCAGCGCCGTGGCGCCGCATGCGAAAGGACCGATTTAGCCATGAGCCGGCCCGATGCCGAACAGCATTTTCGCATGCCCGAACAAGCGCTCGCGCTGCCGCGCGGCATCGGGCTGTCGCGCTGGTTCCTGCGCCGATTGCTCTCAAGCATCGCCATCGGCCACCTCACCGTCTTTACGCCTGACGGCGAACGGCTTTGCAGCGCGCAAGGCGCGCCCGGGCCGCAAGCGACGATGATCCTGACCAACTGGCGGTCGATACGCCGCCTCCTGCTCGACGGGGATATCGGCCTGGCCGAAGCCTATCGCGACGGCGACCTCCATACGCCGGATCTCACCGCGTTGATCGAGCTCGGCGCGCGCAACAGTGCGACATTGCGAAAGCTTGTGTCAGGCGTCTGGCCGGCGCGCCTGTTGAACCGATTGCGTCACCGACTCAACGCTAACACCCGCCGCGGCAGCCGCCGCAACATCACCGCGCATTACGATCTCGGCAATGAGTTCTACGGCCACTGGCTCGACACCAGCATGATGTACTCCTCCGCGCTCTATGAAGCGCCGACGGAAGCGCTCGAGGCCGCACAGCAGCGCCGGCTCGACCGGATCGTCGCCATGCTCGGCCTTTCGGGCGGCGAGCATATCCTCGAGATCGGCTGCGGCTGGGGCGCGCTGGCGGAGCGGCTGGCCCGCGAAGGCTGTCGCGTGACCGCCATTACCTTGTCGCCGGCGCAGCTCGAGGCCGCGCAACGGCGCATCGCTGAAGCCGGCCTTGCCGAGCGCGTCAGCCTGCGGCTTCAGGACTACCGCGACATCTCCGGCCAGTTCGACCGCATCGTTTCGATCGAGATGATCGAGGCGGTGGGGCGCGCCTATTGGCCGTCCTACTTCGCGACGCTCCGACGCTCGCTGCGGCCCGGCGGACGTGTCGTCCTGCAAGCGATCACGATCGACGACGCCCTGTTCGAGGACTATCAGCGGGGCACCGACTTCATCCAGCGCTACATCTTCCCCGGCGGCTGCCTGCCATCGGTGCCGGCGGTGAGGAGCAGCGCGAAGGCGGTCGGTCTCGGAGTGGTCGAACAGCTCGACTTCGGCGACAGCTACGCCCTGACTCTGAAGGATTGGCGCCGGCGCTTCCTGGAGCGCTGGACCGAGATCGCGCCGCTTGGCTTCGACGAGCCATTTCGCCGGCTGTGGGAATTCTATCTCTGCTATTGCGAAGCCGGCTTTCGCACCCGGACGATCGACGTCAACCTGATCGCCCTGCGCGGCCGCTAAGGAGCGGGGCGTTCCACATCGGCGTTCTGCGCGCCCGCCGGTAGACTTCGAGATCGCAGCCGCCATTCACGGCGTGACCGTCCGGTGAAGGAGGGACGCGGCCGCGATGCTGCGACTGTAAATCGAGTCGGCTCGAAGCTGGGAGACGACTTCGGACGGGCGCGAGGGCTTCCAGACACTCTTCCTCCGCCGCGGGCGGGCCGGAAACAGCACCGTCGCGACGACGATCGAACCCATCCCACGGCTGGAAGAAAACCTCGGAGCGGTCGATCTGAACCTGACAACCAGCGATCTCGCCGAGATCGACGCAGAGGCCTCCGCAATCAAGGTGCAGGGAAAGCGCCTGCCCGAAGCCGTTTTGAAGATGACCGGGCACTGACAGCAACGAGGACGATCGCCGTACTTTCCAGGCACGACGGCTGGACAGGCCATGTTCAAATTCGTGTTCGACGCCATCGGGACATGTTGGGAGATCGATGCGCGGCAGCCTCTCTGCCTCGCTGCGACAGGTGAGACGCCGCCCCGAGGAGCCGTGGACTCTAGGAGCCGTGGACTCTTGGGATTCCCACAGGCGCTGAGGTGTGATTCAAGGCTGTCTTTTGGAGGCAGCCATGGGCGTTCTGGACCGCCTGATTCTTCGGGACGATCAATGGGAGCGGCTATCGCCCCACATCATCGGCGATGAGCGGACGCGCGGTTCGTCTGGCCGCGACAACCGGATGTTCGTGGAAGCGGTCTTGTGGATCGTGCGAACCGGTTCGCCCTGGCGCGATCTGCCCGAGGTTTTCGGCGACTGGAACAGCGTCTTCCGGCGCTTCAGCCGCTGGAGCCACAAGGGCGTCTGGTGGCGCATCTTCGCGGCGATGTCGGACGATCCGGACTTCGAATATCTGATCGTCGATTCCACGATCATCCGCGCTCACCAGCACGCGTCGGGTGCTAAAAAAGGGGCCTTGAAGATCAGGCCCTCGGCCGTTCCCGCGGCGGCCTGAGCACCAAGATCCACATGGCCGTCAGAGGCCTTGGTTGCCCAGTGCGCTTCTCCCTGACCGCTGGACAGCAAGGTGATTGCCCGCAGGCTCACGCCCTGATCGAGGGACTGCCCGCAAAGGTCGTCATGGCGGACGCTGCCTATGACGCCGATCCCCTCAGACGAGAAATTGCCGAGAAGGGCGCCATCGCCGTCATTCCCAACAACCCGTCACGGGCGCGCAAATATCCCCTCGACAAGCACCTCTACGCTCAGCGCCACCTGATCGAATGCTGCTTCTCAAGGCTTAAGCAGTTTCGTCGTGTCGCAACGCGCTTCGAGAAGACAGCCAGGCACTACCTCGCCGTCGTGACAATCGCCGCGACGATCCTATGGATCAGATAACTGTCCACGGATCCGAGGGCTTCCGTATTTTTGATGCGTGATTCAAGGCTGTCTTCTGGAGGCAGCCGTGGGCGTCCTAGACCGCCTGCTTCCTCGGGACGACAAGTGGGAGCGGATTCGCCCACATCATCGGTGACGAACGGACGCGCGGCTCGTGGGGCCGGGACCACCGCATGTTCGCCGAGGCTGTGTTGTGGATCGCGCGGACCGGTTCGCCCGGACTTAGCGACAACATTCTCAGGCCATTGATGCTCAGCGGAGGTTTGGACGTGCCCATGCCGATCATTCTGATCGGGGTGATCGGCGGCATGATTTCTGATGGGCTCTTAGGCCTTTTCCGTCGGCCCCGTCCTTCCAGCCATCAGCTATGTGCTGCTGATGGAGTGGATACAGCAGCAATTAGGGTGATGACCGATGGATAGTTCACGGTCTTGCCGCGGATTAAACCGGGGTAAAAGTGGATGACCGCCCATGAAAACAGCCCAGCCACCGGCTGGGCTGTTTTCGTCTCAATTCACCATTTGTAGTTCACACCAACCCGAAGAATGCCACCGCCTCCGCTTCGATCGGTGGTGGCAGTATAGGTGCCGGCCGGCAGCACCCCGCCGATTGGGTTGTTGAAGAATCGAGTCTTCCGGCCTTCGCTCGTCTCGACGTAGAGGCCTTCGACCTTAACCGACCAGTTGTTGGTAAAGGCGTATTCAACACCGCCGCCCAGCGTCCAGCCGACATTGCTCGTGTTGTTGCCCGTCAGCGGGTTACTATTCAGGCCGCCATAGGCCAGACCGCCTGTGACATAGATCAGTGTGCGATCAAAGGCATAACCAACACGGGCACGAACGGTGCCCAAATAGCCCCCGTTATTTCCGCCCCCGTTGCCCCACCACGTGTAGGGTCCCCACGCGACGCGGCCGCCGACATCGACATACTGAATATCGGTCTCAAGGCCGTACACAATCGCGCCGGATTGCCAGTTGTAACCGATCTGGCCGCCGCCGACGAAGGAGCCGTCGCCGCCGCCGCCAGACAAGATGCCGGAAGAGGCGGCCGTCGGACCGGTGACGATGACATCGCGGGAGTTAGTCCAACCCACGCCGGCGTTGAGACCTATGTAGAACCCTGTCCAGGTGAAAACGGGAACGTAGACGGGGGCCTGTTGTCGCACAGGAAGATCGGCCGAATAGGCGGAAGTCGCTAATCCGGTAGCTAGCAAGGCAGCGGCTGTGAGCGTTATGCGCATATTGTCCTCCAGCTTGTTTGTTTCGCCGAATCAACCATCGCAAATTAAGGGTAAGAATTCATTTTGAATAAATCCCTAAGACGCGATGAGGAGTCGATATTCATTTTTCGACGTACGTATGAAACTCAATTTCGATACTCATCCTTTGCCAACCGACACTATAATTCTGCGCCCACAGAATCCTGCTGCAATTAAAGCGTCGCACGATTGACTAGAACAGGCCCTCCATGCAGTGAGCCGAATATTTCCGATAGCATAGCGAGGCGTAGCCGAATGCTGATATTCAGTTTTGATCTTCGTCTTGAATTACTTGGAAAGCGGTAGTCATCGTGGCGGCGCCTGCGCATGCGCCCAAAACAATCAAAGGGCGCATTCTCAGAGCGTCGCGGCCGAAGAGAATTCCGAGCGTATGCGGGACGGCACCTAGACTAGCCCGACGACCATCACATGGGCGCGGTGCGCTGGCAACTGGGTAGGCATTCCTCATGCCCTACCGAGGCTCATGCGAAGCGAGCCAACGCTGACGTTGGGCGGGTCAGCGTCTGTGACCAGGTTGCGCGCGAGGACCGCCTGCATTGGCCTGCTCAATACGTCACGGCGCATTGGGGCATTGAAGAATTTAGTAGCAAAGTATGGATGACGTCGCCGTGTAGTACGCTAAGCTAGCCCGGCTGAGGTCTTTGGACTGGTCGCCACTGAAGTCGCCCAGGTCCGTGACCGTTGCGGTTCGCGGGCGCTGAGCCGACGTCGTCGAAGCGATGCGTAGCTCGGGGCAAATGCCATGAACATCGCGATCTCGCGTCTGCTCCTTTTAGCCGCTGCGACGCTTGCGCTGATCACGGCTACCAGCGTGGCATATCTGGCATGGTCGCGGCCCCTGCACTTGCGCGTCGCCGCAGGGCCAAAGGACGGAATCGACGCCAAGCTGTTGATTGCGTTGAATCGTCTGCTCGAGATCAACCGTGCCGGGGTGCGCGTGGATTTGGTCGCTACGGCCGACGTGCATGCGAACAATCAACTGCTGGAAAAACGGGAAGTCGATCTGGCTGTCATAAGACTCGACGATCCATTGCCTACAAGCGCGGGGCTGGTGGTGTTGCTGCGCACCAACGTCGTGATCGCTGTCGCACCGGCGCGACACAAGCTGGAGAGCCTTTCCGACGTGAAAGGTAAGCGCCTCGGTCTTGTCTCCCGCACGCCGCTCGACGAACCTTCCTTCGTCAGGTTGCTCGATATGTTGGGCCTCACGCCGGCGGACGTTCATTTGACAATCGTCAAGCCCGAAGACATCGCCGGGCTTATCGCCAGCGGCCGGATCGACTGCCTCGCCGTGATCGGCGTGCCAGCAGATCCCGTGGTCAGGGCAGTGGTTGCCGCGGCGGGCGACAGGAAAAAGAATCCTCCAACCATCCTCAGTATCGAATTTGGCGAATCTCTTAAGCAGAACACTGCGGCCGCAAGCTCCGAGGCGATCGAGAAGTTCGCATTTCCGCGCCTATCTATTCCAGACGAGGACGTCGATACGGTCGGCGTTCCGACCGTACTTGCTGCCAATCGAGCCTCGACCGGCCCACTGCGCGTGCGGCTCTACAATAATGCGATCACGGAGGTGACCCGCAGCCTGCTCGAACGGCGCAGCGAGCTGGCGCGTGAGGTTCCACTGGCCAACCTGATAGCGCCGCCGGAAAGCGAGAAGGAGGACGCGCGCTTTCCAATTCACCCCGGCACCGCAGCGTATCTTGAGGATACGGATACGAGCTGGTCTACCCTCTTCAGCGATCAGATATGGAACGTCGTGCTAGTCGGCGGGGTCGCAAGCTCGGTTCTTGCCGCGGCCAGTAGCTACCTTAAGAAAGGCGGTCCCGATCGCATATCCGAGATCCTGGGCAGTTTGAAGAGCATCACTGAACGCGCCGGGGCCTCCACCGACCCAGCCGACGCGCTCGGCCTTTCGAAGGAGCTTGGTGTTCTTACGATCGACATGGCAACGCTCGGCTATCAACGCCGTTGCAGCTATGAGGAGTTCGCGCCGCTGCAACTCGCATACGAAAGCGCCCGCGACGCTGTGGCCATGCTGCATGCGAGACCCGCGACCGCGGCTCACACGAATGCGACAACGGAAGCAGCAGAGCGACCCGCGCCCCTGGAAAGAGAGCGCACGTCTTGAAACTTGGCCACAAGCGTCAGCGCGCAGCCGAGGCGGAGGCCCGCTGTGATGGTCGGGTTGAACCGACCCGGTTTGGCCGGAGGCCGTTTCGTTTGAGTCACGCCGCCATCGCTGGCTCATCCAGCCTGGCGTATTAGCGCTCGTCGGGTTCTGCTGGCGCGATATTGCCCATCGCCTCCAGCAGCCGGCGGTTGTTGAACCAGTCGATCCATTCAAGCGTCGCGAACTCGACAGCCTCGAACGGGCGCCATGGTCCGCGCCGATGGATGACCTCGGCTTTGTAGAGACCGTTGATCGTCTCGGTGGGCGCCGTTGTCGTCGCCATCGCCGACACTGCCAACCGGCGCTCGTCCCTCCCCCGCCCCAGCCAGGCGCTCTGTGTATTTGATCGAGCCGTATTGGCTGCCCCGGCCGCTATGATGCACGGGTCCGCCGCGATGCGTCGGAACTCGCTGATCGAGGGCCTGCTCCGGCGCGTCCAGCACGAAGCTGGCCTGCACCGTGCGGAAGCCCGCCAGCTGACGGTGCGACGGGCGCAGGCATCGATCACGAAGGCGACGGAGACGAAGCCCGAGGCGATCAGGACCGGTGTCTGCGGATGAAAGGGCGGTCGCGGATGCGCTGCATGCCTTTCCCGTGGAAACACGTCGCCTGCGACCAAACCTTTCGGCTTGCCAACATGTCGATAAAGTAAGTACACCAATTATCGGTAGGCCGTTCATATTAGACCGCCGCCCAAACAAACCGGACCGATAACGGCCCGGAAAGAAAGACACTGGGGGAGGCAAGTATGACGACGCGGTCGGCGGACCTGTGGTCCGGCCTTTTGTTAATGGCGATCGGCCTGTTCGGCTCGATCTGGGCCTATGCGTATTATCCCATAGGAAGCGCGGTCCGGATGGGGCCGGCCTATTTTCCGATTATCCTCGGCGCCTTGCTGGCATCGCTCGGCCTGATCATCACGCTCAACGCGCTGGCAGCCGGTGGGCCGCAGGTCGGCCGCTTCCACTGGCGGCCGCTGGCCCTCATTCTCGCCGCCATCGCAGGCTTCGGCTACCTCATCGGCCCGTCCGGGCTGCTTGTCGCGATCGTCGTCCTTGTCGTGATCGGCGCCGCGGCAGGCCACGAATTCCGTTGGAAGGAAGTTGCGTCCCTCGCTGCGGGGATGGCGATCTTCTCGGCGCTCATCTTCGTGAAAGTGCTGAGCCTGCCCTTCCCTCTTTGGCCATCATTCTGAGCGGATCGAAGACGCCATGGATATCGTCGGCAATCTTTGGTTGGGTTTCTCTGTCGCGGCATCGCCGCTCAACTTGCTGTTTGCGCTGGTCGGCGCGTTGCTCGGCACATTGATTGGCGTCCTTCCCGGCGTCGGTCCGCTCGCCACCATCGCGATGCTGTTGCCGATCACCTTCAATCTCGATCCGACCGGCGCGCTGATCATGCTCGCCGGCATCTATTACGGCGCGCAGTATGGCGGCTCGACCACGGCGATCCTCGTCAATCTGCCCGGCGAAGCGACATCGGTCGTCACCTGCCTCGACGGTTATCAAATGGCCCGCCGGGGCCGCGCCGGTCCCGCGCTCGCGATGGCCGCGCTCGGCTCGTTCTTCGCCGGCTGCGTCGCCACGCTCGTGATCGCCTTCGCGGCGCGTCCGCTCGCCGAGCTGGCGCTGGCTTTTGGGCCTGCAGAATATTTCTCGCTGGTCGTGCTCGGACTGGTGACTTCGGTGGTGCTCGCCAATGGCTCTTTGATCAAGGCCGTGGCGATGACGGTGCTCGGCCTCATGCTCGGCCTCGTCGGCACGGACGTCACGACCGGCACGCTGCGCTTCACGTTCGGCGTACCGGAATTGTCCGACGGCATCGGCTTCGTCATCGTGGCGATGGGCATATTCGGCGTCGCCGAGATCATTCTGAATCTCGAGCAAAAGGAAAAGCGCGAGATCTTCGTCGACAAGGTCAGCAATCTCTATCCGACCAAGGACGATCTGAGACGCTCCTGGAAACCGGTTCTCCGCGGAACGGCGCTCGGCTCCGCGCTCGGAATCCTGCCTGGCGGCGGCGCGCTGCTTGCGTCCTTCGCCGCCTACACGCTGGAAAAGAAGATTTCGAAACATCCCGAGCAATTCGGCAAGGGCGCTATCGAGGGCGTTGCGGCACCGGAATCGGCCAACAACGCCGGCGCGCAGACCTCGTTCATTCCGATGCTCACGCTCGGCATTCCCGGCAATGCGGTGATGGCGATGATGATCGGTGCGATGATGATCCAGGGCATCGCACCGGGCCCGCAGGTGATGACGCAGAAGCCGGAGCTCTTCTGGGGCCTCATCGCTTCGATGTGGATCGGAAACCTGATGCTGGTGGTGCTCAACCTGCCGCTCATCGGCATGTGGATCAAACTTCTGACCATTCCCTACCGCCTGCTGTTCCCGGCGATCCTGGTGTTCATCGGCATCGGCGTGTTCAGCTTGTCGAACAGCGCATTCGATTGCCTGTTGCTGTCGCTCTTCGGTCTGCTGGGCTACGCCTGCGTCAAGCTGGCGTTCGAACCAGCGCCGCTCATCCTTGGTTTCATCCTCGGACCGATCATGGAGGAATATCTGCGCCGCGCGATGCTGCTCTCTCGCGGCGACCCGATGACGTTCCTCCGCAGCCCGCTGAGCGCGCTCTTCCTGGCGATGTCGATTTTGCTCATGATACTGGTGGTCTTGCCGACGATCAAAAACAAGCGAGAGGAAACCTTCGCTGAATGACCGTCCTGACAGTGCGCGCCGCCGGAGCAAGCCGAGCATGGCCGCGGCGCGCAGCCTTCAGACACTTTCGTCCAGCAGTTGCTTCAGCGCTGCCAGGCCGGCAGCGACCGGGTGCCCCGGTCGCAGCGCATTTCGCGGCTAGCCGATTCAGGCGTCGATCGGCCCCTTCGCGCCACCTTCTGCGCGCGACGTCTTTCGTCTCTCCTGCCCGGTCGACATACTCACCCAAGCTTGGGAGCAAACCGGGCGTAGGGATCGCAGCAAGGGCCGATGCCTAACAGCTTCGGTAAGGCGGGCAAGTCCACGCCGCCCTTGCCCCTGACACATCAGCAGGATGTATCTCGACCGCCCGCCGCGCGTCATCGAGGCGCGCGTTTTTCTCCGCGATGCCGGAAAAGGTCTGGCGGGCCGGCACTCGCAGCGCCTGAGTCGCCGCAAACAAGGGCGGTCAGCCCGTTGATTGCTTCTCGAAGGCCTGCATTCGACGCCAACAGCGACCGCTCTGTCGTCGCCAGCCCGTTGGCCGCGTCTTCACAGTATCACCCGGCGACGATTGGCCGCTCGTCGTCCGATGCGATGGCCCGCTGAATGAACCGAAGATTCGTCCGGACGGACGGCTTTCTATTGCAGACATGGAATGACCAGATGCAGATCGATGTGGAGGCCGGCCTTGTTCGGTCGCGCGCTGCGCGGCGGAATTCGCGACCCTTCCGCAAATGCGATGATCTGCACATCGCGTCGAATGGCGATATTCATTTCACCGATCAGGGCCAGACCGGCTGCACTATCCCAAGGGCCGGGAGTCTGGATCGACGAGAGACGGCCGGCTCGAATGCCTGATCGCGAACCGCGTCAGCCCGAACCGGCTCGCCCTCGATCGTTGCGCCGCGCCGCAAACAAAACGCTGCCAATCACTTATCAGCCGGTTGTATAGGAGCCGCGGCGCCTCATCAGGTCCCATGCGGAGCGCTGTTCCGCCAGCCACATCGGATCCGGTGGCCGGGAAGAAAGAGGCGATTGCGATGAATGGACCGCCGCACCGGAGGCCCTGCTGACCTCCGATGCGGACCGTCATCGGCTTTCTCCAACAGAACGCACTTTCACTGTGCCTTGATGTTGGCCGCCTTGATCAACGATTGCCACTGCGCGAAGTCGGCGCGCATGATCCTGCTCATCTCATCCGCGCTCGTCGGCGCCGGATCGAGTCCGGCGGCGGTAAACCGCCCACGGATATCGGAAGCCTGCAGCGCTTTGGTGATTTCGCCGTTGAGTTTTGCGACCAGATCCGGCGGTGTGGCCGCCGCCGCCAGGAGGGCGATCCAGGAATTGACGGCGAACCCGGGCACGCCCGCTTCCGACACAGTCGGCAGATCAGGCATGGAGGGGGAGCGTTTCGGGTCTGTCATTGCGAGCGCGCGCACCATCCCAGATCGCACGAGCGGCAACACCGCGCCGGTGTCGACGATGCCGACCATCACCTCGCCCGACGCTATCGCAACCGACGCTGGCGAGCCGCCCTTGTAGGGGATCGCAAGCATATCGAGGCCGGCCTCGCGCTTGAGCAATTCTCCCGCGAGATGCGGCAGGCTTCCCGGTCCCGGAATACTGTAGGTGACATGGCCGGGCCGCTCCTTCGCGTATGCGATGAGATCCTTGACCGAATTGATCGGCAACTTCGCATTCACGGCCAGAACCAGCGGGCTGATCGCGGCCATGGAGATCGGCGTAAGATCCTTCAACGGATCGTAACGCAGTTGCTCGAAATGCGGATTGACGGTCAGCGCGCCGGTCGAAATCACGGCAAAGGTATAGCCGTCCGCCGGCATGCGGATCATCGCTTCAATGCCGATCGCGCCGTTGGCGCCCGGACGATTGTCGACAATCACCGGCTGGCCGAGATTTTCCTGCAACTTCTGGCCGATGGTGCGGGCGATCAGATCCGAGCTACCGCCAGGTGCATAAGGCACGATGATGTGCAACGGCTTGCTGGGGAACGACTGACCAAACGCCGTCGTGGTCGCCCCCGCCATGAGCCCGGCGCCAAGCCATCGAGAAACCGCCCGTCGCGTAAACATTCCATCCCTCCCGTTTATTGGCCAGACATGCTGGTCCGTTCATTGGCCCAGACGTGTCTGGACTTTTTGATTGTATACCAATCATTGTTGTACCATCAATATGGAAAGTTCGCATCGCAGCCGGGGAACCATGAAAATCATCGTTTGGACGTCACAGGCCACGTCCGATCTTGCGCAAGGTCTGCAAGCGCTCGGCGTCGATGTTGCGCGCGTGAATGACCAGGCCAGCTTCGCCGCCGGGCTGCCAGGCGCCGACGCGCTCGTCATGATGAGCCAGTTGCGCAACGCCGAGACGGCTCATGCGCTGCGCGATCTGGGCGCGGACGTTCGCTGGATTCAGCTTCTGCTCTCCGGCTACGATGCGGCGCGCGCGCATGGAATTCCGGCCGCAGCCCGGCTGACCACGGTCGGTGACGCCTATGCCAAGGCCGTTGCGGAGCATGCGATGGCGCTCATGCTTGGCCTCTCTCGCCGGCTCGATCTGTCGTTCGCTCGCCAAGCTGCTTGCGCCTGGGCGCCGGATTACGCCGACCGCATGCAGGCGCTCGAAGGCGCGGTCCTCACGGTCGTCGGGCTCGGAGCAATTGGACGGGAGGTCGCGCGCCGGGCGCGGGCCTTCGGCATGCACGTCATCGGCGTCAAACGCCAGGCGACGCCCGATCCGGTTGCCGACGAGGTCTGTGGCACCAGCGAACTCGACAGCGCCCTCGCCCGCGCCGACGTCATCCTGCTCGCTGCGCCCCTCACCTCCGAAACGCGGCACATGATCAGTGCAAGACAACTGGCGATCTGCAAGCCGACGGCGCTGCTGGTGAATGTCGGGCGCGGCGCGCTAGTCGACTCCGCGGCGCTGCGGCACGCCTTGCACAACAACACGCTCGGCGGTGCCGCGCTCGATGTCACCGACCCCGAGCCGCCAGCGGAAAACGACCCGCTCTGGGGCTGCCCGAATTTGATCCTGACGCCGCATATGGGCGGGCGCGGACACGCCCCGTCGCTCGCGCGGGCGGTTGAGCTGGTGATCGATAACGCCAGCCATTTCATCGCCGGGCGGCCGCTGCTGAACCAGATCGATGATCCGACGATCTATGGTCCGTGACCCCGCCCGCCCGCCGGCAGCTCCGGCGTTTCCGCTGCACGCACGGCGATGGACGCAGGCGGCTCGAAGCCGACAAGCCGGCGCATGATGTGGAAGAACTGGCGCCGCTCTTCATCCGACAACGGCGCGAGGATATCCGTCTGGGATCGGCGCACAGCGTCCTGAAGCGCCAGCACAAGCCGCTTTCCAGACGCCGACAGGCTCAGCACGCGCGCTCGCCCATCGACTAGCGAGTGATCGCGGCGCACGAGCTCGCGCCGCTCCAAACCGACGAGAATGCGCCCGACCGTGACGCGGTCGAGCGCGATCAGATCCGCCAGCGTCGCCTGGTCGATTTTCGGATGCAGGTAGAGCACCGTGAGAACCAAATGCTGCGGCGACGTCACCTTGTAGGCGGCCAACTTGGCTTCGATGTCGGCGACAGTAATCTGATGCGCGCGCCGGATGAGAAAGCCAGGCTTGTCCCTCAGGTCGGCGATATCCGCAATCTCATCAAGCATGGCCGGCGCTTTGCGAAATCGGTGAACACCGCATCAATAAACGTTTCAACTCCGGTCGACAACGACGCTCGGCGCTGGCCAGCCCGAACCGCCGAGAAATGGCTTGACAGTTAGGTAGCATGCTCACCATATTAGTGAGTATACTCATCAATTGCCTCATGCCGCGGAGACTTAGGACAATGGACGCCGCCGCCTTCAAATGCGCGATGCGCAATGTCGCTGGCACGGTCGCGGTCATCGCCGTCGGCAAGCAGAAGGGGCAACGGACAGGATTGACCGCGACATCGATCTGTTCGCTATCCGACGAACCTCCCGCCCTGCTCGTCTGCGTCAATCGAAACGCCAGCGCTCACTCGCGCATTCGCGCCGATCGTTGCTTCAGTGTGAACGTGCTGGCGGAAGATCAGCAGATGCTGGCGAACCGCTTCGCCGGCCGCGAACAGGTCTCGGGCGAAGCGCGTTTTGCGGTCGACCGATGGACCACGCTCGAAACGGGAGCGCCCGTTCTGCTCGATGCGATTGCGGTGTTTGATTGCGAACTTTCAAGCGAATATCAGACGCCGACTCACTCAATTTTCGTCGGACTTGTCCGCGACGCCCGCGAGCAGATCGCCGAGGCGCCGCTGGTTTATCTGCGCGGCGCCTATGCCGCGGTCCGGCCATCCCCGACACGCTTTTGAAATGAGCAGCATGATGCGATCTCGCGAAACGATGACGCTCGGCCTGTTTTTCAACCACACAGGCCATCACGTCGCCTCCTGGCGCCATCCGGACGCGCAAGCCGATGCGGGCGTCAACATTCGCCACTATCTCGACATGGCGAGAACAGCCGAGCAGTCGAAATTCGACTTCCTGTTCTTCGCAGATCAGGTCGCCGTTCGCGAGGCGCATCCGGACGCGCTCAGCCGCTCCGCGCAGTATACCGCGCATTTCGAGCCTCTGACGCTCTTGTCGGCGCTGTCGGTGGTGACCGACCGGATCGGACTCGTGGCGACAGCCTCGACGAGCTACAACGAGCCCTATCATCTGGCGCGCAAATTCGCGTCGCTCGACCATCTCAGCGGCGGCCGCGCCGGCTGGAACGTCGTAACGTCAACCGCGCATGCGGAGGCGCAAAATTTCGGGCGTGACCAGCATTATGACCACGCCGAGCGTTATGACCGGGCACATGAATTCCTCGATGTCGTCCGCGGTCTCTGGGATAGCTGGGACGATGACGCCTTCATACGCGACAAGCAAAGCGGCGCTTATTTCGATCCGACAAAGCTGCATGCGCTCGAACACAAGGGCAAGCACTTCAAGATTCGCGGGCCGCTGAATGTTCCGCGACCGATTCAGGGCCATCCGGTAATCGTCCAGGCCGGATCGTCCGAAAATGGCCGTGAATTCGCCGCCGCGACAGCCGAGATCGTCTTTACGGCCGAAATGGACCTCGCCAGCGCCCAGCAATATTATCGCGACGTGAAGGGGCGCATGGCGCGCTACGGCCGCCGCCCCGAACATCTGCATGTGCTCACGGGCATCAACCCGATCGTCGGCCGAACCGAGGCCGAAGCGAACGAAAAGCATGAGCACATGCAGTCGCTCATCCATCCGATCGTCGGGCGCGAAATCCTGTCGACCATGCTCGGCGGCGCGGATCTTTCGTCCTACTCGCTCGACGGTCCCCTGCCCGACCTGCCGCAGACGGACGCCAGCAAGAGCGGCCTCTATCAGAATATCGTCAAGCTTGCGCAGCGCGAAAAGCTGACGATCCGCCAGCTCTATCTCAGACTTGCAGGAGCGCGCGGAAAGCTGACGATCAAGGGATCGGTGGAGCAAGTCGTCGACAAAATGGAAGAGTGGTTCCGGCAAGGCGGCAGCGACGGATTCATCGTTCAGCCGTCCTATTTGCCCGGCAGCCTGGATGAATTCGCCACGCTGGCGATTCCGGAGTTGCAGCGACGCGGGATCTTCCACCGCGACTATGACGGCGAAACCTTGCGCGACGGGCTGGGCCTGCCGCGCCCCGAAGGCCGTTACAGGCTCACGCGTCCGACCCCTTGATCATCGTTTTCATCCACCTGCCGCCACCACCGGGATCGCGCGCCAATGTCAATGATTGAGAGATTTTCCGATCCAACTCCGCGCGCCGAAATGGAGCGCCGATGGAAGGCCGTTCGCGAACGCATGAGTGAGCGAGGGCTCGACGCCCTGATCGTGCAAGGCGCCAACAACCTCGCCGCTGGCGGCGGCTATTTTCGCTGGTTCACCGGCCTTGGCGCGTTGCCGAACCCGGCGCAGACATTGATCGTACCGGCCGACGGCCTCATGACTCTCGTGTCCCATGGAGCCGCCGGGCGCGTCGTCGATCTCGATGATCGCGATGAGACATTACCCGGCGTCGGCCGCCGACTGTTCACCGCCAATTTTCCCATGGTGCGGTATACCGGCCAGCAGGACGCGGAAGCAGTCGCGGCCGAGATTACGCGCGCCGGGTTTCAAGCGGTCGGGCTTGTCGGCGCAAACGCCATGTATCACGGCTTCGCGTCCGGGCTGCAGAGGCGCGCCGGCAATGTCCGGTGGTCCGACGCCAGCGATCTCGTCGATGATGCGCGCGCTATCAAGAGCGAAGTCGAGATCGATTTCATTCGTCGCGCGGCGGCGATGCAGGACGACATCTTCGCGCGCATCGGCGCCTTCATCCAGCCCGGCATGCGCGATTTCGAAGTGATGGCCTACGCCTATTATCTCGGTCAGACGATGGGCAGTCAGACCGGCTATTTTCTGGGCTCCTCGGCCGCTGCGGGCGAACCGACTCCAATGCTTATCCGCCCGTTCCATGGCCGCACGCTGCGCGAGGGCGATACGTTGCTGCTGCAGGCGGAGAATAGCGGGCCGGGCGGATATTTCGTCCATATCGCGCGGCATTTCACGCTCGGCAAGGCGCCGGCCGAATTGACCGACGGCTTTGCTGAGATGGTCGAGGCGCAGGATTTCACCGTATCGCTTCTATCGGCTGGCGCACGGTGCGACGAAATCCTCGCGGTCTACAACGACTATATGGGCCGCCGCGGCTTTCCGCCGGAGCGTCGCGTCCATTGCCATGGCCAGGGTTGCGACGCCGTAGAACGGCCGCTGGCGCATGCCGAGGAAACGATGACGATCGCGCCCGACATGAATATCGGCATCCATCCGAGCCTGTCGACAGAGCGCCTGTTCGTGACCGTCTGCGATAATTTCCTGACCCGATCCGATGGCATCGCCGAGCGGCTGCACAAGACGCCCCGCGCGATCGTCGAATTGAACTGAGGCTCCGGCCGGCCATCGAGGATCTAAGCATGTCGTCCAGCATTGTCGCCGTTGAAGAGCATTTTTGGACACCGAAGCTTCGCGATCTGCGGCGCGGCCATGACGTGATGAGCAGTGCCACGCTCGACGCGGCGCTCAGCGATCTTGGCGCCGGGCGCATCGCCGCGATGGACGCCGCTGGCATCGGCATGCAGATTTTATCCGAAGTGGAGCCGGGGGCGCAGAACTTCGAGCCTGCCGACTCCGTCCGGCTTGCGCAGCTGTCGAACGATTTTCTGGCCGCAGCGGTGGAGCGCTATCCCGACCGCTTCCGCGGCCTTGCTATGCTGCCGACCCCGGACCCGCAGGAAGCGGCCAGGGAGCTCGAACGACGCGTTTCCGTTGATGGCTTCCGCGGCGCCATGATCCATGGGTTGACCCGAGGCGAATTCATCGACGCGCGGAAATACTGGGGCATCTTCGAGCGCGCCGAAGGATTGGGCGTTCCGATCTATATCCACCCGGCGACGCCCGCCGCGCCGGTGATAGACGCCTATTACAAGGATTATCCGGTCCTGATCCGCGGCGCGCTCGGATTCACGGTCGAGGCGGCGACGATAGCCACGCGGCTGGTGCTCAGCGGCGCGCTGGATGAATTCCCGAACCTGCAGATCGTGCTCGGCCATCTCGGCGAGGGGCTGCCCTTCATGATGGAACGCTGCGACGCGATCATCGCCCGGCATGTCACGATGAAGCGGCGGTTCCGCGACTATTTTCGCCGCCATTTCCATCTGTCGACGAGCGGCAACTTCTCCCACCCTGCCCTCGCCTGCGCTCTCGCGGAAATCGGCGCAGAGCGCGTGCTGTTCGCCGTCGATTACCCTTTCTGGTCGAACATCGACGCGCGCGCTTTCAGTGATTCTGCGACGATCAGCGAGCTGGACCGCGACAGGATTATGTCGACGAATGCACGGGCCCTGTTCGCGCTCCCAGCCGACGCAGGCGGCGTCGGCGTCGATGCCGCGCTCCTTCCTAAGCTGCACGCGTCGGAGGCCGCGCCCGACATCCCCCCGGATTTGCGTTGAATGCCGCGATAGCGACGGAACATTCCGCCTGCGGCTGGCTTGAGCTTGTTTGCGAGGAGACGGCTCCGATGTTCAAGATGTTCTACGAACTGTCCATGCTCGCCGCTGAAGCACAGCACGCGATATGGCTGCGTACGATCAAGCTGTCGGCCGGCGGATCTGCCGCCGATCGCGAGGCGGAGTTGATGGTCGCGGAGAAATTCGCCGCTGCTCACCAGGCTTTCGCAAGCCTCGCAACAGGAACATCTCCGGTCGGAATTGTGCGTGCATATCGATCCAAAGTGCGCTCGAATGTGAGGCGGCTGTCACGATCGTAGGCGCGACCGTCGGCGATTTTCTGCCTCGATTGCGTGAAAGCGAGTATGTCGATTACCGATCTCGCGAAAAAACATCGAGAAACCTGACGTGCGGCAACCAGCGCAAGGACGCTTCGATTTCAGCCGGGCCGAGCGTTGGGCCGATGGAGTGGTCCATGTCCTCGGGGTCGCCCTGGGTCTTGGTGCGGTCACTGCCTTGATAGGTAGAGTGCTGGCAACAGCTTCACTGCCTGCTCTCGTTCCTGTCGCGATATACAGCTTCGCATTGATCGCCGTTCTGACCGTTTCTGCGGTCTACAACATGTTGCCGGTGTCGCCGATGAAGTGGCTGATACGGCGCTTCGACCATTCGGCCATCTACGTTTTGATAGCCGGCACCTACACCCCGTTTCTGATGAAGCTCAGCGAAACCGTTGTGGCGCAAGCGCTTTTGGCCTTGGTCTGGATCGCGTCGATTGCGGGCGTCTTGCTTAAGATCGCCCTGCCGGGTCGGTTCGATCGCCTTTCGATCGCGCTCTATCTCTTCATTGGTTGGAGCGGCGTGGTCGTGTGGGAGCACATTGCGCAGTTGCCGGCGGAAACCCTGTGGCTGATGTTGGCGGGCGGCATTCTCTACACAGTAGGGGTACTCTTCCACGTCTGGCAGAGCCTTCCGTTTCAGAACGCTATCTGGCACGCATTCGTGCTCGTGGCGTCCGGCTGTTTCTACGGGGCCGTGTTTCTGACTTACGGCCCAGCT
Organism: Allobosea sp. 05L423; assembly: GCF_056397745.1. Lineage (NCBI taxonomy): Bacteria > Pseudomonadati > Pseudomonadota > Alphaproteobacteria > Hyphomicrobiales > Alloboseaceae > Allobosea > Allobosea sp. 05L423. Next base: position 334,813 of record NZ_JBFTOA010000004.1, on the reverse strand, counting down.
TCATCGGCCTGAGTTTCCGGCGATGATCGCCAAACGTAGTTTGCCGCGGATTTTTGCGCGGTGATGGACCTGCTGCGGGTGTTCCTGCGGTCACGGGTCGCGATGTACTCGCTGCCGTTGAATATCAGTTCCTGGGCGACCATCCAGTATGGGCCGTAGCATCAAAGCGCAGTGCCGCCGTTCGATCCGATTGAAGAACCATTCCCGGTTGGGCGGAACATATCGCCTCTTCCATCGTTTCCTAGAGATCGAGCGGGCCGTAACGTCCGCAATGCGCTGGTTGTTTCGCACCGAGCGACCGGCTCCTTCCTCGACCGAAACCGCTCCGGCTCGCGCCTAGGTCGCCCGTGTCATCGCCATGAGCAGCCGCAGCGGCAACATGGCTCCTGCCAACAAGACCTACGTCGCCCACGTGAGCACCGCCCAGACCGGCATCAGCCGGCCTGAGGCTGAAAAGCGTATCACCGGCTCGATCGCGGAAGCCAAGCAAACCGCGGCCAAGGGCGAGCAGACTGCCCGCTAAACGGCTGACAGGGCTCGCAAGGCCGCCGCCTCCTTTGCCTTGGCGACTTTCATCGCGATGCCCATCGGCGCACTGGCCTCGATCCACGGCGCGACCGGAGGTGTCCGCGCCCGCGACAAGTTCGACGCCTGATCCATGCCTGCAACCCCGACAACCGGAGAATTCCCAATGGCCATGAATGCACCAAAGGCCCTCGACGACATGTTCCATGACATGCTCAAGGACGTCTATTACGCCGAGAAGCAGATCCTGAAGGCGCTGCCCAAGATGGCGAAGGCGGCCAGGTCGCCCGATCTCAAGAAGGCCTTCGAGACGCATCGCGAGGAGACCGAGGGTCATGTCGAGCGCCTCGGGGACGTCTTCGAAGTGATCGGCAAGGCGCCTCGCGGCAAGACCTGCGACGCCATCCTCGGCATTCTGGAGGAAGGCAAGGCGGTCATGGAAGACTACGCCGACAGCCCGGCGCTCGATGCTGGCCTCGTCGCCTCGGCCCAGGCGGTCGAGCACTACGAGATGACGCGCTATGGCACCCTGAAGTCGTGGGCGAAGCAACTCGGCCACAACCAAGCGGTGACGCTGCTCGACGCCACACTCACCGAGGAAACCAAGACCGACAAGTTGCTGACACAGCTCGGCGGGCCGGCGAATTCGGCCGCTGTCACGAGCGCCAAGGCGGCGTAATCCGCCGGGTTCATGTGAAGCCCTCTCTCCTCGCTGGAGAGAGGGCTTCACGCCATTCGTATCCATGTTTCAGGGTTGTTCGATGGATCCCGCAGAACCGATCATGAGCGGCCGGGACTTGGCGCTGCGCATGAAAGCTGCTTTTCCGGACCGTGACTGGGTCGCCCTCATCGCGCAGCGCTCGGGCCAGACCCGCGACTTCGTCGAGTGGCATCTGCAGGAGGATATGATCCCGCCGGATCCGATCATTGCCGCGGCACGCTCTCTTCTTGCGCAGGTGCCATGAGGAATGCGCCACGGCGATTGCTCGGACGCATTAAGGCCCCCGGCCGAATAAAAAGGCGCGCGCCTGCATCTTGATGCCCGCATGGAACTCGATCGCGCTGTCCTGAGTGAGATGCGCGGTGAAGATCGCCCTTTCATTGGCGCAAAATGGCAAGACTGCGGCCTGCCCATGCGCGAAATGATCCGACGAGAATCTGTCGGCCGATCACGCAATGATCGGTTCGATGGCATTTGAGTTGTGCCGTGCCGAGCCTTGTGTGATGGCCCCGCATCGTTGGTCAGATTGAATGAAGAGGTACGTCCATGCTCCGCTCGGTTGGGATCGGTCTCGCATTTGCTTCGGTTGCACTGACCGGTGGAGCATTCGCCGAGGCGCCAGGCGGCAAAATCCCGGTCACCGTTGACAATTTCGTCCGCGCTGAGACCGATAATTACCTCGCGGCGAATGCAAAGACCATCGGTGGGCTGGGCAGGTTTCAGCACTCCCGGGAACCCGCGGCGATCGATGGGCAAACGGTCATCCGCATGAACCGAGATACGCTCTATTCGTTTGCCGTGTTTGATCTTGCCGCCGGACCGGTAACGCTCTCGCTGCCTGACACGGGCAAGCGCTATATGTCGATGATGGTCGTCGATCAGGATCACTACCTGCCAGTCGTCGCCTACGGCACGAAGCCGGTTACGCTGACGCAGAAATCGGTTGGCACTCGATATGCGTTCGTCGCAGTCCGGACGCTGGTTGACCCCAACAACCCGAAGGATCTGGACGAGGTCCACAGGCTTCAGGACGCCATCAAGGTCAGCCAGAAGGAGACAGGGAAGCTCGACCTTCCAAACTGGGACCGGGAGAGCCTCTCGGACATCCGCAATGCTCTGCTTGCGCTATCAAAACATCAGCCGTCGTTTCGTGGCTCCTTTGGAGCCCGGGGCCAAGTCGATCCGATCCAGCACTTGCTTGGCACAGCCTCCGGATGGGGCGGCATTCCGGAAAAGCACGCCATCTACGAGAGCTTCACTCCTGCGAAAAACGACGGCAAAACGGTCTATGCCATCAATGTGCCAAAGACCGTGCCGGTGAAGGAGTTCTGGTCGGTCAGCGTCTACAACTCAAAGGGCTTCTTCGAGAAGAACGCCAATAATGCCTATTCGGTCAACGACATCACCGCGAAGAAGAATGCGGACGGCTCGGTGACCGTCCAGCTCGGCGGCTGTGACGGCAAAATCCCAAACTGCCTGCCGATCGTCGAGGGTTGGAACTACACCGTACGGCTTTATCGTCCGGAGGAATCCCTCATCAGCGGCAAGTGGAAGTTCCCGGAGGCCAAGTCCTTGAACTGAGCCTCATCGGCAAATGCGGGGGCGCGGGGTGCGTCATCGATGCAGGCATGGGCGAACTCCCAGCCAGCTCCGATGCTGCGGCCGCCGCCGCCATCGCCGGTGACACGATGACCCGGCTCACGGAAACGATTGAGCTTCCTGATGTCGATATGGGTCAGTTCGCCTGGGAGGGCGCGCTCGTAGCTACGCACCGGCCGGGCCGGGCCGAGGGCGCGCTGAAGCTTCGCAACTTCAGCTTCCTCGCTCGGGACCGGAGGGACAAGCAATTGAGAGCTCACATCTAGAGCTGCTTATCCTTCTCCAGAGCGGCTGCCAGCTCTACGGGATCGACCAGGATAATCTGAGAGGAGCCATGTGAAAGTTCGATGGCCGGGATCTGCAGCATCGTGGCGGTACGGCGGAAGGCCTGGAACGACGGACCCAGGATCTCCTCCTCGTCGGTGACGACCCGGTAGGTCCCGGGCGGCTGAGGGTTCGATAGAACGCTCAGCCTGAAGGAATGGCTGAACGTGACCTCAGATTCTGTGCTTCGGTCAGCCATGATCCGAACCCGCAATTCTCTGCCACGGTATCATGGCAGCACGTTCAATTGTCCGTTGGATGCTACGGCTATCTCAGATTGCCGAAAGGATTCCTCTGCGTGAGGTTGGCCCGGATCTGATGCTCTTCGATGGCGCGCTCGAGGCCATCGTCTCCGCGAACCCGGTATTGCCTCTGTCCTCGTTCGTTCACCGGCAGCACCCGTATGATCTCGAAGTTTCCGACCGCCGGCCTTTCCGGGAAACCGAAGGACAGGCTGATGACGTCACCTTGGTGGTAGTCGCTCGGCATGACTCGGCTCCTCAATCTTGCAGCGTTAGTCGAGCAGCCTTCCAACGAAGGTCGCCCCATCGCTGCTGTGGTCGGTGATCGCGAGGTTCACGACCTGTCCGTCGTCGCAAATCAGCCTGGCCTCATGGAAGAGAAACGGGCGATGAGGCTGGCGAAGATCAAGGTCGAAATGCCCGCGGCACCTGCCGCTTGCGTTCCCGGACGTTTCGAATCCGTACCGCACCGACTGGCGCGTGCCATCGCGCCAGACGATCTGGCCCAATCCTTCAAGCCAAATGGCTTGCCGCTGATTTTGCACGATATTTGCCCCGAATTCCGGCGTCAGATTGACACCGCGGCTCGCTCTCGGTTCGGGCTTAAAAGGAGGCGACAATTCAGTAGGCGCTTGTTCAATAGAATACGCAAGCGCGATTCTGCGTCACCTTTGCAGAAGCGGCAAAGGGACGCTGATAGGCTAAGGACTAACGAAGTTGTGACCCGGTGAGATTCGCTTCCCTCCGGCAAAAGCGCAATATTCGCTAGCCGACAGCTTCCAAAACATGTGGTGCCGGCGGAGGCGGGCCAGGGTGCCTAGCCCCGGCGGAGAGGTGGACATCATGTCCTCTGCGCTGCTGGCTCCCGAGAATTTGGGGATGATCGAGCGATTGCTCGTCGAGCTAGGGTATCCGCCTCGGCGCGGGGCCGGCCAGGAAGCGTCCCGAGCCCGCCTGCTCCGTGATGCCGTCAAGGGCAGCGTGTCGCTCGAAACTGATCTGCGACGACTTTTGGCCGAGCGCGTCAAGCCAGCGAGGCGGTGGCGGCGCACGTACTCGCCCGGCAAGATCGGCTTTCCGTATGGCAGACAGGAGCGCATGCTTCCTTCGCCAGAGGAGGAGTTTAACGTTGCTGGGCTGAGTTTCCCAATCGGCAGCACCGACCACAGCGACACCGTGGGTGGTAGCGAAAAATGCGGCTGGAAAAACCGCGACCGCGTCGCCATGAATAACGGGTACGCTTTGGCTGCTGCCGTCCGAACGCAGGCAGGGTGATGGAAGAGCGGGAACAGACGATCCGAGAGCTCCTTTCCGAGGCACTGGACCTTTGTGTCCGTGCGCGGAAGATGGACGCAATGGACAGACGGGCTGCCGCGCTGGCAGCCTCCAGCGATCCAGCGGGGTGGCAGGCGAGCGGCAGTTTCGGCCGCTATGTCGAGCGGCACAATGTCCGGTACCCGCTGAGACCGATATCGACCCGCAGCGGGACCGTCTCGCGCTGGTTTCAGGATCAGTACGACAAGGACCTCGTGGATTGGGAGGCTCGCACTCGCAGGGCTTTGATGAAGAAGCCCCGCGACGACTGACTTGAAGGCAGAGCTTTCAGGGGCAAACTGGCAGTCAGTATCAGGTGAACATCAGCAGATCGTGGCTTCTGCCGTCGATAGGGACACGGACGGGTCGATCGGCGTCTGCGCCACGCACTCCGTCGAGAACCCAATAAGGCTCGTTCTCCTTGCCCGCGCCGAGTGCGCGAAGCTCGATCCGGCAGATCGCCTCACCGAGCCTCACCGTCGCCTGGAACCCCGGCCAAGCTGAAGGGATGCAGGGGTCGACAAGGAGGACATCGCCCTCCCGGCGAATGCCCAGGATACCTTCCACGCCGGCTCGATGCATCCAGCCGGCCGAGCCCGTATACCAGGTCCAGCCGCCACGCCCGGTATGGGGCGCGACTGAATAGACGTCGGCCGCCACGACATAGGGTTCGACCTTGTAGCGCTCGGCCTCTTCCGGCGTGCGGGCATGGTTGATCGGATTCAGAAGGGCGAAGAGATCATGCGCATTCTCTCCTGCACGCAGCTTGGCGAAGGCGAGGATCGCCCACATGGCGGCATGGCTGTATTGCCCGCCATTCTCGCGCAGGCCCGGCGGATAGCCCTTGATGTAGCCCGGATCGAGCGGCGTCTTGTCGAACGGCGGTGCAAACAGCAGGGCAAGGCCATCGTCTGTGCGGATCAGGTGACGCGCGAATGAAGCCATCGCCGTCGCCGCCCGCCCGGAATCGGCGAGGCCTGAGAGCACCGCCCAAGACTGGGCGATGGCGTCGATTCTGCACTCGCCACTGTCCTTCGAGCCGAGCCAGGTGCCGTCGTCGAAGGTCGCCCGGCGATACCATTCGCCGTCCCAGGCCGAGCGCTCCAGCGCCTGCCGCACCGCCGCCGCATGGGCGCGCCAGCGCCCGGCGCGGCCGTGAGCTCGCTCTTCCGCCAACGGTGCGAAGAGTTCGATGGTGCGGATGAGCAACCAGCCGAGCCAGACGCTTTCCCCTCTTCCGCCCGCGCCGACATGATTCATGCCGTCATTCCAGTCGCCGGTTCCCATCAGCGGCAGGCCACGTGCGCCGATGAGCGAAAGAGCGTGATCGAGGCCGCGGGCGCAGTGCTCGAACAGCGAGGTCGTTTCATCGCTCTGCATCGGGTGGAAGAGCTGATCGGTTTCCTCCGGCCGCAATTGCGGCCCATCGAGATACGGAACGACCTCATCGAGAATCGAGATATCGCCCGAGCTCGTGACATAGGTAGCGGTCGCGAAGGCGAGCCAAACATGGTCGTCGGATATGCGGGTACGTATCCCCTGGCCCGTTTGCGGGAGCCACCAGTGCTGGACGTCGCCCTCGACGAATTGCCGCCCGGCCGCCCGCAAAATATGGCCGCGCGTCTCCCCCGGCAGGGCGAGCGTCAGCGCCATGCCGTCCTGCAGCTGGTCGCGGAAGCCATAGGCGCCGCTCGCCTGGTAGAAGGCCGAGCGGGCGCGGATGCGGCAGGCGAGCGTCTGATAGAGCAGCCAGCCGTTCAGCATGATGTCCATGGCCCGGTCCGGCGTCTTCACCTGGACGACGCCGAGCACCGCTTGCCAGTGATCGGTCACCGCGGCGAGGACGGCGTCGAGATCGGCTTCCCGATACCGCGCGACCAGCACCCGCGTCTCTTCCATGGAGGCGCATTGCCCGAGCAACGATACGACTTCGACGGTCTCGCCGATGCCGAGTTCCACGGTCGCCTGCAAGGCTGCGCATGGATCCAGGCCCGCGCCTGTCCTTCCAGAGAGGGGGAATTTGCCGGTCAGGCCGAGCGGCGATGCGGGGCCGTCTTCCCGCCCGAGAAACTCGGTACGGTCCGCCGTCCAGGCAGTCTGCCGTCCGCAGAGATCGGCGAAGGCAATTTGCGAGGCGAAGGCGATGCTCCATGGGTTGCGCGCCAGCATCGCCCCATTCCGCATGTCGATCTCGGTGGTGATGAACGGTGCCGATGCGCCGCGCGAGGTGCCGAGCACCCACTCCGCATAAGCCGTGACGGAAAGCCGGCGCGGTCTGCCGGACAGGTTGGTGAGCTTCAGGCGGGAAATCCTGACGGGATCGTCCAGCGGCACGAAGTGCAGCAGATCGAGCGCAATGCCGTTGGCTTCATGCTCGAAGCGGCTATAGCCGAACCCGTGCCGTGCCACGTAGATTCCGTCGTCGCGGATCGGCTGAGCGGTGGGACTCCACAGATCACCCGTCTCCTCGTCCCTGACATAGATCGCCTCGCCGGGCGGATCGGCGACCGGGTCGTTCGACCACGGGGTGATCTGGTTCTCGCGGCTGTTCGCCGCCCAGCTATAGCCGCTGCCCTCGGCGGATATCTGGAAGCCGAAGCCAGTATTGGCGATGACGTTGATCCAGGGCGCCGGTGTCGTCTGCCCCGCACCGAGGATGGTCACATATTCCCGGCCGTCCTTGTCGAAGCCCCCGAGGCCGTTGAAGAATTCGAGGGCGGGCGCGCTCCGCGACGGCGCCGGGCGGGGCATCGCAGCCGGCCGATGGACACGGCGTGTGTCAGCCGGTGGGGCCAAGGGCTGCTGCAACTGCGCCAGGTGATTGGCGATGGGGCCGCGCCGCGCCACCAGGACCACGCGCGCGACCGACTGCAGAAGCAGGCGCGACTCCACGCTCATCAGGTCAGCGCGCAGCACATGGACCGAGCCGCGCGCCGGCGTCTCGCCAAAGGGCGGCCGCGACTGGTTGGCCCGGACCGCCGCCTCGATGGCGGTCTGGAGATCCTGGACATAGGAGGAAACGCGCTCGTTGATGATGACGAGGTCCACCGCGAGGCGCTTCATGCGCCAATATTCGTGGGCGCGGAGCAACTGGCGCACCTGCGCGATGTCCTCGACATCGTCGATCCGCAGCAGAACGATGGGCAGGTCGCCGGAGATGGCGTGCTGCCATAGACCCGATTGCGAGCCGGCGCCCCGAAGGATCACTTCCGACGGCGACCTGAAGCGGCGATCAGCATAGAGCAGCGGTGCCGCAAGGCGCTGGAAATCGGCGGCCTCTCCCGCATCAATGTCGAGATGGCGGAGCTGAACCTGTGCCTGTGTCCAGGCCAGGGTCTTCGCACGATCGAACGCACTGCGATCATGGTGGGTGTCGATCAGGTCGAGAAGCTCTTCCCGCGAAGAGGCGACGACGGTCCAGAAGGCAACGCGCGCAACCTTTCCGGGTTCGATGCGCACGCTCTGGCGCAGCGAAAAGATAGGGTCCAGTACTGTCCCGACGGTGTTCGACAAAGGCTGCCCGCTCGACAGGGCTTTCGCCGTGTCGATGCTGCGGCCACGGCCGATGAAGCGGGCGCGGTCGGTCTCGTATTGCGGGCCGGCGGTGACATCGCCTTCCACGACGGCAAAATGCGCCGCCCATATCTGCGGCTCGTCCGGCGTCCGAAGCCGACGGGTGGCGATCAGGGCTCCGAAATTGGCCAGATACTCGGTCTGCACGAACATCTTTGCGAAGGCTGGATGCGCATCGTCGGCGGCCGGCGTGGTCAGGACGAGCTCGGCATAGGATGTCAGCTCGATCTCGCGTGTCCGTCTGCCGCTGTTGGCGAGGGAAATGTGACGGACTTCGCCGTTGTGCTCGCCGGAAACGATGACATCCACCGTCGTCGACAGATCCAGATCGTGGTGCGTGAACCGGGCGTGGTCCTCGCTGAACATGACCTCCCCTTCACCGGCACCGCCCGCCATCGGCCGGGCGGTGCCGGACCAGACGGCGCCGCTGCGAAGGTCTCGGGCGAAGATGAAGGAGCCCCAATCGTCGCGCGTCGCATCTTCCCGCCAGCGCGTCACGGCAATGTCGCGCCAGCGGCTGTAGCCGCCCCCGGTTGCGGTCAGCATGACGGCATAGGTTCCATTGGACAGCAGATGCGTGATCGGTGCACCGGCGGCCGAGGCCGTCAGGCGCCGCACCGTCTCGCCGCCGCCGGGTGCCTCCGCAGCGGAGGCGCGGACCCCCTCGGCGCGCGGAGACGACAGCACGACGTCGCGGGGAGCGCGTTCCTGCAGCAAGAGCTCGCTCGCCCGGATCATCGGTTCACGATGAAACCTGTCGCGCATGCGCCCGTCATGGAGGGTATTGGCGATGGCCACGATGGTCATGGCCTGATGATGGGCCATGAAGCTGCCCACGATCGCGACAGTCTTTCCCTCGGGAAGCCGCGAGCGGGTGAAGTCGAGCGCTTCACGGAAGCCGTAGCGACCCTGGGCGCCCAACCGGGCAAGGTGGGCATAGTTCTTTCGCGCGCCCTGCGGATCCACCATGCTGGCGAGGCCGGTCGCATAGGGAGCGATCACGGTATTCTCGGCGAGGCCGCGCTTCAGGCCGAGGCCGGGTACGCCGAAATTCGAGTACTGGTAGGTGAACTCGATATCCCGAACATTGTACGCGGATTCGGACATGCCCCACGGGACGCCCAGCGATCGGCCGTAGGATTGCTGCCGCGCGACCACGAGACGGCTGGTCTGTTCGAGCACACTTCCGGCCGGCGCGCGCATCACCAGCGAGGGCATCAGGTATTCGAACATCGATCCTGACCAAGAGATCAGCGCCGACCCGTTCCCGAGCGGTGTCGAGAGCCGGCCGAGCCGGAACCAGTGCCGTGTCGGCGCATCGCCCTTGGCGATCGCGATCAGGCTGGCGAGCCGCGCCTCGGACGCCAGGAGGTCGTAGCAGCTCGGATCGAGGCCGTTATCGTCCAGGGCATAGCCGATGGAGAGCAGCTTCCGTTCGGGATCGAGCAGGAAGGCAAAATCCATTTCCATCGCCATGGCGCGTGCGGTGTCGGCGAGCGCCGTCAGGCGAGTCCTCATCGCTGCGGACGCCTCGGCGAGTTGGCGGCGATCGCGGTCATGTTCGCGCAAGCCCTTTCCGAGCGCATCGACCCAATAGGCGATGTCGGCGAGGCCGTCGCCGCCCTCCTCCAGGACAGGGGCCGGCGTCATTGCGGAGGCCTTCTGCGCGAGGCGGATCAGCGCGGGGGTGAGCGCATCTATCGTCTGGACGCCGCTGAGCTGGGCGTCGATCTCTTGCAGGACGGCGGCCAATGCCCGTGCCTGTTCGCTGTTCGGGATGTCCGGGGCCAGCAACGCCTCGCGCGCCAGAGCGAGATGGTCGGCCGCGCCCTGTCGCGCTGTCGCGGCGATAGAGGCATCCGCCCATTCTTCGCATGTGTTGGCCAGCGCAATGAGATGGCCCGCGAGATTGCCGCTGTCGACGGACGAGACATAGCTGGGAGGCAGCGTGGCGAGGTCCGTCGTCCCGTACCAGTTGAAAAAGTGCCCTCGAAAGCGCGGCAACTGCTTCAAGGTTTCGAATGTCGCCTCCAGCCGTTCGATGGTCTGGATCGTGCCCGCCCAGCCGAAGTCTCGCGCAACTGCGGCCGAAAGCAGATAAAGACCGATGTTGGTCGGCGAGGTCCGGTGCGCGAGGGCCGGCTTGGGATCCTCCTGGAAATTGTCCGGCGGCAACATGTTGTCGGCCGGCGTGACGAAGGTCTCGAAATAGCGCCAGGTGCGCCGCGCGATGAGGCGCAGATCGCGCGCCTCCGAATCCGGAATGGCGAGGCGCTGTGGCACACTGGGCGAGCGGCTTGCCCATTGCGCCACGACGGGCGCGCCGAGCCAGAGCAGCGCGAATGGAAGGACGAGCGGCCATGACGACGGCGCGAAGGCGAGCGCGCTCCCCGTCGTCAGGAGGGCCAGCGTCGTGCCGCCCGCCATCTGGCGATAGAAGCCCGGAACATCCAGCCTCGGGCTCGCAGTTGACCTGGCGGCCGTCGTCCATTCCAGCAGGTGACGGCGCGTGACGAGCAGCCGCACCAGGGTTCGGGCGATGGCATCGCCCATTCGCCAGGCCTGATCGGGAAGGAAGACAAGCGACAGGAACGTCTGGGCCGCAGCAAGCCGCAGCTCCGATGCCAGCCTGACGAGGTGACTGCGCAGGCGGATGTTGCGCCGACCAGGAAGCACCGAAAAAACGATCGGCAGGAAGGCGGGAACCACAATCGTCGCCACCGTCAGGAACGTGCCCATGATCGCTGCGGGCATGGGAAACAGCCAACTCAGGCCGAGCGCGAGCAAGGTTATCGGCGACAGGACCGAGCGCCGGAGATTGTCGAGCATCTTCCAGCGGCCGACGGCCGTGAGTGCTCCCGCTCCCGCGGTCAATCCCAGGATCCAGGGGAGAAGCTGCCAATCGCCGCGTGCCCAGCGGTGATGGCGCTTCATGGCGACATCGTAGCGCGAGGGAAACTCTTCGACGACCTCGACATCCGAGGCGAGTCCGGCGCGCGCGAACGCACCTTCGAACAGATCGTGGCTGAGCAGCGCGTTTTCCGGAATCCGGCCGGCAAGGGAGGCCTCGAACGCGTCGATCTCGTAGATGCCCTTGCCCGTGTAGGACCCCTCGCCGAAGAGGTCCTGATAAACGTCGGATACCGCCGCTGCGTAGGGGTCCATGCCGCCGGGGCCGGAGATGACCCGCTGATAATAGGAGCCTTCATTGCCGGTCGGCAGCGAGGGCGTGACCCGCGGCTGGAGAATGGCGTAACCGCTGACGACCCGATGTTCGGCAAGGCTGAATCTCGGACGGTTCAACGGATGCGCCATCTTGCCGATCAGCCGGAGCGCGGCGTCCCGGGGCAGGCGCGTATCGGCGTCGAGCGTGATGACGTAGCGCACATCGGCCGGAACATGCGGCAGGTGACCGGCCACGGACATGAAGGAGGTATCGTTCGCTCCGCGCAGAAGGCGGTTGAGTTCGTGCAGCTTGCCGCGTTTTCGCTCCCATCCCATCCATCGTTTCTCGCCTGGATTGAAGCGGCGGCGGCGGTGCAGCAGGAGGAAGCGGTCGCCTCCGGGACCGGGGCCGTAACGCCGGTTCAGTTCCTCGATGGCCTTCACGGCCACTTCGAGCAGCGGCGCGTCTTCGGCGAGGACCTCCCGGTCGGCGTCGACGCCGTCCGACAGCAAGGCAAAAGTGAGATCGCCGCCTGCGCCGGAAAGATGATGGACCTCCAGCCGCTCGATCTGTTCCAGGAGATCGGCTTCGCCGGTGAGCAGGGTCGGCACGGCGACGAGGGTGCGCAGGGAGGTGGGCACGCCGCCCGCGAGTTCGAGGCCGGGCAGCGCGGCGGCGCCGAACATGAAAGCCACCGCCCGGTTGACGAGGGCGGTCGCGACTTCGCTCGCCGGTATGAAGCCGACCAGCGCAAAGGCGGTGAGCCCGCCGGCGGAAAGACCCGCTGCGGAAAGCGCCCAGAGTGCGAGCGCGGTCAGGCCGAGTGTGACTGCGAGGATCGTGCCGACATAGCCGCCGAGGCCGAGGCGGATGCTGAGACGGATGAGGCGGAGCCGTGGTGGCGGACGAAATCGAATCGTCCGCTCGAACGCGGTTCGCCCGCCGGCTATCAGATGATAGCCGGGATCGCGGGCTGCTGCGGTTTCACCGTCCTCCGGCGCCGTGGCTTCCGCCGTCGCTGCGGCCTTCAGCGCACGCCCGGCGATGTCGAGCTCGGACAGCCGGGAACCGCGAGCGAGCTGCTCGATCGCGCTCCGATAGAGGTTGCGGGTTGGAAAATCCATGGCGCCGAAGGCGCTGCCTGCCCGTAGCCGGTCGTCGACGAGACTCACGCTCTCGAAGAGCTCGGCCCAGTCGATGTCGGAGATCAGCCGCATGCTGGTGATGATATTGCGCACGCTGACATTCGAGGCACCCAGCCGCCGCTGGGTTTGCTCGACCGCGCCATCGATCGACGCGCCCTGGGCTCGCAGCCGTTCCTCCAGCCACCCTAGGGCAGGTGTCGTCCAGGGGTCCTGGTCCCTGAGCCGCTTGGCGAGCTGCGCGGCGAAGACTTCACTAAGTGGCCCGGGAGAGCGACGAACAATGTCCGCCTCGAGCGCCGAGCGAGCTTCCCCCGAAGCCAGAAGCCGGTCGGCCAAAAGATCGGCCTCCCGACGGGAGCGGCGCCCATCCGTGATCTGATCGGCAAGTCGACGAAGATTCTCGATGAGCACGATGCGCAGCGTGATCGCGACAGCCCATAACTCGCCAATGGTCAGCGGCTGGACCTGCTGATAGGCGACGATGAAGCGGCGCAGCATCTCCGGATCGAAATGACTGTCCGTGTGCGCGACATAAGCCCAGGCCAGGCCCAATACGCGCGGATAGCCGGCGAAGGGGCCCTCGGCGAGCTTCGGCAATTGCCTGTAGTAGCCGGGTGGCAGGTCACCCTGGATTTCGCGGATCTGCTCCTCCACGAGATGGTAATTGTCCAGCAGCCATTCAGCGGCGGGGACGACCGCGTGCCCGCTCTCTACGACGACTGCCGTCGCCCGGTAGGCGGCGAGCAGCACGGCCGCATTGCTCTTCAGGCGTCCGTGCAAGGAGGGAACGGATGGAGGCCGAGTCGTGACCGGCTGAGCCGCGGCCAAGCTGCCGGCGTGCTCCTCCAGCCGTTCGACCCCGAACAGTTCCTCCCGGATTGGCGCCGTGTCGCTCCAGATGGAACCTAGCCAAGCGGCGGTTCCCCGCTGCAGCAGTTCTGTGCGGCGGCGACGCAGGGTGTCAGCAATTGCGTTCATGGCCGCCTTTCAGTCCACACTGGCACGATGTGGACGACGCCCAGGGACGAGCTTCGCCGATAGGCGAGACAGAAGATGTCCGACATCTCCTCCGCGTCGACCACCGCGCGACAGGTCCCGGCAGGCTGCTCGCGGCGAAGAGCGCTCGGCTTCAACATGACCCTATTTTTTCTGGCTCGGGCGCTCATGCTTGCTCGTGTTCGTCGGGGGGGCGATTGGCATCGACGTCCCGCGGACCGGGGTCGGCACCGCCGCGATTTCCTTTTTCTTCTTCGGTTTCTTGGCTTCTCGATTGCCGCGTAGCTGTCCTTTGGCCATGGCCACCTCCTGAGGGTTGCGGCGGTGAGCGTCTCTGGCGACAGCCGCGTGAAAGCGCCCTTCCCTCCTGCCGCCGGTGGGCGGGCGGAAGACGTCCTCGCCGCTCGGGTCTCATCCGTTGCGAGGCTGAAGCCCCGCGCGCGGGGGCAGCCGTGCTGACCCAGGCACTGGCCTTGGCGTTGGCCTGAAACCGGAGGCACCTGCGGGTCTCGCCGGCATGAACGGGCGGGCTCGAACGAACCGCTCTTCGTGTCGGCGAGCCCGGGCGCCAATGTCAGGCTTTTGCGTCTTCGCCGGCTCGCGCAGGAATCTCTCCGCGCAGCCCGTCAACATCTCAGCTCTTCTGCATGCTGAGCGTTTCGGCGCATGCCTTTGCCACGGCCGAGTCCGGCGAGGTGCTGCCCACCATCGTGGCCCAGCCGCCTTTCGCGATGTAATCGCCCTGTTGCCAGGAGCTGATCTTCTTCAATTCGCCGAGAGCAGCATCAGGATTCGGCTGCTGCTGAAATCTGTTCACGCAGATCGGAGACAGGGCGGCCACGACGGCATTTTCGGCCCTCAGCGCGGCCAGGCGTTCGCTTGATGCGGCCGTGGACCAACCTCCCCAGGTGAATCCGATTACTGCGAGAGCAATCGCGCCACCGACCGCGCCCCAGATTGCAGGCTTGGTTTCTGCAGGGATTTTCATGGGATTATCTTTCGTTCCACGGAAGAGAAAGCTCCCGTAGAGTACGGTATCATATTTCATTCTCAGAGATTCAAAATAATTTTGATATTATCGAAGTGTTCGTCTGATTTTTTCGGCGCTTTATCGACATCACTGCTTCGCAGGAAGAGCAGCGCGGCGCGATTTCGACGGCAGGGAAATTGCCTTCGTCTAGGCGGCATCTTGGTTTCGGGTAGCGAAATGTTCCGCGTAGCGACGTTGATTTTCGGTCGTGTTGGCCAATCCACGAATGTCGAGCCAAGCGATCAGGCCAGCCGGACGGATCGTCACGATTTGCAGGGCCCGCCCCGTGGCGAGCCACGCGCTGACAACGGCAACGGCGCTTCGATGCCAGGTGTCGTAATCGGGCGGCGCATCGCCCCCGTCGCTGGTCATTGCCCAGAGTTGATCGAAATCCTCCGGTTCGTACCACGGGATGGCGACGGTATAAGCCTCGACTGTCGGTTTCACGATAGAGCCGATCGTCCGCGCGCGGCGCGGGAAACGAGATGAAGGCGGCCAGCGAAGCCTCTGAGGATCAAATGCAAGCGGAGTTGCCGCCGACCAAATTCTCGATAGAGATGACGGCCGGCTCAAAGACTCAGGGCTGGGTTTCGACCATCGCATGGTCATGACCCGCGCCGGAATTCAGAGATCGATGGTCCGGGCCGGAACTGGCTCGATGACGCTTCTCCCCGGCTACCGCACCACCTTCATTCTCCCAGCTCTCCAGAGAGAATGGGATGGGCGGTTTCAATCCCTCTCCGATCGGGAAGCCCTGGCGAAGCGCTTCTTCTGCGATTGCGGTGGCAAGGTCGATCCCCGCCGCCCTCCAATTGGGAAAGATACGTCGAATAGCGTCCGCCGCAGTCGCCGCCGATACCGCGCCAGCCTCGACCTGGCAGACCGTTAGAAACGCCGCAATCGCCGACTGAAGATCAAGGTGGGACAGGAATTCCGGCTTGGCGTCTACGTACGCTCCTCGGCCGGAATGCTTCCGCTCTTCATCCGTCGTCCAGGTTGATGGAATCCAGTGCGTCGCCGCGAATGGTTCGTCGTTGTCGCACCGCGCCCAAAATCCATTTGGCCGAAGCAAAGGACCGTCCGAGAGCCATCGGATCAAAGCCGCTTCGCCGCTGAAATTCCGTCCGATGATCAGGACATCGGTATGACCTGCTGTTGAAATTGGCAGAACTTCCGGCGCCGCATTCAGCTCCTCATCCGGCGAAGGGAGCATGTGCTCTTGTCGAAGAAAGGGGGTGTCCCCCCTGCCCGCTCCTCCGGTATGTTTCTCCAAGTGTCGGCCGAAGTTGGTGTCGATGCGGGCACCGCTGCCATAGGCACGAGCGAAGAGCTCGGCACGGGCTTTCTCGATATCGATGCCGCGCTGCGCCCAGGATTCATAGACCTCATCGAGCAGGTGCTCGATCAATTTTGTGTCGCCTGCTGTCAGAAAGGTTGAGGACATCGAGTCCTCCCCGGTCAGGGCCAGAGCGTGAACGCCCTCAGCCGACAGCGCCCTGATAAGAGACTGCCGATAAGGGCATCATAGGCCGCCCTTAAAAGAAAACAAAATAGTAAAATCAAAAGACCATCGATATCTCTAAATAAAATGATGAAAATGGACTTTTCAATGCCCAGGTGTTATTGTCCAAAAACGCCTCATATGACCGTTCTTATTATTTGAAGGTCATTTTGATGACTCGGCAGGCTTTCTGCCCTGGGCCCAGGATTTGGAGCCCGATATGACAGCGATCTCAATACGTTGGTATTTCTATCGCGTCTGGATAGCTGCGCGATATCTCGGCTGGATGGCCCATCTGGGCTTGATCGCGGCCTTCGCTCTCGCCTTCGCTATCGTGCTGCTTTGACGAGGTTTCGAGCGGCGCAAGAATGACGCCCCGGAAGTCGACGATGAGGGGCTCCCTTGGCATCTCGCCGCTCGATGTCGGGCTGGGGCACGAGCCGCTGCAAAGCGGAAAAGCTGTCAAATTCGGGCCTGCCGAGCGGAATTGGATCGACAACCCGCAGTTCATGCCGGCCCAAGGAGAGAAGCGAAATGAGCGAGACGCCTTTCACTCATCTCGCATCGCATGGACCCGCAATCTCGACGGCGTTGCATGGCCGAAATGGACCGTGTTGCGCGCGATGTTCCTGGCGCGCCCCTTGCCCTCAGGCGCGCCTGTATTCGGATTCACGTCGAACTTCGGAAAGTTCGAAGACGAAACGTCGAGGCGGATGCGGTGCCCGGCCTTGAACAGGTTGGCCGTCGCAAAAAGCTCAATAACGATCTCGAAACGTTCATCGCTCCGGATTGCTTCGGGGTTCTCCCACGAATGCCGATAACGGCATCGAAAGATCCCATCGCTGAGATTCATCGCGAAGCCCGTCGGATAATCGACGCTCGGCGGATGGACATCGATGAGCTTGGCCGTGAAGTCGGTGTCGGGCGCATCGGACGAGACCCAGAGATGCAGCTTGACCGGTCCGATGATCGTTAGATCTGCGGCCAACGGTTCCGTCTCGAACATCAGCACGTCCGGGCGCGACGACAACGGCAGGCCCGGTGTGCGGCAGCCGAAGAAGCGCGTGTCTTCGCGCTGGTCGAAAGCTCCACCTTCGAAGACGGGCTGGCCGCTCGTCAACGCGCCGCCGATCGTCGGCACCGGGTCGCGCGGATCGAAATCATAGGAGAGCGCTTCATCCGTCGCCGCGGCAGCGTTGGCGGACAGCGTTCCGTTCGCGTGGAGGTGTAACGCCGCCTCGCAGACCTGCGGAGGTGGCCATGCGGTGGTTTCGATCCAACGCCCGCCATGATCGATAAAGCCGGCCTCCGTCTTCCTCCCTGTCCCGCCCCCCATCACGAAGAGCCGCACCGAGGCGCTTTCCGTGGCGTCGGTTCCCTTCAGCCACCGATCGAAGCAATCGATCCGGAACCGCAGCCAGTTTTCGCCGATGTTTCCGTCGAAAGGCGCGGCAGGGCCGAAATCCACGTCGCCGAAAATCCTTTGTGTCCTGTTGCCGTGTGTCCACGGGCCCATCACCAGTTCCGGTCGGTGGTTGCCGCGGCTCAGCCCGGCGAGGTTCTCGAACGTCGTTGGAACATAGACGTCGTACCAACTCGACATCAGCAGGATCGGAATATCCGGAATTTGATCGTAGTAGCCGGCAGCGTAGATGCCGAGCGCCTTCCAATAATCACCAAAGGCGCCGTTCTGCCACTGCTCCAGCAGATAGCTTTCGTACTCTGGCTCCCACCGAATAGGGGAATTGCCGCGGCTCCAAGGCATGCGGCCGAACCAATCGATGATATTCTCGGCGGCAAGCGCAGCAGCCAGATTGGGGTCATCGGCGCAGGCGCGACCTTCCCTCGCCCGACTATAGGCCCAGGTTGCCTGCTTTAACTCGAACGCTCCCCCCTGCCGGATCCCGCAGCGATAGGCATTCGAGAAGCCGCCGGAGTCGAGGATCATCCCGGCAAGCGCCGGAGGAGCGAGGCAGGCAGCAGCCAATTGCGTGTGGGCGGCGTAGGATAGCCCCATCGTGCCGACCTTGCCTGAGCACCACGCCTGCTCTGCGATCCACTGGATGGTGTCGTAGCCATCGGCAGCTTCCGACAAGTACTTCGTGAATTCTCCCTCCGATCCGTAGCGACCACGGCAATCCTGGAAAATCACAGCGTATCCCGCGCGGCAGAACGCAGCCGCGACTTCCATCCGGGACATCGGGCGATCGTTGCCGAGCGTCAACTCCGACCGAGAAGCCAGGTGCTTTCCATAAGGCGTCCGCTCCAGAATTGCATGAAACGGCCCATCCTGCTGGGCGGGCAGATAGATATCCGTGGCCAGACGGACGCCATCCCGCATCGTGACCATCACGTCACGAAGCATCTTCGGGACGTCCGCCGAAGCGCTTGGCTGTGCAGTCGCGCGCATAGCGTCAGGCTCCAGGCTGTCCGGCGGCCTCGCGAACGACCGCAGTGGCCGTCGAAGCCTCGAGGCTTGCCGACCGCAACAAACTTGATGCTTCGCGCAGGCTGTGGCTCAGGCGGTTGCGGGCCCGGACAGCATCCACGGCCGTGAAGCGGTAGTCCTCATCCAAAGAATCCGAAGTCAATCGCCTGATCGGGTCCAGAACCGGCCAGGGGGAGAGCGACAGAGCGGGATCGTGAACAAAGCGATCCCCCTTGGTGTAATCCAGGGGTACCAAAATGCGGCTCAACCGCATCAGAACGTGATTGTGCGTGGCCGGATCGAGTCGCCCGCTGTTCAGGTCGGCGATGGCGCCGGCAAGCGACCCGGCTTCCTCGGTAACCTCTTCGATATCCAATCGCCCATTCAATTGCCGGCCGAGCTTGGCGAGTTCCTCGACAAGCGCACCAACTTGACCGGCATAGTCGACCGGCAGCCGCTCCTCAGTGAGCAAGCCCTGAACCACCCTCAACACGACCTTGGTATCTCGGACGAGAAAGTCGGGATCGATCTTGTCGAGAAGGTCGTGCTCGGTATGCCACCACCAGCCGAGGTCGTTGCGCATCTTGAGCGGGCTCGGCTCCTGCAGGCTGAGGCTGCCGAAGACGGAGGGAATCCCGATTCCTGGAAAGGAGTCGTCGGCGGAGCGCGCCTTGCGCCGCCCGACCAGTTCCTGACCGGCCTCTGCCGCGATCGCATCCGCCGCGATCCGGAAAAGGCCGCCGGCTGAACCGGTTCTGGTCAGATCGTTCGCGCCGATCCCACCGGGGCTGTCGAGATTGACATGCGCGGCACAGCGGGCGTCGAGCTCGGCCCAATGGTTGTCGGCATACCAGGCCGAGCCCGAATAGCGGCCCTGTGAATGGCCGGACCAGAAGCAGATGCGAAGCCCGCGCTTCCATTCCTCATGCTTCTGCGCGCAGAGCCGCACGACCTCCAGCATCGCGATGTTGGCCGAGCCATTGTCCATGACGCCGTGGAACCAGGTGTCCACATGGCAGGAGAGCAGGATGAAGGGACCTTGTGGATCGTCGGCGCACGGGAGATCGGCGACGAGAAGCGGGGTCTTGCGCCAGCCGGTATCGACGGCCGCGTGAAGCGTGACCTCCCCCATGCCTGCCTTCAGCGTATCCCGCAGAGCTTGGCCTGCCTCGTTGCTGACGGTGATGACGACGACCTTTGGCAATGCCGGGCGCGTCTCGGCCGAAGGGCTACCCCAGATTGGCGAAACGCACATCTCATGCAGCAGATGGTGGGGACTGATCTGCACCACGCCTATCGCGCCGGCCTGCGAGGCGAGCAATGCGATACCGGGACTGGCGATCCCATCGACCAGGACGATCCGGCCGCGGACATCTCGCTCGGCAAAGGATTTGCGAGCCCCCTCGCCGAGATCGACCAGCAATCCTGTCAGGCCGCCTTCCGGAGAGGAGAGCGACATCGAATGCGTAATTGCCGGCACGGTTCGCCCGTCGACGACAAGCCGGGCAGGCCCGGGAATGCTGATGTAAGCGTCATGGGCGATGAGCTCTGCCTTCAGACCAATCTGATCGAGCTGCTCCTTGAGCCAAGCGAAGCTCGAGGCTTCGCCGGCGGTTCCCGCAACTTTGGGCCATCGGGCCAACGCCCTGAGCCCGGTCATCATGCGGTCCGCCGAGACTCTGTCGACAAGCGCCCCCTCCACGCCCCCCTTATTTTGCGTTGCTAAAGCCATGGTGATGGCATCCTCGTCCGTGGGTTCTGCATGGAAGGGGGCACCGCCGAGAACTCAGGCGGTGGATCGTGATGCGCTCAGCAGCACCGAGAGTTCCCGGGCTGCGCTGCGAACTGTTTCGATATGACTAGGGAGAAGGCTCTCGCTCACCCGCCCTGTTGGCGCACCGATGTGGATCGTTGCGATGATTTTTCCGTCCGGGCCCATTACTGGCGCGGAAATCGAGATCAGGTCGGGGCTCACTTCGCCATGGCTGACGTAGAAGCCTTGCTCGCGAACGTTCGCGAGAACCTGCCGAAGGCGTTCCGGGTCAACGCAGGTGCGGTCCGTGAATGCCTTGAGCGGCTCTCTGAGAACCGCTTCTCGAAACGTTTCATCCTGAAAGGCAAGAAGGACGACGCCAGAACCGGCGTGCATTGGCCGGCTTCCGCCGATGCCGGCCAGGACTTTCACTGCTCTTTCTGGCTCCCAGCCAGCCACACATAGGCTGTTTCGACCATCTCGCACGCGAAGTTGGACCGTCTCGCCGGTGCTGCTTCCGAGCTTCGCGATGATCGGTCCGGCTACCCTCGCTATGTCGATTTGCCGTTCGGCTGCATTTCCAATCGCCAGCGCAGCCAAACCCAGCCGGTAGGTGCGCTTTTCCGGCGTGGAGCTGACGAAACCACTGGCCTCGAGGCTGCATAGAAGCCGGTAGACTCTCGCCTTGCTCTGTCCCGAACGGCGCGTGATTTCCGAGAGTCCCAGGTCCGGTGTCTCCGCAATGAGCTGGAGGACGCCAAGCGCGGCATCAACCGCATCGACCCGGTATTTCTCGATCTCTTTTGGCGGGTCAGCACTCATCTTCGGCGCGCTCCTTCTGCTTAGCCCCTGGCTGACGGGGCCAACTCCTCGTGAGTTCGCCATTAGCACAGCTCGATTCGGTTCGCTAGGTGAACCATCGGTTCAATAATTTGACATCAGCGCGACGCCGACGCAAGGTTCCTCGAAATCGACCTTTGGCAGCGACCGGACGAAGCGGCGCGCCATCGAGATCGAAGGGAACGAAAAGCCGATGGCTTCAGATGCAAAAGATCGCGTTGGCGGGATCCAGTGGCCGAACCAGGCGCGGGCAGTCGTCTGCGTGACGATCCATGTCGACGGCCCGGCGGTAGAGGCCGGCCGCGGCCAGAACGCGCTGGGGATCAACAGCCGCGGCAATTACGCGCTGCGGCGAGGCATTCAGCGCTACCTCGACATGCTCGATCGTCACGATGTGAAAGCCACGTTCTTCTGCTGTGGCTATGATGCCGAGCATTGGCCCGAGCCATTTCACGACATTCATCGAGCCGGCCACGAGATCGCCGCGCATGGCTACCGGCACGAGGGTTTCGACCTCGGAGACCGAGAGCCGGAACTCCTGGAAAAGACCCACAGGATCCTCGCCGCTATCGGTTCCCGCCCCCTTGGCTGGTGTTCGCCTTCCGGCCGCAAAAGCCAACTGACGCTGCCGACGTTGCGTCGCCTCGGGTACATCTACGACGCAAGCGAAAAGGACGAAGACATCCCGTACCTGCTGGAGGATGGCTTCATGATCCTGCCCAACAACACAGTCTCGCTCGATGACTTCCCGCTGTACTTCACCGGCGGGGCCTCAGCTGCCGAGGTTGAGCGCAATTTCGTCCAGGAGTTCGACGCGGCGCTGGACCGCGACGGATATGTTCATCTCACGGTTCACCCGCGAGCGGGCGGTGGATCAGGTACGCCGGCGCGTGCGGCGGCTATCGATCGCTTCCTGTCCTATGCGAAGGCGACGCCCGGCGTGCAGTTCATGACCTGTCGTGAGCTGGCGGAATATTGCTTGAGCGAGCCTGCTCGCTGGCAGGAGGCGCGGGCATGACCGGCGCATTGCTGATTACCGTGAATGTGCATGGCATCGGTCCCGAAGCCGCCAACATCCCGGGGGCCGAGCTCTTCGGACGCGACGCCCACGGCCGCTACACTTATCGGGTGGGGTTAGCCCGAGTGCTGGACGCGCTCCGGAATTACAATCTTCCGGCTACATTCTTCTGGCCGGCGGCCGAGGCTGAAAGGCTGCCCTGGCTCGTCGAACGCTGCCTGCAGGAAGGCCACGAGCTCGCCTGCCATGGCCGCGCTTTCGAAGATCATGCCAAGCTTGAACGCGATGAGGAGTCCTCTGTCATCGGCGAGGCTCACGAAACGTTGCAACGCCTGAGCGGTGCCGCCCCTCGCGGATTTCGGTCTCCAACCGGCACGCTGTCCGAGAATACGATCTCCATCCTCCAGGGTCTCGGATACCTCTACGATTCGAGCTTCCTCGATGACGATTGCCCCTACGCGCTTGGCCAATACGGCGGCCATCAGATGGTCGAGCTTCCGATTTCGGAAGGCCTCACCGACGCCACTCATTTCCGCCGGCGTGTGACCCAGGACCGGGCGGAAGAACTCATGCGCGAGGAGCTTTCAGCGCTGCTTGCGGTCGATGGCTATGCCTGTCTGACGTTCCATCCGCGTGCCGACATCGGGATCGGCCGGCTTGCCCGCCTGCCTTTGATCGAGCGCCTCGCCAAGCTGGCAGTCGACCACGGCGTCAGCCCCGCGCTTTGCAGCCAACTGGCACAACACGTCCGCGCCACGAGTGCCGCGAACGCAATCGAATACGTCGGAGAATAACATGCGAGCTGTTGCGGTTCTCACCTTCGGAATTGCCGCATTTGCGGCTGCTACGGGGGCAGGTCATGCCCAAACGCTTCGGACGATGATCACCTCGGATATTCGCGGCGTCATGCCTGGGCGCAGCCCGGATACCGCGACGGGAAGTGTCCTGCAGAATATCTACGAGGGTTTGGTCGCATGGCGCGCAGACGGCAGCGTTGCGCCGATGCTGGCGGACAGGATTGACGTCTCCGCCGACGGCAAGACGTACATCTTTACCCTTCGCGAGGGGGTGAAGTTTCATAACGGAGCTCCGCTGACAGCGAAGGAAGTCGTCTGGACCTGGGAGCGCTTTCTCGACCCCAAGTCGGCGTGGCCGTGCCGAGGAGCCTTCAACGGTACCAACGCCACGAAGGTCGAGTCCGTGAAGGCTCTGGATGACCGTCGGGTCGAATTCCAGCTTGCAGAACGGAGTGGTTCGTTCCTGAGCGCGATGGCCCGCGGCGATTGCGACTCCTCCGGCATCGCTCACCCCGATGCGGTCGATGCAAACGGCAACTGGACAACGGCTATCGGGACCGGCCCGTTCAAAATGACCGAGTGGCGCAAAGGCCAGTTCGTCGAGCTCTCGAAATTTGCCGATTACAAGTCGCGAACAGAGCCTTCGGATGGCCTCTCCGGTGCGAAGGAAGCCAAGGTCGAGAAGGTCAGGATCAACCTCGTTCCGGACGCCCAGGTCGCAAAACTCGGCATCCTGCAGGGCCAGCTCGATCTGTGGACCGACGTCGATGCCGCTTCGATCAAGGACTTCGCCAACGACAAGAACGTCACCGTCACGACCACGCCCGTCGCCGGCATCTACACGATCCCGCTGCAGTCACGCGACCCGGTGCTGGCCGACCCGCGAATCCGTCAGGCGATCAGCCATGCCATCGATCGGTCGAGCCTCGCCAAGGCGGTTCTGGACGATGACAGCATCGCCTCGCCATCCCTGATTCCGCTGACGAGCCGCTTCTACGGCAAGGTCCAGCGCAGCGGTGCGGAATACGACCCGGACAAGGCTCGCGCCTTGATCAAGGCCTCGGGCTACAAGGGCGAGCGCATCGCCCTGATCACCAGCAAGGCTTCGCCGATCATGGGCGATACGGCGATCTATCTCCAGTCGATGCTGCAGGCTGTCGGCCTCAATGTCGATGTCGAGATCATGGAGTTCGCGACGCAGTTCGAGCGCTTCTACAGCGGGCGCTACCAGATGATGGTCTGGAACCTCACTCCCTATCTCGATCCACTTTTCATCATCGAGCGCTTCACCGGCGACAAGGCGCGCCAGGCCGACAAGGTCTGGGATAGCCCGGCCTCGAAGGAATTGCTGAAGAAGCTCATCCTCGCAGATGACGGCCAGGACAAGCAGTCGCTCTACGACGAGTTGCACCGTCTGCAGATGGCCGAGGCACCGCTCATCGTATGGGGCACTCGCGCCACGACGGTGGCCCTGCGGAAGAACGTTACGGGCTTCCAGCCCTGGCCGGGTCAAAAGCCGCGCTACTGGAATGTTTCAGTCGCGCAGTGAACCCCGCAAGGACAAGGCGATGGCACGGCCATCGCCTGGAATTCCAACATGCTACGGCCGAGGGCCCGATGACGCTTGCGATACTCTCCGATCCGGCAGCCGCCGGCATTTCCTCCGAACGGTTGAAGCAGACGGTAGCCACTCTGGCTGCTCTCGGTCGCAAGCTCCCCGGTTCGGACAGCGCCAACACAGCCTGCCGCCATATCTGCGAGCAACTGACAGCGCTCGGGATCTCGAACGAGGTTCTCGAACTCGATGCCTTCGTCAGCTGGCCTGTTTCGGCATCGCTGACCGTCGGCAACAAGGTGCTTCCCGCTAATGGCTCCGCCTTCACCACCTCCGCCAACGGCCTGACCGGTCGCGTCACCCGTTCCTTGGAGCCGGAAGACCTGAAAGGCGCCTTTCTGCTGATCGACGGCCTGCCGCGCTACGATGCCTGCATCAGCGCGCAGCGAGCCGGTGCGCTCGGCGTCATCGCGATCTCGCATGGCCCTCAGCGCCATTACGTCCAGGCCTCGCCGCTTTGGGGCGCGCCGACCTGTCCGGACGACCTTGCTCTGCTGCCCACCGTGCCGGCCATTCAGGTCTCGCGCGATGACGCGGCGGTTCTGGAGCAGGCAGTCGCCGAAGGCTCGCAGGTCACGATGGCCAGCGAGATCCGTACCGAATGGCGCGCCGCGAAGCAGCCTGTCGCCGAGATCGAGGGGCGCGAGCCGGCCTATGTCCTGCTCGGCGCTCACTACTGCACATGGGGCGACGGCGCGACTGACAACACGGCCGGCGTCGCTCTGCTCATTGAGCTGGCGCGGCTGCTGAAGCAGCTGCCCAAGCCTCGATACGGCATCAAATTCGCGTTCTGGACCGGGCATGAGCAGGGCGGTTACGCCGGCTCGTCCTGGTATGCGGACGCGTTTCGCGACTCGCTCTACCGCGACGCCATCGCCTATCTCAACGTCGATATCGTCGGCAGCCGGGGCGGCACCACCAAGGCCCTGCGAAACACCACTGCAGAGCTCGCCGATTATGTCCGGCAGGTTCTCGACGGGACGGTCGGCAAGCAGACGCCGGAGGAAGAAGAGTTCGTCGATCGCTCGGTCAAGCGGCTCGACCCCTATATCGATCCAAGGCGCTCCGCCCGGAACTCGGATCAGAGCTTCAGCGGCATTGGACTCGCCACTGCTCAGGTCAGTGCATTCCTCCCGGCTGCCAGCCCGGAACATCTTCACGGCAGCGGGCTCGCCTGGTGGTGGCATACCGATCAGGACACGATCGAGCATATGGATGCCGACGTCCTGGCCGTCGACACGCTGATCTACCGAAACCTCGTCGAGGGATTGGTCGACGCGCCCGCCCTGCCCTTCAGGCCCGGCGCCATGGTGGGTGACGTGCTAGCGGGCCTGCGTGCCTATCGCGAGGCCGCGCCCGACCTCGACGACATCGCGCGCCTGACCGGCCTCGCCGAGAGACTGGCCGATGCGCTCGCAAACTGGACGCCGACGGGAGCCGACGACCGGTCCCTCCTGCGGCTCGGCCGCCATCTCAACCCGGTGCTCTATCACGCGCGCAGCGCCTTCGAATTCGACCTCGGCCGAGCCAGCCGCATCCTGCCCGGGCTGGCGCCGGTGCTGACGCTCAATCGTCTCGATGCCGATGCCTACCGGATGGCACGGGTGCAATTGCGCCAGCGCGCCAACCGCATCGCACACGGTCTCTCGGAGGCCATCGAGCTGGTCGAAGCCAGACGCGGCAACGCTCTCTGACGACTCGTATTTGGATCAATCTCCGCTGCCCCTCGGGCGGTGCAAAACGATGGGGACCATCATGGATCGACGCAGTTTCATGAAGGCCGGCGCGGCCGCCGCACTGGCAGGCATCGGCGCTCCGGCTCGTTCACAGTCATCCCGGCAGAAGGTGCTGCGGTTCGTGCCTTACACGGACCTGACGATCTTCGATCCGATGTGGTCGACGGTCGACGTTACCCGCGACTACGGGTACATGGTCTACGATACGCTGTTCGGACTGGATGCGAACTTCCAGCCGCAGCCTCAGCTCGCGGAGGGCTTGCTCTGGGGCGATGACGGGCGCAGCTGTACCATCACCCTGCGGACCGGCATCACCTTTCACGATGGCGAGCCGATCCGCGCCCGCGACTGCGTCGCCAGCCTGAAGCGCTGGTCGCAAGCGGCCCCCATGGGCGCCACGCTTTTCGCGCTGACTGACGAACTCGTGGCCGTTGACGACCGGACGCTGCGCTTCCGCCTCAAGCGGCCGTTTCCGATCCTGCCTGCCGTGCTGGGGCAGCTCAGCGCTCCCGTCCCGCTCATCATGCCCGAGCGGGTCGCGCAGACCGATGTGAGGACCCAGATCACCGACCGGACCGGCTCAGGCCCATTCAAGTTCAAGGCGGACGAATTCCAGCTCGGCAATCTCGCGGTCTTCGAGAAGTTCCAAGGCTACCAGCCTACGCCAAACACAGCGCGGGGCCTCACGGCGGGCCCGAAGACCGTTCATTTCGACCGCGTGGAATGGCGCCGCATTCCCGATGCCGCGACTGCTGCGGCAGCCCTCCAGACCGGTGACGTCGACTGGATCGGAGGCCCCACCTCGGAAACGGTCGAGCTACTTGCGGGCTTCAGGGATATCGATCTGCCACGCCTCGAGGACATTCCTTCGATGGCGATGATGCGGATCAACGCACTCCATGCGCCATTCAACAACAAGAAGATCCGGCAGGCCCTCCTCCCTGCTATCGACCAGGCAGAATTCTGCATGGCCGTCGCCGGCACCAACCCGCAGAACTTCGCCACCGGGAGCGGCTTCTTCCCACCGGGCACCGCTCTCGCCAGCGAAGCCGGTCTCGATCCGCTGAAGGGACCGCGCAGCATCGAGAGGGCCAAGCAACTGCTGAAGGAGGCCGGCTACGCGAACGAGCGCGTGCGCCTGCTCGGCGCGGCAGACAGCCCAGCCTCGACCACGCCCCTGGCTCAGGTTGCCGCCGATATGCTGGGCAAGCTGGGCCTGAATCTGGATATCGCACTCCTCGACAATGCGTCGGTCGCCCAGCGCCGCCGTTCCGAAGAGCCGATTGACAAGGGCGGCTGGTCGTTGAGCTGCTGGCTGTTCCCCGGCACCTGGTTCGTCGATCCCGGCACGAACATCATGCTGCGCGGCAACGGGCGCAATGCCTGGTTCGGCTGGCCGACGATCCCGAAGCTGGAGGAGCTCCGCGACGCCTGGTTGAACTCGCCGTCGGCCGACGATCGCAAGCGCATCGCTCAGGAAATGCAGGTCGTGGGCATGGATGAGCTGCCGGCTATTCCGCTCGGCGCCATCTATCGGCAAACGGCGCTCAAGAAGTACCTCGTCGATCGGGTGCCGACTGCCACGGTGTTCTGGAACATTCGGCGTGGCTGACTTCGCCACCCTTACGGCGCGGCGGAGTTGATCCCATGCTCGCCTACATCGTGAAGCGCAGCCTCGCGACGATTCCGGTCATGCTGGTCGTCGCGCTGACCGTGTTCTCGCTGCTGTTCCTGGCGCCTGGCGATCCCGCAACGATGATTGCCGGAGACCAAGCCTCGGCGGCGGATATCGAACGGATCAGGCAGAGTTTGGGCCTCGACCAGCCCTTCCTTGTCCAGTTCGGCAACTGGCTGTGGCGACTGGCCCATTTCGACCTCGGCAATTCTGTCTTCACCGGCCAGCCGGTCACGGCGCTGATGGCCGAGCGGGTGGGGCCAACCGTGTCGGTGATGCTGCTGACGCTTCTGTTGTCGATTTCCATCGCCGTTCCGCTTGGCGTAGTCGCGGCCTGGAAAAGCGGAAGCTGGATCGATCGGGCGATCATGAGCATCTCCGTCGTCGGTTTTTCGGTGCCGCTGTTCGTCGTCGGCTACATCCTCGCCTGGACCTTCGCGCTGAAGCTGCAGTGGCTCCCGCCGCAGGGATATGCGCCCCTATCCGAGGGCGTTTGGGCCTGGCTTGAGCGCCTCATTCTGCCGGCCATCACGCTGGGCCTTGTCTACATCGTGCTGATCGCCCGGATCACCCGGGCATCGATGCTCGAAGTGCTGCAGCAGGACTATGTCCGCACCGCGCGCGCCAAGGGCTTGGGACCTCGCACGATTCTGTTCCTGCACGCGCTCAAGAACGGTGCGGTACCCGTCATCACCGTCATCGGCATCGGCTTCGCCGCCCTGATCGGGGGCACGGTCGTGACCGAAACCGTCTTCACGATCCCTGGCATGGGACGCCTCACCGTCGATGCCATCCTGCGCCGTGACTACCCGGTGATTCAGGGCCTCGTGCTGGTCTTTTCCTTTATCTACGTGCTCGTCAATCTGGCCGTGGACCTCGTCTACACACTCGTTGATCCGAGGATCCGATATTGAGCTCCCCCACAATCCACGTTGGAGCCGCGGCAACGCGCACAGAGGGATCCTTTGGTGCCGAAGCTCTCAAGCAGATGCGTCGCCATCCCACCATTCCGCTCGGGGCGGCCGTGCTGATCATCATGGTCGCGATCGCGGTGCTCGCTCCTGTGCTGGGCACAACCGACCCAACGGCCACGTCCCTGGCCCGCCGGCTGCGCGAGCCCTCGGCGCTGTTTCCGTTTGGCACCGACATGCTCGGTCGCGACCTTTACTCACGCGTCCTGTATGGCGCCCGTATCTCGCTTCTGGTCGGTTTCTCGGTCGCGATTTTCTCGTCGATCGGTGGTCTGCTCCTGGGTCTGATCGCCGGCTTCATCAAACGCGCCGATGTTGTGGTGATGCGCATCATGGATGGCCTGATGTCGATCCCGTCGATGCTCTTGGCGATCGCGCTCATGGCTTTGACAAAAGGGTCGGTGATCAATGTGATCGTCGCCCTGACGATCGTCGAGATCCCGCGTGTGACCCGGCTCGTGCGCTCGACCGTTCTTTCCTTGCGGGAGCAGCTCTATGTCGAAGCTGCCGTCGCCGCGGGCGCGAGCACGCCGAGGATCATCTTCCGCCACATCCTGCCGAACTCGCTCTCGCCCCTGATCGTTCAGGCGACCTACATCTGCGCGGCGGCGATGGTCACCGAAGCGGTCCTTTCCTTCATCGGCGCAGGCACCCCGCCGATCACCCCGTCATGGGGAAACATCATGGCTGAGGGGCGCACTCTGTGGCAGCTCAAGTTCTATATCGTGCTGATACCGGCCGCATTTCTCTCGGTGACAGTCCTCGCCGTCAATCTGCTCGGGGACGGTCTGCGGGATGCTTTGGATCCTCGCAGAATCTATTGAATTAAACTCCACTCCAATGTCGCAGAATCACCAGCAACGCCGCAATTCCGGCAACACAAGCGATTGCTCCAACTGCGGGCACTGACTTATCGCCAAGAAGCGGACGTTCCGGAAATGAGGTTGCCCCTTGTGTGAGGCGCGGTCGGCTAGTCGTTGACGATCGCCCGGAGGAAGCGCCGGGTGCGTTCCTGGGTCGGATTGGCGAAGAAGCTGCGGACCGGCGCCTCCTCGACGATCTCACCGGCATCGAGCAGCATCGCGCGACTGGCGACGCTCCTGGCGAAACCGATCTCGTGCGTCACAACGACCATGGTCATGCCGTGGTCGTGATGAACCTGGCGGATCACCTGCAGCACCTCCTCGCGCATCTCGGGATCGAGCGCCGAGGTCGGCTCATCGAACAGCATCAGCGTCGGCTTCATTGCGAGCGCACGGGCGATGGCGACGCGCTGGCGCTGGCCGCCGGAAAGCTGAAACGGGTAGGAATTGGCCTTGTCGGCCATCCCGACGCGTTCGAGGAGCCGGCGGCCTTCGTCGCTGGCCTCTCGTGCCGGTTGGCCCAGGATCTTCATCGGCGCAATCGTGATGTTCTGCAGCGCCGTCATATGCGGGAACAGGTTGAAGTTCTGGAAGACGAAGCCGGTCGAGAGCCGGATCGCCTGAAGTTCCTCCGGCGTTGCAGTCGCGACATTGCGGCCGCCGACCGTGATGGCGCCGGCGTTGATCGTCTCCAATCCGTTGATGCAGCGCAGCAGCGTGCTCTTGCCGCAACCGCTTGGCCCGCACAACACCAGAACCTCTCCCTCGGCGACATCGAGCGAGATCCCGTTGAGGACTTTCACATCGCCATAGGATTTATGGACGTCGTGGATCCGAATGAAGTCCTGCGCGGCAGGCATGGCCGCCGCCGCCCTCAGATCGCTTGCCATTTCTGCAGCCTTTCGATCATCCGCATCAGGATGGTGTAGCCCCAGATCAGCGCGACATAGAGCAGCGCCGCGCCGGTGTAGAATTCGAGCGGGCGGAAGAACTGGACCGTCAGTTCCTGCGCACGGAACATCACTTCGGGGACCGCGATCAGTACGGTCACGGTCACGTTCTTGATCACGGTGATGTGGACGTTGGTCAGCGAGGGCAAGGTGGCGAAGAAGGCCTGCGGTAGGGTGATGTAGCGCATCACCTTCCAGCGCGAGAAGCCGAGCGACTGCGCCGCCTGCACTTGCGTCTGCGGGATCGCCTCGAGCCCGCCGCGGAAGGCTTCGCAGGCCAGCGCCGCGCCGTTGAGCGAGAGTGCAATGACGGAGCTCGCCGTCGGCGACAGCGAAGCGCCCGTCAGGATCGGCAGCACGTAATGGATCCAGATCAGCAGGACCACCACGGGCAGCGTGCGGAACAGATCGACGAAGACGACGGAGGCACTGCGTACCAGCCTGCGTTGCGACATGCTCATCGCAGCCAAGACGACGCCAAGCAGGGTCGAAAACAGGATGGCCGGGAAACTCGTCCACCAGGCATGCCAGAGGCCGCCGGCGAGATACGGCCCGTAGTCGCTGAGAACGCCGAACTGGAAAGTGTAATTCATGTCCCGACCCCGGCCGGAAATCCAGGCAAAAAGGGACGCGCCGACGAACGCAGCGCGTCCCTGGGTGAGATCAGCGCGGCCCGGTCGCGAGTTCGGGCGGCAACTTCCACTTCTCTGCGAGGGTGCGGTACCAGCCACGAAGCTGCATCGCCCGGACATAGGTGTTGAGGAACACCACGAGATCGAGATCCGAG
Source organism: Allobosea sp. 05L423 (assembly GCF_056397745.1). Classification (NCBI taxonomy): domain Bacteria; kingdom Pseudomonadati; phylum Pseudomonadota; class Alphaproteobacteria; order Hyphomicrobiales; family Alloboseaceae; genus Allobosea; species Allobosea sp. 05L423. The sequence goes on along the minus strand of NZ_JBFTOA010000004.1, from coordinate 303,244 downwards.
TAGCGGACGGCGTGGTTCATGGTCGTCCACTCGGTCTTGTCGGCTGCAAACTTGACGTTGCGCAGCTCGGTCGGGCGCTCCTCGGCGCGCATCGCGTTCGAGACGGAATCGCCGATATAGGCGGTCGACCGCCCCTGCATCACCTCCAGCACCGCGGCGGCGGTGTCGGATAGCGGGTTCGCCTTGGCGTTCTTGAAGGTTCGCTGGGCGAATTGCTGGGCGGCCGTGCCGCTGACGACCGAGACGACATTGCCGGGCTTGTCGAGATCCTCGAAGCTCTGCACGGAGCTGTCGGCGCGCACCATCGCGGTCGACGACAGGTATCCGATCGGGTCGGTGAAGGCGACGGCGATGGCGCGCTCGGGCGTGGCGCCGAGGCCGCTCATCACCACATCCCATTGCCCGGCCTGGAGCCCGGCGACGAGCCCGCTCCAGGTGGTATTGACGAGCTGGACCTTGATCCCGGTCATCTGCTCGAAATTATGGATGTCATCGGCGATGAAGCCCTCGTATTCCCCGCTCTTCGGATTGAGCAGGACGAAGCGGTTCCAGGGCGCGACGCCCACGACCATCTTCTTCTCCTTGATGATCCGGTCCAGCGTCGGGCCGGCCTTGGCGGCGGAGGCCGTCAGTGCTGCTATGGCCGTGACGGCAACGGCCATCGTCATGGCTGCTATATGTTTCAACATGCTGTTCCCTCCCTGTTTGAGGCTGTCTCTCCGGCAGCCCTTTGATCTTGTGCGAGCGTGGCGTCAGTGAACGGCGTCGGCGGCGAGGATGGTCTCGAAGCCGACGATCGGCGCCGTGGCGTCCGGATCGATCACGACGTCGAGGACGTAAGGCGCTCCCGCCGCCTGCCCGCGCGCGAGGCCATCTGCGATCCCCGTCGGATCGGTGATGCGCTCGCCCTTGCATTTCAGCGCGCGGCCGACTTCGCCGAAGTCGATGTCGAGGAAGTCGCATTCGAGATAGCGGCCCATCGCCTTCTGCTCCCAGTGCCGCTGAAAGCCGAGCGTGCCGTTGTTGAAGACGACGACCAGGACCTCGACGCCGTAGCGGGCGGCAGTTTCCAGCTCGTTGAAGACATAGCCGAAGGCGCCGTCGCCGGTGACGCAGACGACCTTGAGCGAGGGGTCGGCCATCTTGGCGCCGATCGCGGCCGGCAGGCTCCAGCCAATGCCGCCGGTGCCGCGCGGCGAGAGGATGAAGCGGCCGGCGCCGGGCACGTCGATATGGCTCATCGCCCAGCCGGTGACGTAGCTGGCATCGGTGACGATCAGGGTTTTCTCGTCCGTCCGCGCCGAGATCTCGGCGAGCAGCCGCTCCGGCCGGATCGGCGTCTGGCCGGAGGTGGCGACGGGCCGGAATTCCTCGCGCCAGGCCTGGGTCAGGGCGTTGAGGCGCTCGCGGGTCGCCGCGTCGGTGCGCGCCAGCCCGTGCTCGGCGCAATGGGCGAGGAGGTCGCGCAGCGTGTCGCGGATATCGCCGACCATGGCCACGTCGGTCGCGAAATTGCGACCGATCTCGGCCGGGTCGATGTCGAGATGGATCAGCTTGGTGCCGGGCTTGGGCAGCGACCAGTCGCTGTAGCAGATCTGCCCGGTGCGCGAGCCGAGCACGAAGACGACGTCCGCCTCGGCGAACAGCGTGTTCGAGATGCGGCCGCGGCCATAGCGCCCGCCCGTGGTCGAGCCGAGCGGGCCCGCGGCGAGAGGATGGGCGTCGGGGATGGCGCCGCGCCCGGTCATCGTCGTCGCGACCGGCATGTCGAAGAGCTCCGCCAGGATCCGGATCTCCTCCTCGGCGCCCGAGATGATCGAGCCGCCACCGGCGATCAGCAGCGGTCGGCGCGCGCCCGCCAGCAGTTGGGCGGCACCGGCAATCGACTCCCGGCTCGCCCGGACGCGGTTGGCCGGAAAATGGGCATAGGCCGGGTCCGCCCAGGTCTCGGCCTCGGCCTCCGCCGCCATCACATCGCCCGGGCACAGCAGCACGACCGGGCCGGGACGCCCCGTCGTCGCGATCCGGAACGCCTTGCGCACCGCGTCGCCCGCCTGCTCGGGCATGTCGATGCGAATGACTTCCTTGACGTAGGGACCGAGCGCCACGGCGTGATCGAGCGCGCTGCTGGCATGCTTGTTCTTCAGCCGCAGCGCATGGTCCTGCACCAGCGCGATAACCGGCACGGACGAGCGCTGCGCCTCGAGGAGCCCCGTGATCAGGTTGGTCGCGCCGGGGCCGAAGGTCGCGGCACAAACGCCGGGACGGCCGGTCACCTGGGCATAGCCATGCGCCATGATCGCCGCATGCTTCTCGTCGCGGACGGTAACAATCCGGGTGAAGGACCGATCGACCGCATGGAAGACATGGATCGGATCCTCCATCCCGAACAGGCACCTCACCCCATGGCTCTTCAGGGTCGCATAGAGCAGCGCGCCGCCGGTTCCTCGCATCGTCTTCTCCCTTGACGTTTTGATTGTGTTGCGTATTGTGCAACATGTTGTTTATTCATCGTGGCGGCGCTTTGTCGCCACGTCAAGCGGCAATGCGAGGCTGGATGAAATCGATCGAGAAGGCCGTCAGCGCGTTGCAGCTCATGGTTGAATCAGGCGGAGAGCTGCGGGTCGGCGACGTCAGTCGCCATCTCAAGGTGAATCGCAGCACGGCTTCGCGTCTTCTGGCTTCACTGGCAGGTGGCGGCCTGATCGAGCAGGACCCGCTAACCCAGCGCTACGGCGCAGGAATTCTCGCCGTCCAGCTCGCCGCCGGCTTCCACCGCAAGTTCGACATCGTCGAGCAGGCGCAAAAGGAAATGGAAGCGCTCGCACGCGAGACGCAGCACACGGTATGGTTGGGGGTTCTCTCCGGAGCGGAGGTCGTCGTGCTCAAGACGGTGCGCGGCTCGCAGCCGATCCAGTTCGCCGTCGAGCCCGGACACCGCCTGCCGGCGCATGCAGCGGCGATGGGCAAGGCCCTTCTCTCGCTCAAGCCCGATGCGGAGATTCGCGGCCTGTTTGAAGGCTCCTTGGCTGCGACCACCCGGCAGACGCTGCACTCGGTCGACGAATTGCTGCGCGAGCTGGCCCTGACGCGACTGCGTGGTTACGCCATCTCAAATCAGGAGCTCTTCGACGGCGTAAAGGCGGTCTCGATCGCCCTCACGGAGAAGCACAAGGGCACCTCGATCGCCGTCAGCGTCTCATATCCGCTCTTCGCCCTGGCTGACGGTAACGATCGGCCGATCATCGATGCGCTGCTCGCCTTTGGCCGTCATTTCGGCGCTCGCATCGGTGACGCCCGATGGACGCGTTAGGCTGTCGAACCGAGAGAAACCTCGCAGTTCGAAACGCGGAGATCCATGTATCGAGGTTCTGCCAGTTGGGGAGCCGTGAAGCGACAAGAGCGGAGGTTTGCATGTCGCCCGGAACCGGACGCTCACAAATCCGTAGCTAACTCCGCTGGCAACCCTGATGGGACCTCCAGAGCACCTTGCCCGGCGTCCTGGCATGCCGCCCCGCGTGCTCGCGCTGCGGGAGGCGAACGTGCGGCCAGCCCGGGCGGGGCCGGCCCAACTACAATGCTGCTCCGGGCCCCTCCCCGGACTCTCCTTCCAGCACCCGGGAGCAGAGCGGTTGGAGCAGCGCGCATATGGCGTCGGCGCCGCGTTCGCCGGTGCGCAGCATCTGGAACATGGGGAAGCTCGTCAAAGCGAAGAGCAGGTCGACAACGTCTTTCTGCTTCGCTTCGTCACCGCCCCGGCGGCGAACAATCACGCCCAGCGCCATGCGGCGGCGCTCGTTGCGCAGCGCCAGGCTTTCGGCCAACTCCGTGTCGATGGCGGCTGTCGCGAACAGCCCGGCCAATGCATCATCTGAACTCCAGAAATCGCAGAAGACCCGGACCAGCCCGGCAAGAGCCTCGTGCGGATCCGCGAGCGCCATCGCTTCCGTCAGCGTCGCCATCGCGCCCGCTGCCGCCAGATTGTCGAACGTCTCCTCGAGGAGGCCGCGCCGCGAGCCGAACTGATTGTAGACCGTGAGCCGGGTTACCCCCGCGGCTGCGGCGACGGATTCCAGCGAGAGCGCCCCGCCGCCCGGCTGGCGGAGCAGCGCCGTAGCGGCTGCGAGCAGCCGACTGCGCGTTTCCGCCGCCTTTGCCTCCCGCTTGGTGCCTGAATAGGGCCTTGACGTACCGTTGCGAGTCATGACTATACAGTGTGTATATCTAAATTTGACGCATGTTCAATCTGCGCCACCGGAGCTTAGCCGATGCAGCCCCTGCCGATCATCATCGCCGTGCATCTTCTCTCCTCTGTTTTTTGGGCTGGGACGACCTTCGTTCTGGCGCGGGCCGGCGGAGCGGATGCCGCCGGGCTGGCCAAACCCCAGATGGGAGCCGCGCTTGTCGCGATGGGCTCGGGCATGCTGCTTTGGCAGCTCGCTCACGCAGGTGGTTTCGGCAATATGGAGGCGACGCTCGCCGTGGGAGCGGCAACAGCGCTGACGGCATTCGCAATCCAGGCGATCGGCGCCCTATGGGCTTTGCGATCTGGTGCCGCCGGTCCTGCGGCCACGCCCGGTCGCATCCAACGCGTTGCCGCCGCCCTGCTGATGGTCACGGTGGTCTGCATGGCTATCGCACGTTACGCCTGAGGAGCGGTGAATGTTTTCGATCCCGATCTATCCCGATCTCGCCGCCAAGACGGCCGTCGTCACCGGAGGCTCCGGCGGCATTGGCGCTGAAACGGCGCGCTGGCTTGCCTGCAACGGTGTGCGCGTCACGGTGGCGGGGCGTGATCCGGGCCGGCTCAACGCAACGCTCCGCTCGCTGGAAGCAATCTCAGCCGGGCATGCCAGTGTCTGCCTCGACTGCACCAGTCGCGAGGAACTGGAAGCTGCGCGCGCCGTGTTCGCGAAACGAGAGGACAAGCTCGATATTCTGGTCGCGTTTGCTGGCGGCGGGAGTGGTCGCCCCGCGCCGCTGGAGGACGTAACCGAAGCGGACTGGCGCTCCAGTCTCGACCACAATCTGACCGCGACCTTCCTGACGCTGTCCGTCTTCTTGCCCAGCCTCAGGCAAGGGCGTGGAGGGGCCGTCATCACCATGGCCTCCTCCGCGGGCCGCGCGCCCTCACAGGCGCCGCTCGGCTATGGCGTCGCCAAGGCAGGCATCATCATGCTGACGCAGCAAGCGGCACATGACCTCGGCCCGAGCGGGGTGCGCGTGAACTGCGTTGCGCCCTCCGCCGTTCTGACGGATCGCACGGCAGCGCATATGCCACCCGACATCCAGGCGCAGGTTGCCCTTGCCCACCCGATCCGGCGGCTCGGCTCCCCGGCGGACGTAGCGGCAGCAACTCTCTTCCTCGCCTCCGAAAGCGCGAGCTGGCTGACGGGCGCGACACTCGATATCGCGGGCGGGCGGCTTATGCATTGAAAGCAGCCGCTGCGGCCCCGCGCCGGCATCGCCGAGCCGTCCCGTCACGGGTGGATCGAGCATCAACCGCAAGAACGGGTCGGATGCGGCATGCGCCATCGCGGCCGCCGCCATATGCAACTCGCGCGACAGGCTGTTCACCGCAGCCGGGATTGATGCCGCGGCAGGTCAATCCGAACTCCGCTTCACACGACCTTTACGCGTCCGCCGAACCCGGACCCAAACAGGGCCTCGTGCGCATTCTGATCAGGGTCGTAGCAGCAGTCCCGGACCAGTCTCAGATCGTAATCCGCATCACTGGCCCAGGCGACACTCGAAAGAACCACGCCGGTCGTGCTTATCCCGGCCATGACGAGCGTGCTGACACCGCGCGCCCGAAGGTCGGCGTCGAGCGATGTGCTATAAAAGACGCTGGCGCGCGGGCATGCATAGACAAGATCGCCCCGTTCGATTGCGAGGCCTTCTACGGGCAGGCCGGTGCGAAATCGTCCGCTCGAGAGATAGGGCGTGATCTGACGGTTTTCAGCCGGCGGCGCATGTTCATAGCCTTCACCCAGCGAGAAGTTGGGGAACAGCACCGGTCGGCCGGTGGCGCGCCAATGCCGGATCAGTGCGTTGCACCGATCCAGCAAGGGCGATGGCTGCTGCCCGAACAGGATGTCGAACACATCGACCTGATAATGCATGACGACGAGGGCCGCCCTGTCGATGTAGCTGCCGTGGAAATCGACCGACATCACGATCACCCAAGGTTGAATTTGAAACAGGCATCTAGTCTCATCGGCAGAGATATCGGCCTGGGCCTAGGGATCTCTCGCCATCGAAAGATTCCGGCGCCACGTATTCAATTGCTCGACTGTCGATGTCGCCCCGCCGCAGACGATGACCAAGATTTTTTGATGATCGGCGAGGTCCGCGACATTCTGGTAGAGCGTGGCGAGGCTTGCCCCGCATGCCGGCTCGACCAGGATGCGATGGTCGTCCAGGAATCGCAGGCAGGCATCAACCGCCTGAAGATCCGAGACGACGGCGCAGTCGATGCGATGCTCTGCAAGGAGAGCGAAGGCATGCTCCGAGACCTGGCGTGCACCGAGCGAAGTGGCGATGCTTCCGATCGCCGGTAGAACGATGCGCTCGCCCCGGGCAACCGACTGGGCAAATGAGGACGCACCCGTCGTCTCCACCGCAAGAACGGGAATGTTCAGCTTGTGGCGCTGCAAGCCTTCGACGACGCCGCTCAGCAATCCGCCGCCACCGACGGAGAGCACGACGAGGTCCGGCTGCACTCCGTCCTCGACCATCTCATCGATGATCGTCGAGTGCCCTCGCCACACGACCGGGTCGTCGAAGGGGTGGATGAACGCGTCGCTGTCGCCCAGCATCGAAAGCGCGCGCTCGTTTGCCTCCTGCCAGGACGCACCCTGTACCAGGACATCGGCATTCATGTCCGAGATCAGGCGACATGCCCTTGGCGATGTCGTCTCGGGAACGACAACCGTCACCGGGACGTCGAGTTCACGCCCGGCATAGGCGACGGCGATCCCGGCGTTGCCGCCAGACGAGCTGACGAAGCGCTTGACCCCGCGCTTTGCATGTTCCTGACACGCAAGCCCGATGCCGCGGAGCTTGAAGGATCCGGAGGGTTGAAGGGATTCAAGCTTCAGCCACACCTTGCGCTCGCTCGCCCGAGAGAGAGAAGGCGAGCAGTAGGTCGGCGTTCTGACATGGAGGGACATCATGACCTTCCCCAGCATAGTCGATCAGCGATCAGCAGCACTATGCGCATGCTGGACAGGCCCGCTGCCACGATCGTCCAAAGGCGCGGTGGAGTGCCGGATCTTGAGTTGCATCCCCACGGACAAGCGCTCCGACGCCGCTTGCGGTTGCTTGTCGGACATTTTCTTCAGCAGAAGAGTGGCTGCGAGCTGGGCCACTTTCGTACCATTGCCACGCACGGCCGTAATCGACGGCGTCATGACTTCCAGGATACTGGCGTCACCGATCGACACGATCGAAAGGTCGCGCGGCAGCACGAGGCCGCGCTTCGCGCAGAAATGCAGGATGCCGGGGATCTCGTCGATATTGGCGATGATCGCTGTGATGGGCCGCTCTCCACGGCACAGGGCCTCCAATTTGCGAGCCCCGAACGCCCCCACCTCGAAGATGCGACCTGCCGGCGGCTCCAGCCCCCTGTCAGTGAACGCCGCATCGAAGCCTGCCCGTTGCTCCCGTCCGACCCAGGTATCGAGGTGACCGGCAACAAGCGCGATCTCGCGGTGCCCCAGCTCCAGGAGGTGCTCGGTTGCCCTGCGGGCACCGGTGCGATGCTCCGTCAGGACGGTATCGAATCCGCCATCGGGGCTGCGCTCCCAGAGCACCATGGGAATCGTGATGGCGGCGAGCCGTCGCGCCGTCTCCGGATCGTTGTCCCGATTGACCGCCAGGAGCATGCCGTCGACGACGCGGTTCTGCAGCAATGACAGGATCTCGGCCTCGCGGCTGTCGTCGAAATGCGTACTGGCGACAATCAGCGTGTATCCCTCGCGACGCAGGGTGTTTTCCGCAGCCGCGATCATTTCAGCCGCTATGGGCTGGCGGATGTCCGTGACGAGGCAGCCGACGGCGTAGCTCTTTCCGAGCCGCATGGAGCGCGCCACGGAATTGGGGTGATAACCCAGATCCTGTACGGCCTTGAAAACCTGCTCGCGCAAATGAGGCGCGACATTCTCGTTGCCGTTGAGAACCCGCGAAGCGGTGCCGAGCCCGACACCGGCCCGGCTCGCGACATCCTTGATCGTGATCGGCCTGGGCTCGTCCGCCGACTGCCTCGTCCCCATTTTAGCCACGCCCGTCCCTCTCCTGCCCCAGGCCGACATACACGTGCGGCAATGAGCGCGCGAGCCGCGGGACCAATTCGATGACCGTGATGCCGATGGCCCTGGCGAGGTCATGGATCGAAATCTCTTCGGCTCCCTGCCGCCCGAGGACCACGACCTCGTCGCCGGGCGCGGCGTCGGCGATCCCGGTGACGTCGATGACCGAATGCTGGAAGGTCCGGCGCCCGAGCACCGGGCAGCGCCGTCCTCGGATCAGCACCTCGCCAAGAGGCGGAATATGGTTCAGCCCATCCCAGAAACCGATCGGCGCGACCGCCGTGCGCATGCTGCGTTCGATGGCGATCGGCGCACCATAGCCGATCCCCAGCACTGTACCCGGAGGATGCTCCTGGACCTGGATGATCCGGGACTTCACGGCCGCGAGCAGAGGCGAGAGGCCACCAATCTCCATCCAGTTTTCATCGAGCCCCCCGCCATAGATCAATCGCCCGGGGTCGACCGCATTGAAGAGCATCTCCGGATAGGCCAGCACCACGCGGCTCGACGCCAGCATGAGAATGAGATCGTCATGGCCGGCGGCCGCAGCATCGGCTGCCGCCTGCCGGAAGAGTTCGGCCTGGGCCCGGCTGATCTCGGGATCATCCGGCGTGCTGAGATGCGAGTACAGGCCCCGCACCCTGACATGATCGGCGGCGCGAAGGCACTGCAGGACGCCGGGCCACTGCTCGGGGCGCAGACCGTAGCGGCCAAGCCCGCAATCGACCTCGACAAAGACCTCCATCCTATCGCTCGCCGCAAGCACCGCTTCCATATCGGCTATGCTCTGCACCGTCACCGTGGCACCGAGCCCGGCAGCGGCCGGCAGGTCGTCCGGCGTGGTCGAAGCGAACAGCAGGACGGGAAGCGTCGTGCCGGTGCTGCGGATCGAGACGACCTCGTCCGGGCTGCCGGCGCAGAAGCCGTCGACGCCGGCGCTTTCCGCGGCCTTCGCGACCGCAGCGGCGCCAAAGCCGAAGCCGTCGCCCTTGCAGACGAAGTAGATGCGAACATCCGGGCCGACCAGGCTGCGCGTTGCCGCGACATTCCGGCTCAATGCGCCGAAATCGAGTTCCGCCCAGCTTGGCCGCAGGAGCCGGGCGCGATCGTGCCGGCGGCAATCGGTCCGGCGCTCGCCCGGGCCCGTTACCGGAAATGCGGCTAGCGCTGTCATGCCAGTTCCCCCTCATGTTCCCGGCTCAGCGCCGCCCGGCTTCGATCGCCCTGCATGAAGAGGCGCAGCTGCGCCTCCGCCAGCTTCGGCAAATCGGCTGCCAGGCCTTCGCGACAGGCCTCCGTCGCGATCGGATCGGGGCGCCCGTTCGCGCCTGTGACGACGCCATAGACGTCGCGAGCGAACTGCGCGGTGAAGCGGCCTTCGCGGACATCGGCGGCGACATGATCCGGGTCACGCTCGAGCGGGTCACCATTGCCTGCCCCACCGGGGGCGACATGGGTGAACAGATCCCCCTTGCTCAGGGCAAGCGTCCGCATCGGCATCACCGGCAGGAGTTCGGTCTTGCCGTTCCGATCGATGATGTTGAGAGACGGAGAGCCCGGACATCCGCCGAAGAGACCCGGCGGCAAATGCGCGCGCCGATCCGAACGGATCGTCAGTTGCGCGTCATCCCCAAGGACACGGTACGAGCGCGTGATCGCCATGCCGCCACGGCGACGGCCGGCGCCGCCCGAATTTGCGACGAGACCATAGGTCTCGATCCTCAGCGGATAGCGCGCCTCGATCAGTTCGATCGGCATGTTCGAAAGGTTGGCGCCGGGGTTGGCGATGCCGTCGACCCCGTCCTTTGTGGCTCGGCCACCCCAGCTTCCGAGAATTCCGTCGGTGATCAGCCAGGTCTTCCCCTCGTGAGTGCCGCTGAGCGACACTGCGGAGGGGCCACCTTCGCCCGCGGCCGGCATCCGGTCCGGCACGATCTGGGCGAAGGCGTTGAACAGCACATCGAGCATGCGATAGGCCATGACGCCGCGGGCGGCGCAGGCCGCGGGCGGACGCGGGTTGACGATGGTGCCGAGCGGAGCCACGACCCGGACCGGTCGCGTATAGCCCTCGCAGTTTGGAACGGCCGCCTGGACGGCGCAGCGCAATGCGGCATAGGCGACCGAATAGGTGATCGCCACGGGCCCGTTGATGGCGCCCGGCACCTCCGCGCTGGTCCCCGTCCAGTCGATTTCGAGCTCGTCGCCTGCGACGGTGATCGTGACCTTGAAGCGGATCGGCCCGCCGCCCTCGCCAAGGCCGTCGATGAAGTCCTCGGCCTCGTAGACGCCGTCGGGCATCGCGCTGATCTCGTCGCGGACGAGCTTTTCCGCATAGTCGTGCAGTTCCGCGAGCATGCCGCGCATGGCCGGCGCGCCATATTTTTCGAGCACCTTGCCGAAGCCCCGTTCGGCAGCGGCGCAAGCGGCGATCTGGGCACGAAGATCGCCCAGAACCTGCTCCGGCACGCGGGAATTGACCTCCAGGAAAGCCAGAAGGTTCTCGTCCATCCGGTCATCGTGCATGACCTTGATCAGCGGGATCCGCAATCCTTCCTGGAAGATCTCCGTGGCATGCAGCGCCATGCTGCCCGGCGCCATTCCGCCGAGGTCGGTGTGGTGGACAAGGCTGGCAACGAAACCTTCCACATTGCCGGCGTGGAATACGGGCTTGACCAGATAGACGTCCGGCAGATGCATGCCGCCGGCACCGTAGGGGTCGTTGGTGATATAGCCGTCGCCCGGCTGCATCGTCCTGCCGAACCGCTTGAGGATGTTGACCATCACGCTCGGGAACGAGCCGAGATGCACGGGATTGGTGAGGCCCTGAGCGATGATCAGACCGTCTCGATCGCAGAGCGCAGTCGAGTAGTCCATCGAGTCCCGGACGATCGGCGAATAGGCGCTGCGCAGGATGACCAGCGCCATCTCGTCCGCGATGGACGCAAGGGCATTCTTGACGATCTCCAGCGTCACCGGATCGGAGCGCGACAATGCGGGGGCAGAATGGGGGGCGAGCATGACGTCACCTTTCCGAGGCTGTGAGTACGAGGTTGCCCAATTCGTCCAGGCCCGCTGTCCAGCCAGGCGGAACCACGCATGTGGCGTCGTATTCCTCGACGATCAGCGGGCTTTCCCGGTCGCCCGCTGCGAGGTCGAGGCGCGTGACGATCGGCGTCTCCAGATGCCCCCACTCCGGTCCGAACCAGCATTTCCGCTCCGGGGGAGAACCCGGTGTCACCGTTCGCGCGCCCGGGGCCGACGGCCGATAGGCGCCGGTCCTGTCGTTGCGAGGGCGGCCGGTCACGCGAATATTGACGATTTCCAGCGGATCGCTCGTCGATGCATGGCCGTAAGTCAGCTTGTGCTCGCGGCGGAAGGCCTCGCCCATTGCGGCGATGTCGATGGGGTCGCCGGGGCGGTCTGTGAGCCCGATCGTCAGCTCATAGGCCTGCCCGGCGTAGCGCAGGTCCGCAATCCGCTCGATTTCGATGTCCGCTCTGGCGAAGCCTTCGGCCTCGAGGCCGGCGAACATGCTGGTCTCGAGCTTACGGTAGGCCGTATCGAGCTTGTCGCCATCGACAGCGTCGAGCGCGCAGAAATAGGTCTGCATCAGGTCGTGCTCAGTCGTCGAGTAGAGCAGGCCGAGCGCGCTGAAGACGCCGGGATGGGACGGAACGACGACGCGCTTCATGTCGAGGAGACGCGCGATCTCGGCCGCCACCGCAGGGCCGTTGCCGCCAAAGGCGAACAGGGTGAAGTCGCGCGGATCGCGTCCGCGATAGGTCGAGACGGCCTTGACGGCCCGCATCATCGTCGAGGCTGCGATGGCATAGACGCCATAGGCCGCAGTCTCGAGGGGGAGCCCCGTGGGGGCACAGACCTGCTCGCTGATCGCACGCCGGGAGCGCTCCGCGTCGAGGCGCACGGCACCGCCGGCGATATGCTCGGGATTGATGTAGCCCAGCACGACGAGCGCGTCGGTCAGTGTCGGGCGGGTGCCGCCCGTGCCGTAGCAGGCTGGGCCCGGGACGGCACCGGCACTGTCGGGACCGACCTGGATGAGGCCTCCGGCATCGACCCGTATGATGCTGCCGCCGCCGGCGCCGATCTCCGACACGTCGATGAACGGCAGCTTTACCGCGTGCCCGCCGCCCTTGATCAGCTTGCTTGAGATGTTGATCCCGGCTCCGACTTCGTACTCCGTCGTGCGTGCGGGCTGGCCCTGCTCGATGATCGCGGCCTTGGCGGTCGTCCCGCCCATGTCGATGGTGATGACATCATGGGCGCTTCCCGCCGCGCCAATCCGGGCGGCGGCGATGACGCCGGCGGCGGGACCGGACTCGATGATGCAGGCCGGCTTCTCGCTGGCGGCCAGCGCACTCATCACGCCTCCGCTCGATTGCATGACCTGCAGCGGTGCGTGAATGCCGGCGTCGCGTAGCCGCGTCGACAAGGCACGCAGATAAGAGCGTACGACAGGCCCGAGATAGGCGTTGACCACCACCGTGCTGGTCCGCTCGTATTCGCGGATCTCCGGCAGCACGTCGCTGGAACAGCTGACGAAGATCTCGGGGCCGAGCATCCCGGCGAGAATCTCGCAGGCCCGCCGCTCGTGCTGCGGATTGGCATAGGCGTGCAGGAAACTGACCGCGACGGCCCGCGTATCGCTGGCCGCTATGCCGCGCGCCGCCTCGACCACGCTGTCCTCGTCCAGAGGCAGGACGATGTCGCCGTGCGCTCCGATGCGCTCGGCGATCTCGTAGCGCCGTTGGCGTGGCACGAGCGGCGTCGGCTTTTCGTAGTTGAGGTTGTAGAGCTCAGGCATGCGCAGCCGGCCGAGCTCCAGGACGTCGCGGAATCCGCGCGTCGTCAGCAGCGCGGTCGTGGCGCCCTTGCCCTCCAGAATGGCGTTGGTCGCCACAGTCGTCGCGTGCACGACCTCCTCGATCTCGGTGGGCTTGCCGCCGATGCGGTCGAGCAGCGCGAGGACACCTTCGACGATTCCGCGACTGTAATCGTCCGGCGTCGACGGGCGCTTGAACGAATGCACCGTCTGACCGTTTTCCAGGAAGGTGATATCCGTGAAGGTGCCGCCGATATCGGCCCCCACGCGAAACGAGCGCGCTGTCATGATTTGGTCTCCGCTAGGTTCTGGACCGAGCTCTGCGCGACGTGGCAACGGACGAGCCGGTCGCCGAGGTGAACCTCGGGGGGCTCGCTTTGCGCACAGATCGGAATTCGGTTGCTGCAACGGGGCTCGAAGGGGCAGCCGGCATGGCGGGCCGCTTCGGGCAGTGGCGGTTCGGCGGGGCGATTGCGCCCGGCGAGCCCGCGCGGAATGGCGGCTACCAGGCGCTGCGTATAGGGATGCGCCGGCGCCGCCAGGATCTTCGCGGCAGGCCCCATCTCGACGATCCGGCCGGCATACATCACCAGCACGCGGTCGCAGAACGCCCCGACGAGCCCGAGATCGTGACTGATGATCACCAGCGTCAGGTGTCTGTCGCGATGCAGCTGCTGAAGAAGCGCAATGATTTCGCTCTGCACGGAGACGTCGAGAGCCGATGTCGGCTCGTCGGCGATCAGGACCTCCGGCTGCCGCGCGAGCGCGCGGGCGATCCCTATCCGCTGCTTCTGGCCGCCGGAAAGCTGATGCGGCAGCCGATCGAGCAGTTCCGGCCCGAGACTGACCTGCGCCAGCAAGGCATCGAGCGCTCCGGGTGCGAGCGGGCCCGCGAAGGCTTCGCTCAGGCTGCGCGCGACGGTCTTGCGGGGGTTCAAGGCGGTGTGTGCGCCCTGGAAGACGAACTGGACGCGGTTTCGGAAACGCTGCCAGTCCGCGGCCGCAAAGCTGGCCAGGTCGCGCCCTTCGAACGAGACCTGGCCGCTGCTCGGGCGATCGAGCCCGACCAGAAGCCGCGCGAGCGTCGACTTACCGCTGCCGCTTTCGCCAACGATGCCCAGGACGTCGCCGGCCCGCACCTCGAAGCTCGCTCCGAGAAGAGCAGATGTCGTGCGCCGGTCGAGCAGGCGCGCCAGCGCCGAACGCGCCACGCGATAGCTCCGGCTTGCGCCCGCGGCGGCAAGGAGCGGCGGCGGGAATGCTTCGGCTTGGCTCATCTCAGGGCGCTCCGCCAGCAGGCACTCAGATGGGCCCCCTCGCCTCGCAGGCTGGGCCGCGAGGTGCAGTCCACATCCGCCTGAGGGCAGCGGGGCAGGAAATCGCAGGCGCCTTCCTTGGGGCTCCCGGTCGGGCGGCCAGGCGCTGGCGCGCGCAGCGGACGACCGGGTCGCGGGACGGCATCCAGCAGGAGGCGCGCGTAGGGGTGGCGCGGAGACGTGAAGATCTCCTCCGTGCTGCCGGTTTCAACGATCCGGCCGCGATACATCACCGCGATCCGGTCGCAGAACTCGGCGACCAGATCGAGATTATGCGAGATGAACAGCAGGGCGATGCCGAACGTCGCGCTGATATCCCGCAGCAGCGCAACGACCTGTGCCTGCACGGTCACGTCGAGCGCGGTCGTCGGCTCGTCTGCGATCAGCAGGTGCGGCCGGCAGGCAATGGCCATCGCGATCAGGACACGCTGACGCATGCCGCCGCTGAGCTCGTGGGGATACTGGCCGCACCGGCGGCGCGGGTCGTCGATACCGACCTTGCCGAGGAGCTGTTCGGCCTCCAACCAGGCCGCCCTCGGGCCTGGATCGTCATGGCTGCGAATGGCATCGACGAGCTGCCGCCCGATCGTGAAGGCGGGGTTGAGGGCGGTCATCGGATCCTGGAAGATCATCGCCACCTTGCGACCACGCAGGTCGCGGCAGGCGCTCTCGGGAATGGACGTGATGTCCTCGCCCTCGAGGCACATCGAGCCACCCACGACCCGGCCCGAGCGTCCAAGCAGGTGCATGATCGCAAGCGCGGTGACGCTCTTGCCCGAGCCCGACTCCCCCACGATCGCCAATTTCTCGCCGGCCCGCACCTGCAGGGTCACGCCGTGAACGACCGTCCGGGCCGCGGCTCCCTGACCAAATGCGACGGACAGGTCATTCAGGGATAGCACAGGGGCTGTCATAGCGCCGGTCCCCCCTCACGCCGCCGGGGATCGAGCACCGTGCGGAGTGCGTCTCCGATCAGGTTGAAGCCGATCACGGTCAGAAAGATCGCCAGACCCGGCCAGGTCGCGACCCACCATTCGTCCGAGAAGGCGAGCGAGCGCGCATCGGCCAGCATTCCGCCCCAGCTCGGGGTCGGCGGTTGCACACCGAGGCCGATGAAGCTCAGCGACGCCTCGATGATGATGCCGATGCCGATCAGCACGCTCGCCTGGACAAGGATCGGCGAGAGGATGTTCGGCAGGATGTCGCTGGCCATGATGGACCAGGAACCCGCGCCTTGCAGGCGCCGCGCCGCCACGTAATCGGCCCCGGCCTCGGCCAGCGCCAGGCCATGGGCGACACGCGCCAGCCCGGGGATGAAAAGCAGGCCGACGAGGAGAACGATCTTGGCTTCGTTGGGCAGCGCGAGCGGGCCGACCTGCACCGATCCGGTGCCGAAAATCCCCACGATCGCGATAGCCCAGACGAGCAGAGGAATCGCCGCGAAGATATCCATCACGCCGAGCAGGACGGTTTCGACGAGCGTTCCGCTGTAATATCCGGAGAGGATACCGACGAAGAGCCCGCCGCAGAGCCCGATCGCGACGGTCAGCACGCCGATCATCAGGGACCCGCGCGCACCCCAGACGAGCCGGGCGAGGATGTCGCGGCCGACCTCGTCCGTGCCCAGGAGGAACGCCGGCCCCGGCGGCTCCAGCCGATGCTCCATCATCAGATCGAGCGGGTCATGCAGCGGGAGCCAGGGAGCCAGGAGCGCGGCCAGGGCGACGAAGCCGACGATGACCAACCCCACCAGCCCGATGTGCGTCTGCGCAAGGCGGCGCATGGTGCCGGTGAGCCCGGACAGCCGGCGCAGGGCTGGGATGCCGGCGACCGCGGCCACTGGCGCAGATCCAGGTGAGCGCACAGCGTCAAGCATGTCTCAGCCTCGGGTTGATCAGCCGCTGGATGAGATCCGCAGCGAGGTTCGACAGGATGAACATCGCCGTGACGACCAGGACGGTGGCCTGGATCATCGGATAGTCGCGTTGCGTGATGGCGGTCAGCAGGGCGCGCGAAAGACCCGGTATGTTGAAGACCAGTTCAATGATGATCGCCCAGCCGAACATGTAGCCGAACGACATGCCGGCGACGCTGACGAACGGTGGAAGAGCGTTCTTCACGACGTAGCGAGCCACCAGACTGCGCCTCAGGCCCAGCGCATGCGCGGTGCGGACGTAGTCCTGGCCCAGGATCTCGATGACGGAGGCGCGCATCAGGCGGCTGAGCGCGCCGATATAGTAGAGCGCGATCGACAGCGCCGGCAGCGCCAGGGAGGCGAGATGGGCGTGCCAGCCTTCCGAGAGCGGCGTTATTCCGATCGGCGGCACCCAGCCGAGCCTCACGGCAAAGACACGGATCAGGACCAGGGCGAGCCAGAATCCCGGGACCGATACGGCCATCAGGGACAGCACCCGGATCAGGTGGTCCGGCCAGCGGTCTTCCGTCAGTGCAGCGACGAGGCCGAGCGGAATCGCGCCGGCCAGCGTCAGCAGAAAAGTGACCACCACCAGCTCGGCGGTGACAGGAAGGCTCTCGCGCAGCTCGACATCGATCGAGCGGCCGGTGATGTAGGACGTACCGAACCCCGACCGGGGAAGCTGTGCAACCCACGCCGCATATTGGGCGGGCAGAGCGCGGTCGAGGCCGCGATCGTGCTCGAACTCATGGATCTGCTCGACGGTGGCATCGGCGCCGAGCACGATCCGCGCGGGCGAGAGCGGCGTCAGCCGCGTCAGCGCGAAGAGCACCGCGCTGACCACGACGAGCACTGCAAGACTGCTGAGTATGCGACTGGCAAACCACATGGTTTTTCGCCTCAGCGAAGGTCGGATACGGCCGCGTCGGTCAGGCGGAGCGTGATGCCGGTATTCGGCTCGAAGCCCTGCACGTTGCTGCGCCAAAGGTTGAAGCTGTGGACCGCGCCGATCCAGGTCGAGGGTGAGTCTGCGGCCAGAATCGCCTGCATGTCGGCCAAGATGGGCCCCAGCGATTTCTCGTCATCGACACGGAAGCTGTCGGCCAGGAGCGTATTGAGCCGCTCATTGTTGTAGCCGGAGCCGCGCGTCATCACCTGGTTCGGCGTATAGATGCCCTGGATGATGAAGGTTGGATCGGAGGGGCCGATCACGGCCATGAGCGCGGATGTCTGATTTCCGCCGAAGACCTGCTCGATGAGCTGGCCCGTCTCGAGCGGCTGGAGTTTTACCTTGATTCCGAGCCGGGCCAGGGATGCCTGGATGAACAGGGCCGCATCGCCGACGTCGAGCAGATAGCCCTGCGAGGAATAGAGCAGCTCGAATTCTGCCCCGGAAGCGTAGCGGGATTTGGCGAGGTGAGCCTTCGCTTTTTCCAAATTGAAGGCCAGGCCTTCCGCCGCCTTGTCATTGTACCACCACGCCGAGGCTGGAGCCGGCACCGCCGAGGGCTCGACCAGACCGTTGAAGATCTTCTCGGCGATGGTCTTGCGATCGGTGGCCAGCGACACGGCCTTGCGGAAATCAGGATCGTCGAAGGGGGGCTTTCGGGTGTTGTGGATCATCAGCATCATGCTGCCGAGCGCAGGACGGCTCGCCCCGACGATGCCCTGTGCCTTGGCCTGCCGCAGACGCAGATAGTCGCGGACGGGCGGCGCGCCGATGATGTGCACCGATTTCGACATGAGCGATGCGATGCGAGCGGCCTCCTCTGAGACGATCCGCACACGCAGCCGGTCCCAGCCGGGGAGATCCTTGCGCCAGTAATTGGGGTTGCGGCGAAATTCGACGACATCGTTGGAACGCGCGGAGACGAAGATGCCGGGCCCGGTTCCGAGGCCCTCCGGCCTCTGCTGGAAGAGCTCGTTGCCGTATTTCTCGCGGCTTCCGGCGGGAAATATCCCCATGTACTTGGTCATGTAGTCGAGGAAGGGCCGGAACGGCGCTTTCATCTTGAAGCGAACCTTATGGCGCGCCAAGACGTCGACGGATTGGATATTCGTCCAGACCGAGCGCCGCAGCGCCTTGTTGGCCGGGTCGAGAATATAGTCGTAGCTGTATTTCACGTCCTCGGCAGTGAAGGGCTGCCCGTTCTGGAACGCGACGTCGTCCCGAAGCTCGAACGTATACTCGGTCCGGTCTTCGGAGATCGCAGGCAGCGACTTGGCAAGCAGAGGCCGGCGCCGGCCCTCCCCGTCGATCTCGATCAGGTTCTCGAAAATGAGCTGATTGACCACCATGGCATCGTGGTTGCCCTGGTTGATCGGATCGAAGGTCGATGGGTTCGATGGGATCGCCACGACCAGGGATCGCTCATCCGCCGCTCGCGCCGTGAGTGGAAGACCAAGCCCCCCGACGGCCGCCGCACCGCCCTGAAGGAAAGCACGTCGATTGAGAGAGTCATAAGCCATGGCGATCCCCTCGTGGAAACGTTTCCATCGTTAATGGAAACGTTTCACCATGAAACTTCTTTGTCAAGTGGCCCTGTCCGACCTCGATTGAGTGGCGCGGCTGCAGTCTCCTGCAGAGACGGCTTTTCAGCCATGTTCGACGGCGGCACGATAGCGGCCGGCGCCGGCGGCTTGCAGCCGAGCGAAGAGTGCGGGCGCCTGGTGTGGCCGCGCTGACGCCAGCCCTCGATGACGGCCTTGCCCCCGGCGAGACTGGAAAAGATCTCGCCGTTCAGGAGCTCATCGCAGATATTCGCGCTGAAGCTCTCGCGTCATAGGCGAATGCCGTCACCCCGATCGTGCGGATCACCTCGGTCACAGGACGACGTCGGGACAACAACACGTCGACCTGCCGCAGCTTCGCGACGATCTCTTCGGGCGTGTGCTTCTTCTGCGCCATAGCCGCATCCGCCAAAGGCTCGACGCCTACTTCACGGAGGGCCACTCTTCAGGGGCATGCCATAGGGGCTACCTGTGAAGCTCTCATTTCCCGTGGCGAATGCCCGCGCAGACCGCGGCAAGCACCACTCACCAAAGGTTCAATGCGATCGCGATCTTCGACAAAATCGGATCCCGGCGAGTCGAACACCTAGCCTTCGGCGATCCGCGCCGGGCGCGCCGAAGGTCTGTGTAAGAATAGCGAGATCCGATCCGCCGTTCAGTCGTGGGCGCCTATGTGGCTCGTCACGTCAGGTCGGCAGCAGCGAAGAGGCAGCACGGGCGTTGAGCGTTTCGCCCTCATCTATATCCAGGCCGTCCTCACTCAGCGCGACCTTGTAGAGACTGGCCGCAGCATGGGCCGAAACCAATCCCTGCCTCACATCTCTCAGAACTGCCTTGGCATCGCGCCTGGCCGGATCGCCGAAACCACCTGCGCCGGCTGTCCGCATGCTGAGCACATCTCCCTTCCGCAGAGGGTACGTCCCCTTGGAATGCAGGTTGCGCTCGTCAGGTCGGCCCGGGTTCAAGATCGTGGCCGCGAGCGCGCCTGACGCACCGCCTTCCAGCCCATACGGCGCATTGACATAGCGATCGCCGAGATTGGTGACGAGCCCGGCATCGGCCAACAGCCGCACATCCTTCCGCACCGCCATGCCACCTCGAAACCGGCCTGCCCCGCCGGTATCGGGGATCAGTTCCATCCGCTCGATGAAGACCGGCGCGTTCATCTCCTGAACCTCGACCGGTGTGTTGGTGCCGTTTGTCGGTGAGGTCGTGGCCTCCTGACCATCACGATGGCGATGCGCGCCGACACCCCCGATCGCCGTCATCCACGCCAAGAAGGGCTTGCCTGTATAGGGGCTGACGAAACCGCTGACCTTGGGGTTGCAGAAGCCGGAGCTGGCAGCGATCACGCGGTCGGGCACGATTTGCGCCAGCGCGCCCATTACCACTTCGTAGATGCGGTTGGCATTGACGGCGCGGGCGCCGCTGGCCGCTCCAGGGTTGGGATTGACGTAGCTACCCTTGGGTGCGCGGATTTCGATGCAGCTGATGATGCCGAAATTCTGCGGTGAACGCGGCAACGTAACCGCCTTGATGGCCGCGATACAGTAGGATCGCGTGTACTGCATGTAGGCGTTGATGCCGGCTGGCCGCTGGGGACCGGTGCCGCGCCAGTCGCAGATGATGCGACCGTCCTCGATCGTGAGGGCGAGCTGGAACGGCACAGGTTCGGTATCCGGCCCAACATCGTCCAACACATCGTTGAAATGGTAGGTGCCTTTCGGAAGCTCCGCGATCGCCTCGACCATGGCGTCTCGGCTGCGAGTGACAATCTCGCGCATGCATTCGGCGAGCTGGGCGGCTCCGTACTGCCGCGCGAGCGCCTGCATCCGGGCGACGCCAGTCATGTTTGCCGCGTACTGAGCATGCAGATCGCCGAGAACGTCCTTGATGCGAACGTTTCCCTCGATGATGCGCAGGATTTCCCGGATCGGCTCGCCGGCCTTGTAAAGCAGAACGGGCATCAGCTTGATGCCCTCCTGGCAGGTTTCGCTAACGCCGACCACCTCCTCGCTGCCGGGGGCGCTGCCACCGACGTCGATATGGTGAGCGATGTTGACGGCATAACCGATCAGTTCGCCGTCATGAAACACAGGCGTCACCATGAAGATGTCCGGAAGGTGCCCGGAACCGATCGTCGGATCGTTGCAGATCACCGCGTCGCCCGGGCCGAGAGAGCCCTTGGGGTAGTAGTCGAGCATCTGACGGACAGTGAAGGCCATCGAACCGAGATGGCCAGGGCTGTAATCGCCCTGTGCGATCATGTTGCCGTCGGCATCGAAAACACCCGTCGAGAAGTCGGAGCCTTCGCGCACCGTCATCGAATAGGCGGTGCGCAGCAGCGTGCTGCCCATCTCGGCGGCGGCTGACAGAAGCCCGCCCCACACCACGGAGAACGTGACTGGATCGATCGTGCTCATCGCAGTTTCCTCAATTCAGCGTGGTAATCAGGTTGCCGTGCGAGTCGACGGTCGTTTGGCTGCCGGGAGGCAGCACGATGGTGGACTCTCGCTCCTCGACGATTGCCGGCCCGGCGAAGGCGTCGTTTGCGCTCAAACCATAGCGATCATAGACGTCGCAGAGCGCGAAACCGTTGGTCTCGGGGAACCAGACCTGACGCTGTCCGCGCTTGGCGCGTTCAACGCCGCCCGGGAGCTTCGGCAGCTCGTCCATGACCAGCGTCTTGCCGACGGCGATCGCCCGCAGGCGCCAGTGGACCGCCACGATCGTCCAATCCGGATCGAAAGTTCGGGCACCATAGGATTTGGCGTAGGCCGCGTGGAAGGCCTTCCGCAGGGTTTCGAGATCGGCCTTCGCGTAAGGATAGACAGGCAGATCCACGGCAATCTCGAAACCTTGGCCCGCAAAGCGCATGTCGCAGCTCGCCGAAAAGCTCTGCCTGTGGCGCGGGACGCCTGCCTCATCGAGCTGCCCGCGAGCCTGTTCCTCGAGGTCATGGTAGAGGGCGTTGATCTCCTCGATCGCGTTGCCATCGAGGTTCAACACGTGGGTGCGCGCCAGATCCAGCGAGGTCTCCGCCATCAGCAAACCGACGGCGGACTCAACGCCCGCGGCGCGGGGGAAGACGACCTTCGGACAACCCAGCATGCGTGCGAGACGGGTGCCGTGGACCGGGCCTGCGCCGCCGAAGGGCACGAGAGCGAACAGGCGCGGGTCCTTTCCGCAATTGATCGTCACAGCGCGCGCAGCCTGCGCCATCTGCGCGGTGACGATCTCGTGGATGCCCCAGGCGGCCTGCATGACGTCTATGCCCAGCGGGACGGCGACGTCCCTCTCGATCGCCGTCAGGGCCGCCTCGGCGTCCAGGCTCATCTCGCCACCGAGGAAGTAGTCGGGATTGAGATATCCGAGCACGAGGTCCGCGTCCGTCACGGTCGGTTTCGTGCCGCCGCGGCCATAGCAAGCCGGGCCGGGCACCGAGCCGGCGCTTTCCGGCCCGACGGCGATAGCGCCAAGCTCGACCTTGGCGATGCTGCCGCCGCCCGAACCGATCTCGATCAGATCGACGGCGGGGATGCTGACCGGCAGCCCGCTGCCCTTCTTGAGGTGGGTCATGTCCACCTCGAACTGGCTCGTCAGCAGAGGCTTTCCATCCTCGACCAGGCAAAGCTTGGCGGTGGTGCCGCCCATGTCGAAGGAAATCAGATTGTCAGTGCCCGCAGCGGGTGCGAAACGCGCCGCAGTCAGGACGCCGGCGGCGGGACCGCTTTCGATGATGCGGATCGGGAAGCGTTTCACCGTCTCGGCGGTCGCTACCCCGCCGTTGGACTGCATGATCAGCATCGGCACTTGCGCGCCCAATGCCCGCAGCTGCCGGTCCAGCCGCTCCACATAGCTGGCAACGCCCGGCATGACGTAGGCATTCATGACCGTCGTGCTGGTCCGCTCGAACTCCCGATAAAGTGGCGAGACCTCGCAAGAAATCGACACCATCAAATCGGGGGCTTCTTCCCGCAGGATCTCCGCAACCCGCTTCTCATGTGAGGGATTCGCGTAAGAATGCAGGAAGCAGACGGCTGCGGCGATCACTCCTCTCGCGACCAACTCGCGTGCGATCGAGCGGACTCCGTTCTCGTCGAGCGCAGTCTCGATCTCTCCGGTCCAGAGCATTCGCTCCTCGACCTCGAAGACGAAGTCCCGGGGAACCAGCGGTGCCGGCCGCCCTGCCATGTTGTCGTAGAGCTCGTACCGCTTCTGGCGGCCGATCAAGATCACATCGCGAAACCCTTTGGTGGTGATGAGCGCGGTCGGCGGTCCCTTGCGTTGGATCACCGTATTCGTCGCGATCGTCGTTGCATGAACGACCTCGGCGATCTCACTCATCGGCCGGCCGCTCTGGGCCATCCGTGCTTTGAGGCCTTCAATCACCGCCTCGGCCGGATCAGCCGGCGTACTCAGCACCTTGCCGATTTCGAAATGCCCGGTCTCCGGGTCGAGCACCGCAAAATCGGTGAATGTGCCGCCGATATCGACGCCAACGCGCAAGCCCATCGTAAGGACCTCCAAGTGGAACGGCTTTGAGCCGGATCAGTGAGTGAGACTGGGCGCGAGGCCCGACGACCTGGGGGCGGAGGTCGAGACATGCTCTCCGCCTAGATATGCTTCCCGCACAGCCGGATTCTCGCGCAGTTCGTCCGCGCGGCCCTCCATGATCACGATGCCGTTGCGCAGGACGTAAGCGCGATCGACCAGCTCAAGCGCTTTGTTGGCGCTCTGCTCGACCATGAGGATGGTCAAACCTTGCGACTTCCAGCGTGCGAGGATTTCGTAGACCCGATCGACCATCAGCGGCGACAGGCCCATGGAGGGCTCGTCAATGCAGAGAATCTGGGGCTTGCGCAGCCAGGCCCGCGCCATCGCGACCATCTGCTGTTCACCGCCCGACAACGTCCCGGCGAGCTGGTCCAGTCGGTTGCCCAGCCAGGGAAACTCGGCGACCGCCGCATCGATGTCGCGATCGAGTTGCTGGCGCGGCAAGCGACGCCGCGCGTAACCACCCATCAGGATGTTGTCGCGAACCGTTAGCTCGGCAAACATGCGCCGGCCTTCCGGGATCGAGGCGATGCCCTGATCGATCACTTCAGCCGTGGATCGAGCCTCCAGAGGCCGCCCATACAGGAACACCTCGCCGCTGCGCGGTGTCGTCAGGCGGAGCACCGTCTTGACGGCGGTGGACTTGCCCGAGGCGTTGCCACCGAGAACAGCGACCGCTTCGCCACGGCCAACGTGCAAGGACACGCCGAAGAGAGCCTGGATCGAGCCATAGAAGACATCGACGCCCCTTAGTTCGACGGCCGGGCTATCCGGCTCTCCCGGCATCGCAACTTCGGGCTGGTGGTCGATATGCCCTTTCACGATCACCGAGCTGCGGGCATTGCCGCCTTGGCCGAGATAGGCAGCGGCCACCTCCGGATTGGCGAAAGCACGGTCGGGCTCGTCATCGACGATGACCTTCCCTTGCGCCATGACGATCGTTCGCTGCGTCAGCTTTCGCACGATATCGAGCTTATGCTCGACCATGACGATCGCCATTTGGGGGAAGCGTTGGCGCATATCCAGCAGCAGGTCAGCGAGTTCGTGGCTTTCCGTGGGGTTCATCCCGGCCGTCGGCTCATCGAGCAGCAGGAGATCGGGCGACGTCGCCAGCGCTCTGGCGATATCCAGGCGCCGTCGGTTCGCATAGGAAAGGCTGTGGGTCGGCCGGTCCCGGCGCGGCCAGAGCCGATCTCCGAACATCTTGAGGATCGCCTCGACCTTTTCGTCGGCCTCTAGGGTTGCCGCTCGATATCGCGGGAGGCTGAGAATCGCCCCGAGCGGCTCGGTGACATGCCCGAAGCGAGTGCGCTGACGACCACCGCCGATAAGGCCGCGCTGCGTACCCACGCGAACGCTCTCGGCGATCGTCAGGGCGGGAAAGACGCGGCTGGTCTGGAAGGTACGGGCTACGCCCAATGCCGCGATGTCCTCCGGCGCGAGCCCGTCCAAGCGGTGCCCCTTGAACATCACGGATCCGCCGCTCGGTTTGACGAAACCCGTGACCGCCTGGATCAGTGTCGACTTTCCGGCGCCATTGGGCCCGACGATTCCGACAAATTCGCCGGGCGCTACACACAGATCGACGCCGCCGATTGCCTTGAGCCCACCGAAGCTGACCTTAAGGTCCGTCAGCTCTAGGCTGTGGTTTGAGTTCATGGTTCGCGTCCCGTGCATCAGCGGACTCCTGCAATCCCCTGCGGACGGAACCGCAGCGTGAGGTAGAGGACCGCCCCGAAGAGGATCATGCGGAATTCGGCCGCATCTCGGAGCATCTCGGGTAGGACGATGAGAGCGGCCGCGCCGAGCATGGCCCCCGTCAGATTGCCGAGGCCGCCGAGCACGATGATCGCGATCATCAGGAACGAGGTGTCGAGCCGAAAGCTGTCAGGGCTGATGAAGCGCTGAAGGAAGGCAAAGAGGCCTCCAGCCAATCCGGCACAGATGCCGGCCATGACGAAAGCGGTGACGAGATAGCGACGAACTGGCAGCCCGGCCGCGTGGGCCGCCACGCGGTCTTCCCTGATCGCCCGCCAGCTCAGCCCGATGGGCGAAGCGAGAAGTCGTCCCACGACGACCACCGCTACGATCAGCAGGGCTACGGCGAGCCAATATTGCGCCGAGACCGAAGACATGGGCACGTCGGGGAGAAAGGACAGCGATGGGCGCGGAATGCCGAAGATGCCGTTGGGGCCGCCGGTGACATCCGTCCAGTTCAGAAGGACGAGCCAGATCAGGACGCCGATGGCGAGAGTGGCGAGCCCGACGACATGCCCGGTCAGCCCGGCACAAACGAGGCCGACAATCCCGGCCAGCGCGGCGCAGACGGCAGCGGCCATGAGAAGCGCGAGATCGGCCGGTGCTCCCTGCTTTGCGCTCAGTGCCGAGACATAGGCCCCGACCCCGAAGAAGCCCGAGAAGCCCAGGAACATGATGCCCGCAGCGCCCGACAACATCGTCAGCCCGGCAGCCAGCAGCCCGAAAATCGCGATGATCACGCCGACCTGGATGACGTAGGCCGAGACTGGAAGGACGGGCAGGATCAAGCAGGCGGCAAGGCCGAGGGCCAGTAGAGCGTAGGGCAGATTCAACGCCCGCACATGCGGCAACGGCTGGCCGCCCTGCCCGATCAGGATACTGGTCGAAGGCATGACACCGGAGGCGCCTCGCGAGCCGCCGAGGGCATCGAGCCGCTTATCGCCGAACAGGCCTTGGGGCCGGAATGTCAGGATGACCAGCAGGATGCCGAAGGCGACCATGTCGCGGAAGCCTTCACCGACGTAACCAACCGCGAGCGCTTCCAAGATGCCCAGCAACAGGCCGCCGGCGACAGCCCCGGGAATGCTGGCGAGGCCGCCGAGCAAGGCCGCAGTAAAGCCCTTGAGACCGAACGGCACGCCCATCTGCGGGTAGACGGTTTGATAGTACATCGCGACCATCACACCGGCGACGGCAGCCAGCGCAGCCCCCAGACCGAAGGCGAGGAGCCGCAGCCGATCGGTCCTGACGCCCATCTGCCGGACCGCGTCCATATCCTGCGACATGGCACGCAGCGCCCTGCCCGCCCAACTGCGGGTCAGGAACAGGTACAGCGCAACCATCGAGGTGAGCGATATCACGAGGATCGCTGCATCCATGCCGGTGACATAGGCCGCGCCGACAACGACGCTGTAGGCTGACAACGGGTTTGGAAACGGATGTGCTTCCGGCGTCCAGATGATCTCGGCCGCCTGATCGAGCATGAAGGTGATTGCCAGCGTCGAAAGCAACGGCGCAATCCAGGGCGCATTCTCAAGCGGGCGCAGCGCCACCCGCTCGATCAGCATCCCGACTGCTGTGGTAAGCGCCAGGGAGCACAGAGCCGCCACGGCCAGCGGCAATCCAAGCCGCACGCCGGTATAGGCGAAAAAGGCGCCGAGCATCAGGAGGGACCCCTGAGCGAAGTTGATCAGGTTCGTGACGCCGAAGATCAGCGAAAAGCCGATTGCGACGAGCGCATAGACATTCCCGATCACCAGTCCGTTCAAGATCTGACTGAGGAACTCGATCATGGTTGCGGCATCCCTTCTGAAGCCGGCGCCGATGGACGTTCAGTTGAAGGGCTCGTAGCCCTTGCCCTTCACGACGATGTAGTTGATCTCGCGCTCGCCAAGGTCGCCCGAGCCCTCGTATTTCAAGCTGCCGCTGACCCCCTGAATTGGTGCAGCGCTCGCAATCTGGTCGCGAATTGCCTGGCGGGTCAGCGGCTTGCCCGCTGCGGCCAGTTGCTTCATCGCACCGGTGACGATCAGCATCGCATCCCAGGTAAAGGCGGAGTAGTAGTTCGGCTCCTTCCCAAACTTCGCCTCATAGGCCTTCGAGAACCTCGCAGCCTCCGGCGCGGAAGCCAGGAAAAGTGTCGGCATCACGACCCCCTCGGCTGCACCGCCCGCCAACTCGATGAATTTGGGATCGTTCAGGGTATCGGTGCCGGCGACCTTGAGTTTCGGATCGGCTTGCCGAAGCTGCTGCATGAACAGCGCGGATTCCGCGTAGTGGCTGACCAGGAAGACGCCATCGGGAGCCGCAGCCTTGATCTTGGTGATCAGCGGGCGGAAATCCCGGGTCTCCGGGATCATCGCCTCCGACAGCACGACCTCGGCGCCAAGCTCCTTCAAGCGCTTGCTCATCATGGTGTTGGTCACCATGCCCCAATCGTCCTTGAAGTAGACGATCGCGATCTTCTTCATGCCGAGCTTCTTAAGCAGCATGTCGGCATGGGGCTGCACCATCGAAGCGTGTGTCGGCGTGGTGCGGAACTGATAGGGGCTGATCTTCACATAGTCCGGATGACCGGCGGTGGGCGCAACTTGCGCAAGTTTTGCCTCGGCGAGAATTGGGCCTGCCGCCATCGATTCCGTCGAGGTCTGCCCGCCGACCACCGCGAGCACGGCAGCATCCTGCGCAAACTTCTGCGCCAATGTCGCAGCCTCTCTGGGGTTGCCTCGGCTGTCCTCGATGCGGATCTCTACCGGTCGCCCCCCTATCCCGCCGGCACCGTTCAGTTCATCGGCGAACATCGTCGCCGCCTCCTTGAAGCGCATTCCTAGCGCCGAGCGCTCGCCGGACATCGGCCCAAACAGCCCGATGACGATTGGCTCGGCAGCTTTCGCGGTGAATTGCGCCGAGGTGGCCAGTGCGACGGCAACGGCCGCGCCCATCAAAAACGCAGAACCCTTCATGTGACCCCTCCCAGGGCGATGAGAACCATCGATGAAAGTTTATTGACTAAACTTATCGGACGGCAAGCGAAAATATTAGCCGCAAGAGCACTCACCCTGAAATACCTGCGATACACACCATTTAACATATTGCAATTATATGCTTTTTTTGAGAAATCGACAGAGGCTCCAAGAACGAGAATGGCGCAGCTTTGATGCGAAACTCAACACTACCGCTTAAATTTCGAGCGCGAGTCGCACTCCTGCCTGGCGCCACCTCGCGCACTGTCTACTAAACATTCTTCTTGATCGTGAGGCGATAATGGCGTTTGGTTGCACCATGACGAGAGCCAAGAAAACGGCCCCATCGACGGCCCGAGAATTCGAACTGTTTGACGAGCGCATGCCCGTTCGACGCTACAAGCTGCTGCTGCAGGCATTCCTGAAGCGCCGCGGCACAGGCGCGCGCCAGGCGATTGCCGAGTCGTTGGGTCACACACGCAGCTTCGTGACGCAGATAACCAGCCCCGCCTACGATCTCGCGATCCCGAGCAACCAAGTCAGGGCGATTGTTAAGCTCGCGGAATTGACCTCCGAAGAAGAGCGCATCTTCCTCGAAGCCTATGTCGAAGCGCACCCCGACCGCGCCTCCGAGGTTTACGCACCGACGCATCGCTCCTTGAGCATCGCACTTCCGGATCTCGGCGATGCTGGCGCGCAGGCGCGGCTCGAAACCCTCATCCGCCGCCTTGCCGAAAGCGCGATTGCGAGCTTCCTGGACGAGCCGCGCGCTCAACAGGTCGATGACGCGGCATGAACATCGATCTGACTCACAAAGGCACGATGCTCAGCGTGCTGGCACGCGATCCGCGCGACCGTACGCTCGGCATCGCCCTCGCATCGAGCTCGATCGCGATCGGTGCGCGCTGTCCTCATTTGGAAACGGAGCGAGCTGCGATCGCGAGCCAAGGCTTCACAAATTTAAAAGTCGGGCCTTTGGCGCTGGACCTGGTGCGTTGCGGGTTGACCGCCGCAGAGGTTCTTGAGGCGCTGCGTCAGCACGACCGCTGGCTCGAGTATCGCCAAATCGGCATTCTGACCGCCGACGGACAGATCGGTGCGCATACAGGCAAAGAGGCAACCGGATGGGCCGGCCACCGGATCGACGATGATCTTGTCTGCCTAGGCAACGGGCTTTCAGCTGGCGCAGCGGCACTCGACGCCGTCGCGGAGGGCTTCAAGGGCTCCTCACCCGGACTGCCGCTCGCAGACCGCCTGTTGACCGGCCTGGAGAACTCGAAGCGACTGCTGGGCGAGAGCTTTCCGATCACCTCTGCTTCGCTTCTCGTGCGCTCGCCTGGTGCAGAAAGTCAGATCGACCTGCGCATCGATGTGCCCAATCGGCCGGTCGAAGACGGCGGCAATGCTCTTGCCGACCTGCGTCGTCTCTATGCCGAATATCTACCACTGGTCGACATTTACGCCGCCCGCTCGGTGGCCCCCCGCGCCTTCTGACCCAAGCTGGGAGATCGCTCATGACCTTCACGATTGTCGCCCGCTGCCCTGAAACCGAACTGCTTGGCGTCTGCCTCGCCACCAGCCCGCTTGCGGTGGCTTCCCGATGTCCGCATGTGCGTGGCGGCGTGGCTGCGATTTCCTCGCAATGCCATTCCGACTGGCGGCATGGACTGACCGGCCTTGAACTCGCCAGCAAGGGCTGGAGCCCCGATGAGATTCTCGTTGCCTTGAGGCACAAGGATCCGTTCTTCGACTACCGCCAGATCGGTATCGTCACCGCCGACGGCCGTGCTGCGGCTCACAGTCCGATAAACGGGGCGGCCTATACGGGGCACCGGGTCGGTGACGGATTTGTCGCCATGGGCAACGGCCTCGCCGGTCAGCAGGTCGTCGACGCAATTCACGATTCCTTCGCCGCGAATGCAGCACTTCCATTCTTTGAGAGATTGGTGCGAGCGATCGAAGCCGGCGCTGCTGCCGGCGGTGAACCGATTGGGCATAAGTCCGCCGGACTTATTGCCTGCGCTCCAGGCGTGGAGAGGCCATTGGTCGACCTGCGCATCGATATGGCGAACCCCTTGCCGGCCGAGGGAGGAGACGCGGTAAGGGACCTGCGCCGCGTCTTCGACGCATACGAGCCGCTCGTGCCTTACTATGCAGACTATTGGTTGGAGCATCCGGACGTCTCCTATGCCCAATACCTCGATCTCGGCGCACAGGACCGGGAGCGCCCGACTGTCATGTGATGGGTCTGCTGCACGTTCCGCCGTTTTCCGATCAGCGCGGGCGCGCCCAGGTTTCTCGGCAGGAGGGAATTCTGATGTCCCTGCGGGAGCGGTTTCCGCTATCGACGAGGACGGCGTTGGGCGAGTCGGATGAAGCAAGGTGCAGGTGAGCTGCAAGGGGGAAATAGCGTGAAGAAGCTCATCAATGATCCCCGCCGGGTCGTCAGGGAAATGCTCGAGGGCATCGTCTCGCTCAACCCCAACTTGGCGTTGCTCGCGGAGCATGATGTTGTAATTCGTAACAACCTGCCCGAACCCGCTCTTCGCGGCGTCGCCGTCATTTCCGGCGGTGGCGCTGGTCACGAACCGGCGCACGCAGGGTATGTCGGCGCCGGCATGCTGCACGCCGCCGTTGCGGGAGACGCGTTCACGTCGCCTTCCGTTGATGCGGTGCTTGCCGCCATTCACGCAGTCGCCGGCCCAGCGGGTGCCGTTCTCATCGTCAAGAATTACACCGGCGATCGCCTCAATTTCGGTCTGGCTGCCGAAATCGCCCGATCGGGCGGAATCCCAACCGAGATCATCGTCGTTGCCGACGATATCGCCCTGCGCGAAATCGTACCGAAGGACCGAAGTCGCGGACTTGCGGGCACCGTCCTGATTCACAAAATTGCAGGAGCGCTGGCGGAACAAGGGCAGTCACTGCAGACGATTGCAGCAGCAGCTCGGGCTGCCGCGGCTTCGATAAGAACGATGGGTGTAGCGCTCGGTGCCTGCACGATTCCGGCGATCGGCGTCCCAAGCTTCGAACTGGGAGCCGACGAGATTGAGTTCGGCCTGGGCATACATGGCGAGCCTGGCATGGCGCGGCAGAAGATCGACTCGGCCGACGCCATCACCGACCGGTTGTTGAGTTTGATCCTTGACGATGGCGGCTATCCGGCGGGCGGGCGCGTTGCGGTGCTCATCAATAACCTGGGTGGCACGACGCAGATGGAGCTGTCCGTCATCGCCCGCCGCGCACTCGCCTATTTGCGCGAGCAGGGGCTGAAGGTCGAACGCGCCTGGGCTGGCACCTTGTTAAGTGCGCTCGAAATGCCCGGATTCTCGCTTTCCGTCATCGCTGTCGATGAGGAGCGACTGGATCTGTTTGATTCTGCGACACAGGCACTGTCATGGCCAGGGCCGGGAGCACTTTCGCAGACGATAGCAATAGCAACGTCGAGCGATGTGGGCTCTGCTGAAGAAGGAATGGCCTCGTCGGACAGCCTGGGAGCTTTGGTGCGAACGGCAGCGCTCGCTTGCGCGACGGCGTTGGAAGCGGCTGAGCCGCAACTGACGGAGCTGGACAGGAAGGCGGGAGATGGAGATCTCGGCGTGAGCATGTGCCGCGCCGCAGACGCTATCCGTGCTTCCTGCAATGCAGACAAATCCGACAGCGCCGCAGCTGTGCTCTCCCTTCTCGCAAAAGAACTGCGTCGCGCGATCGGCGGCAGTTCGGGACCGTTCTATGCGATAGGTCTTTTGAGAGCAGCGCGCCGCCTTGCCGCAGGGCCGAGCACCAGCCTGGGCGATTGGTCTGACGCCTTTGCACAAGGCGTCGAAGCTGTGTCGGAGCTGGGCGGCGCACGACCGGGGGACAGGACGATGCTCGATGCTCTTGTGCCCGCCGCGGAGGCCCTGGCCGACGCGGTTCGCCGGAATTTACCTCCGGCCCAAGCCTGGAGGCTGGCAGCCGAAGCTGCCACGGCCGGCGCGAAAGCTACGGCTGCAATGCGGCCGCGCCTTGGGCGGGCGAGTTATCTTGGAGATCGTGCCCTCGGTTCCCCGGATGGTGGGGCGGTCGCGGTTTCAACATGGCTTGAGGCGATTGGCGGTCGCTGAATGCCATGCATGTGCCCTACAGCCCGGTACTCGGCGGCGACAAAACTGCCGGAATCGAACTCGGAGCCGGATAAAGCCTGGGGGCAACGTCTCTGGCTGAAAGAGCCGTTGCAGACGTCGCGATTGGTCGCCTGCGGTTTCATCGTCGCCGCGCTTGCGCCGATGCGGCTTGCCTGACCTCAGCGCGCCATCATGGCTTCGGCCTCGACGAAGTCCTGGACCGTCTCGAAGAAGCCGCGCACCAGCGGAATGCGCCGGCGCTCGGCACGGCAAGCCGCATATTCGCCGACCGAGAAATCGGCGCCGGTGATGATCAGCCGCTTCAGCAGGGGATCGGACCGGAACTCCGCCTCGAAGATCACGCCAATGCCGAATCCGGCGGCGACGGCCTCGCGCACCGCCTCGCGCGACTGGACCTCGAGCAGGTTCGCCGGCTTGATTCCGGCCTCGGACAGGCGGGCCTCGAACGTCTCGCGCGTGATCGAGCCGCGTTCCCGCAACACGATGTCCTGGCCCGCGAAGGCCTCGATCGGGATGCTGTCGTGCTGCGACAGGCGGTGGTCGCTCGATGCGAAAGCGATCAGCCGGTCCGAGCGCAGCTTCACCGTATGGAGGCGCGGATCCGAGCTCTGCCGCGCGGTGATCGCCACATCGGCGGCAAAATCCATGATCTGGTCGACGACTTCGGACGAATTTCCGATCGTCAGCGAGAACGTCAACCCGGGGTAGCTTTCGCGCATCCGTGCGAGCGCGGCCATGACATGGGTGGCGCTGTCGGCGGCAATGCGTAGGTGCCCACGCTGCAGCGTTCGGCTGCCGGCAAGAAGCGATTGCGCCTCGTCCTGAGCGGAGAACAGCCGGGCCGTGATGACAAAGAGGCTCTGGCCGAGCGGGGTGAGCCTGGTCTTTCGGCCGACGCGATCGAACAGGCGCACGCCATAGGCGTCCTCGAGCGTGCGAACCTGCGCCGAGAGTGTCGGCTGGCTGACATGGCGCGCCTTGGCGGCGCCGGTAAAGCTCTCGGCTTCCGCCACCGCGTGGAACGCCGACAAGCCGGAATAGCTGATCGCCATGACATAGACACCCTCTATGGATCGCATGGATAAGATGTATTGGAGCTATGTCAAATCTCGCCCTACCGTTTCGCTATCCGCTGCAACGCAAAAAGCGAGATCGACATGGTCCACGCCCGCCGCCCCGCCGTTTCAGAGACCGGTGATCCCCTCCTCCTCACGCCCGGACCGCTGACGACCAGCAAGGCGATCAAGGAGGCCATGGTGCATGACTGGGGCTCACGGGACGCCACCTTTGTCGGCATCAACAAGGCCGTGATGGAGGAGCTTCCGAAGGTCATCCATGGCGAGGGCAGCTTTGTCACCGTGCCGATGCAGGGCTCGGGCACCTTCGCGGTCGAAGCCATGCTGACGAGCTTCGTGCCTCGCGGCGGCAAGGTTCTGATCCTGATCAACGGCGCCTATGGCCAGCGCGCCAAGCGCATCCTCGAGATCGCGGGTCGCGATGTCGCCGTCCACGAGACTGCCGAGGACATGCCGCCCGACCTCGCCGAGGTCGACCGAATGCTCGTCGCCGATGCCGCGATCAGCCATGTCTTCGTGGTGCATTGCGAAACGACGAGCGGCATCCGCAACCCGATCGAGGCCGTGGCGGCGCTGGTCAAGCGCCATGGCAGGCGCCTGCTGATCGATTCGATGAGCGCCTTCGGGGCGCTGCCGCTCGACAGCCGGGAGGTCTATTTCGATGCGGTGGCCGCCTCTTCGAACAAGTGCATCCAGGGGGTGCCCGGTCTCGGCTTCGTCATTGCCCGCCGGAGCGCCCTGGCCGAGACGAAAGGCAACGCCACCACGCTCGTGCTCGACCTCCACGATCAGCACGCGACCTTCGAACGCACCGGGCAGTACCGCTTCACCCCGCCGATCCATGTCATCGTCGCGTTCCATGCGGCGCTGCAGGAATTCTGGGCGGAAGGCGGCGTCGCCGGGCGCGGCGAGCGCTATGCCGACAATGCGCGCATCCTGATCGAGGGCATGCAGGAGCTCGGCTTCCGGACGCTGCTGCCGGCGGCCCGGCAGGCGCCGATCATCGTCACCTTCCACATGCCTGAGGACAAGAACTTCGTCTTCCAGCGCTTCTACGACACGCTGAAGGATGCCGGCTACGTGATCTATCCTGGCAAGCTGACCGTCGCCGACAGCTTCCGCATCGGCTGCATCGGCGCCCTCGGTGCGCAGGACATGAAGGCCTTCGTCGCCACGGTCTCGGACGTCCTGGCCGAGATGGGCGTCGGCCTGAAGTCGGCAGCGTGAGGATCCAGCGATGACAATGCACACGAAGATCGGCGCGGATGTCGTTGTGAATGGTCGCGAATATGCGCGGCCGCAGCGTCCGACGGTGGTGATCTGCATGGACGGCTCGGAGCCGGCCTATATCGAGGCTGCCAGCGCCAAGGGGCTGACGCCGAACCTCGACCGGATCATGAAGACCGGCGCCAGCACTCACGCCTATTCGGTAATCCCGAGCTTCACCAACCCGAACAACCTCTCGATCATCACTGGCCGCCCGCCGGCCGTGCACGGCATCGCCGGCAACTTCTTCTACGACCGCGAGGCCAAGGAAGAGGTGATGATGAACGATGCCCGCTTCCTGCGGGCGCCGACCATCCTGGCCGCGTTCCAGAAGGCCGGCTTCAAGGTCGCGATGGTCACCGCCAAGGACAAGCTGCGCACCCTGCTGGGCAAGGGCCTCGATTTTACCAGCGGCACGGCGATCGCCTTCTCCTCGGAGAAAGCCGACAAGGCCAACAAGGCGGAGAACGGCATCGCGGACGTGCTCGATTTCGTCGGCATGCCGGTGCCATCCGTCTACTCGGCCGATCTCTCGGAGTTCGTCTTCGCCGCCGGCGTCAAACTGCTGGACAGCTTCAAGCCGGACCTGATGTACCTCTCGACCACCGACTATGTGCAGCATAAGGCGGCGCCCGGCTCGGAGATGGCGGACTCCTTCTATGCCATGTTCGACGGCTATGTCGGCAAGCTCGATGCGCTCGGCTGCACGCTGGTCATCACCGCCGACCACGGCATGAACGACAAGCACCTGCCGAACGGCGAGCCGGATGTGGTCTATCTGCAAACGCTGATGGACGAATGGTACGGCAAGGGCACGATGCGCGTGATCCTGCCGATCACCGACCCCTATGTCGTCCATCATGGCGCGCTCGGCTCCTTCGCCACGGTCTATCTGCCTGATGGTGCCGACCAGTCCGAGGTCGCTGCCCGCATCTCCGGCATCGACGGCATCGCGCTGGCGGTGACCTCGGCGGAAGCCTGCGAGCGCTTCGAATTGCCGGCCGACCGGATCGGCGATGTCGTGGTCGTCTCGACGCGCCAGAAGGTGATCGGCACCTCGCCCGACAGGCACGATCTCTCCGGCCTGACCGAGCCGCTGCGCTCCCATGGCGGCATCACTGAGCAGCGCGTGCCGATGATCGCCAACCGGCCGATCACCGTGCCGCAGGGCCGGACCTTGCGCAATTTCGACGTCTTCGACGTCGCCCTGAACCTGGTGAACTGAGATGAACGCGACGGTGAAGCCGCCGGTGCGGCGCGAGACGATGCGGATCGCCGGCAAGCTGGTCTCGGCAGACGACATGGTCGAGGTCCGCAACCCCTATGACGACAGTGTCGTCGGCCTCATTCCAGCCGCCCGCCCCGAACATGTCCGGGAGGCCTTCGCGCAGGCCAGGGCCTTCAAGCCGAAGCTGACGCGCTACGAGCGCCAGCAGATCCTGCAGAAGACAGCCGAGCTGCTGCGCGACCGCAAGGAGCTGTTCGCGAAGCTGATCACGGCCGAGGCCGGGCTATGCTGGAAGGACTCGCTCTACGAGGCCAGCCGCGCCTATGACGTCTGGTCCTTCGCCGCGCAGCTCACCATCAAGGACGATGGCGAAATGTTCTCCTGCGACATCTCGCCGAACGGCAAGGCGCGCAAGATCTTCACGACGCGCCAGCCGCTGCTCGGCGTGATCTCGGCGATCACGCCCTTCAATCACCCTCTCAACATGGTCAGCCACAAGCTGGCCCCGGCGATCGCGACCAATAATCGTCTCGTGCTGAAGCCGACCGAACTGACCCCGCTGACCGCGCTGGCGCTGGCCGACGTGCTCTACGAGGCCGGGCTGCCGCCGGAGATGCTCTCGGTCGTCACCGGCAACCCCTCAACCATGGGCGACGCGATGATTACCGATCCCGATGCGGACCTGGTGACCTTCACCGGCTCGGTCAGGGTCGGCAAGCACATCGCCGCCAATGCCGGCTACAAGCGCATCGTGCTCGAGCTCGGCGGCAACGACCCGCTGATCGTCATGGAGGATGCCGATCTCGACAAGGCGGCCGAGCTCGCCGTCACCGGCGCGACCAAGAACTCCGGCCAGCGCTGCACGGCGGTGAAGCGCATCCTGGTGGTCGAGAGCGTCGCCGACGCCTTCTCCAAGCTGGTGGTCGAGAAGGCCAGGAAGCTGAAATGCGGCGACCCGATGGACCCGCAGACCGATGTCGGCACCGTTATCAACGCCCGCTCGGCCGCGCTCTTCCAGGCCCGCGTCGACGATGCCGTGACGAAGGGGGCCGAGGTGCTCTACGGCAAGAGGGCCGAGGGCGCGCTGTTCCACCCGACGGTGGTCGACCGCATCCCCTATGACTGCGAACTGGTGCACGAGGAGACCTTCGGCCCGGTGATCCCGATCGTGCGCGTGCCCGACGACATCGCCGAGGTGATCCGGATCTCGAACTCGACCGCCTATGGTCTCTCTTCCGGCATCTGCACCAACCGCTACGACTACATCCAGCGCTTCGTCGCGGAGCTGGAGGTCGGCACCGTGAACCTCTGGGAGGTTCCCGGCTACCGCATCGAGATGTCTCCCTTTGGCGGCATCAAGGATTCCGGCCTCGGCTACAAGGAGGGCGTCGTCGAAGCCATGAAATCCTTCACAAACGTCAAGACCTGGTCGATGCCCTGGACCGCTTGAAGACGAAGAAAGACCAAAGCCGGCGGCTCGACCCGCCGGCTTTTCCAAATCCAGGGGAATGAAGCGCCGCAAGAGTGCCCAAACTGAACATAACGAGGGGATGAGAACAATGAAGAGCTGGCTTGCTTCCTGTGTTATCGGCGCTTTCGCACTCGCGCTTCCCGGCGCCGCGCAGGCCCAAAAGACGAAGGTGACGATCTACACCGCGCTGGAGAACGACCAACTCGGGCCGTTCAAGGCCTCGATCGAGAAGGCAGTGCCCGAAGCGGAGGTCGTCTGGGTCCGCGACTCCACAGGCGTCATCACCGCCCGCTTCCTGGCCGAAAAGGACAATCCGCGAGCGGACATGGTGATGGGCCTGGCCGCATCGAGCCTGCTCATGTTCGAGAAGGCCGGGCTGCTGGAAACCTACAAGCCGGCCGGCGCCGATGCGCTGAAGCCGGTGTTCCGCGATGCCAACAGCCCCTATACCTGGACTGGCATGGACGCCTATCTCGGCGTGGTCTGCTACAATACCGCCGAGGCCAAGGGCGTGCCCGTGCCGAGCTCGTGGAAGGACCTGCTCAACCCGGCTTTCAAGGGCAAGATCGTGATGCCCCATCCGGCCTCCTCCGGCACCGGCTATCTGATGGTCGCCGGCTGGCTGCAGAGCATGGGCGAGGCCGAGGGCTGGAAGTTCATGGACGGGCTGCACGAGAACATCGCGGCATATCTGCATTCGGGTTCCGCGCCCTGCGTGCAGGCGGCGCGCGGCGAGCGCACCATCGGTCTGGCGCTCGACATGCGCGGCGCTTCCGAGAAGAGCAAAGGCGCGCCGATCGAGGTCGTGATTCCGAAGGAAGGCGTGGGCTGGGAAATGGAAGCCAGCGCCATCGTCAAGGGTAGCAAGAACCTCTCCGTCTCCAAGAAGATCGCCGACTGGTCGACGACCAAGGAGGCGAACGAACTCTACTCGAAGACCTACGCCATCGTGGCTGCGCCGGGTGTCGAGAACAAGCCGGCGAACTATCCTGCCAATGCCGAGGCGGGGATGATCAAAAACGACCTGACCTGGATGGCCGACAATCGCGAGCGCGTGCTCGCCGAATGGTCGAAGCGCTACGAGTCCAAGGCGGCGCCGAAGAACTGAGCCTTGCCATGCCGCCGGCCCGCGCAAGCGGCTGGCGGCATGGTCTGTGCAAGACGCAAGAGAGCGGCTTCGCCGTTGCACGCGAGCCTGATCACTGCCTGTTCAGATGAAGGTCGGCACGATGTCCACGACTACGGCCCCATTCCTCTCGATCCGAGCCCTCGCCAAGAATTACGGCGCGTTTCGGGCGTTGCACGATATCGATCTCGACATCCGCCGCGGCGAGTTCGTCTGCTTTCTCGGGCCGTCCGGCTGCGGCAAGACGACATTGCTGCGGGCCATCGCCGGCCTAGACCAGCAGGATGGCGGCACCATCCATATGGGCGGGCGCGACGTGTCGCGGGCAAGCCCGTCGGAGCGCGACTTCGGGATCGTCTTCCAATCCTACGCGCTCTTCCCCAATCTCACCGTCACCGACAATATCGGCTACGGTCTCGTCAACCGGCGTCGCTCCTCCGGCGACATCGCCCGCCGTGTCGAGGAGCTGCTGACGCTCGTCGGCCTGCCGGACCAGGGCAAGAAATACCCGATTCAGCTTTCAGGTGGGCAGCAGCAGCGGGTGGCGCTGGCGCGCGCGCTTGCCACCTCGCCGGAACTGCTGCTGCTCGACGAGCCGCTCTCCGCCCTCGACGCCAAGGTCCGGCTGCGCCTGCGCGACGAAATGCGATCGCTGCAGCAGCGGCTCGGCGTGACCACGATCATGGTGACGCACGATCAGGAGGAAGCGCTTGCGATGGCTGACCGCATCGTCGTGATGCGGGACGGTGCCGTCGAGCAGGTCGGCACGCCGGAGGAGATCTACCGGCGCCCCGCCACCCCCTTCGTCGCCGATTTCGTCGGGCACATGACCTTCATGGATGCGATCGTGACGGGGCCCGGCCGGGTCCGTGTGGACGAACTCGACCTGCTCGTCGCCAATGCGGCCCCCTTCGCCGTGGGAACGCCGGTGCGGCTGGCGATGCGGCCGGAGGAGGTTCGCACCCGCAGCATCGGTGACGATACGCCGAACCGCTTCGAAGCGCGGATCGGGGACCTGTCTTTCCTCGGCTCCTACTGCCGGGCGCATCTGGAGCCGACCGGCTCCCGTTCGACCCGGATCGCAGCCGATTTCTCGGCCAATGCGATGCGCGATCTCGGCATCACCGCGGGACAGGTGCGCGCCGTCGCCTTTCCGCCTGAGGCCCTGCACGTCTTTGCGGGGGGCGGACGATGAGCGACCTCGCCCCGCCGCTGACGATGATCGATGCGTCCGTGAAGGTATCGCCGGTGCGGATCAGCGAGCGCCATGTCGCCGCGGTTCTGATCGTCGCGCTTTGCGCGGTGCTGGTCCTCATCATCGCCCTGCCGCTCTGGGCGCTCCTCTCCAAGAGTCTCGAGGATACGCAGGGGCGCTTTGTCGGGCTGGCGAATTTCGTCAGCTATGCGACGACGCCGACGCTGTTCTTCTCTCTGCTCAACAGCCTCGCGGTCGCCAGTGCGACCACGGTGATCGTAGTGCCGCTCGCCTTTCTCTATGCCTATGCGCTGCGCCGCAGCTGCATTCCGGCGAAGGGCGTCTTCTATGCGGCGGCGATGATCCCGGTCTTCGCGCCGTCTCTGCTTTCGGGCCTCGCGCTGATCTATGTCTTCGGCAACCAGGGGCTGCTCAAGTCCTGGATGATGGGCGCCTCGCTCTACGGCCCGGTCGGCATCATCGCGGCGGAGGCGCTCTACAGCTTTCCGCACGCCATGCTGATCCTCGTCACGGCGCTCGCACTTTCGGACGGCCGGCTGCGCGAAGCGGCGGAGGCGATGGGCACGTCGCGCTGGCGCATTTTCCGGACGATCACCCTCCCGGGCGCGCGCTACGGCGTGATCAGCGCCGTCTTCGTCGTCTTCACGTTGGTCGTCACCGATTTCGGCATTCCCAAGGTGATCGGCGGGCAGTTCAACGTGCTGGCGACCGACGCCTACAAGCAGGTCGTCGGCCAGCAGAATTTCCCGATGGGCGCCGTGGTCGGCATCATCCTGCTGGTCCCGGCAGTGCTCGCCTTCTTCGTCGATCGTGTGGTGCAGCGGCGCCAGGGCGCCATGCTCTCCGCCCGCGCCGTTCCCTATGTGCCGCACCCAGACCGGCGCCGCGATCTCGCCTTGCTCGGCTTCGTCGGCGTGATCGCTTTCGCGATCGTCAGCCCCTACGCGATCGCCTTCTGGGGCTCCTTCGTCAAATATTGGCCCTACAACCTGTCCCTGACGCTGAGCAATTACGACTTCGCCGCGGTCGAGCCGGACGGCTGGAAGACCTATGGAAACTCGTTGCTGCTCGCGTCTCTGACGGCGGTGATCGGCACGGCGCTGATTTTCACCGGCGCCTATCTGATCGAGAAGGTGAAGCTGTTTCCGCGGCTGCGCGCCTTCGCCCAGTTTCTGGCGATGCTGCCGATGGCCGTGCCCGGGCTGGTGCTCGGCCTGGGCTACGTCTTCTTCTTCAATGCGGGCTGGAATCCGCTCGGCTTCCTGTACGGGACGCTGACGATCCTCGTGATCAACACCATCGCCCATTTCTACACTGTCGGGCACATCACAGCACTGACGAGCCTGAAGCAGCTCGACAGCGAGTTCGAGTCGGTTTCCGCTTCGCTCAAGGTGCCGTTCTGGTCGACGTTCCGGCGGGTGACCGCGCCGATCTGCATGCCGGCGATCCTGGACATAGCGGTCTATGTTTTCGTCAATGCACTGACCACGGTCTCTGCCGTGATCTTCCTCTATGGCGCCGACACCAAGCTCGCCTCCATCGCGATCGTTCACATGGACGAGGCGGGCGCCATGGCGTCGGCGGCCGGCATGGCGAGCATCATCATGTTCACGGCCATTGCGGTGAAGCTCGCCCATGCCGGCCTCGACCGCTTGGTCTTCGGCCGACTGCAGCACTGGCGGCAACGCTAGCGGCGCGCGGGAGAACGCGATCATGGCAGGGCAGACGCCGACCCAGATCCTGCTTGCGCTCGCCGGCGAGGTCGCCCTGCTGCTCTGGAGCGTGCAACTGGTGACGGCGGGGGTATCGGCCGCATTCGGCAGCCGCTTGCGAGCGCTGCTGGCCACCGGTCTCGACAGTCGTTGGAAGGCCTTCTGCGCAGGGCTGCTGGTGACGGCCGGACTTCAATCCAGCACAGCGACCGCGATGATGATCGCCTCGTTCTCCGGCGCCGGATTGATCGCGCTGGCGCCGGCATTGGCGATGATGCTCGGCGCCAATGTGGGAACGACGCTGATCGTCCAGCTCGTCGGTTTCGACACGAGCATCATGGTGCCGCTCCTGCTCCTGTTCGGCTATGCCGGCATGCGCCGCTTCGGCCGGTTGGCAGCCAACGAAATGGCGAAGGCGCTCTTCGGACTGGGCCTGATGTTGCTGTCCTTGCGCCTGATGCAGGGCACCATGGCGCCGGTTGAGCACTCGCAGGTGCTGCGCACGGTTCTCGGCTCGCTCTCTGGCGATCCGCTGATTGCCTTGCTCCTGGCCGCGGTGCTCAGCTTTGCCGCCCATTCCTCCCTCGCGGCAATTTTGATCGTGATGAGCCTCGCTGCGACCGGGATCGTCGGAACCCAGACCATGCTGGCGATGGTGCTGGGCTGCAATCTCGGCACGGCACTCAATCCCCTTGTTCAGGCCATGAACGGGAATGCCGCGGCCAGGCGCGTGCCGGTGGGCAACCTCGTCAACCGCATTCTGGGCTGCGCGGCTGGCCTGCTGCTTCTGCCCGTGCTCACACCGCTTGCGGAGCGGTTCGCGAGCCATCCGGCGCAATCGGCAGCGCTGTTCCACCTTGCCTTCAACATCGCGATGGCCGCGCTCTTCCTTGTCCCGCTGCCGGCTTTCGCGGGCATTCTGACGCGGCTGCTGCCCGATCCCGCTCCGGAAGCGGACCCATCGCGCCCGCGCTATCTCGATATCGCAGCGCTCACGACACCGACGATCGCGCTCGCCAACGCGACCCGCGAAGTGCTGCGCATGGCGGATGTCGTCGACGAGATGCTGAAGACGTCTCTGATGGCGTTCGATGGCGACGATCCGGCTCGGGTGGCCGAAGTGAGCCGGACCGACGACGTGCTCGACAACCTCTATAACCAGATCCAGCTCTATGTGGGCGCGATTGCGCATGAGACGCTGTCGGAATCCGACGAGCACCGGCTATCGGAGGTGCTGACATTGGCGATCAATCTCGAGCATATCGGCGACATCATCGAGAAGAATCTGATGCAGATGGCCGGCAAGCGCATCCGCGATCAGCGCCGATTGCCCGAGGAAGCACTCGGCCGCATCGCCGATACCCACGACAGGTTGCGGGATCATCTGCGCCTGGCGCTCACGGTCTTCATCTCGCAGGACGAAGCGACGGCGCGCCGGATCGTGCGCGAGAAGGAAACCTTTCGCGAACTGGAGCGAGGCGCGATCGAGGCCCATCTCGCCGAGATGCGCACCGGCAGCCGCGAAGCCGTGATCGTCAGCGCTCTGCAGCTCGATATCGCGCGGGACCTCAAGCGGATCGACGCTCATATCGCAGCAACCGTGCACGGACTTCTCGAGCAGAGGGGAGCCCTCATGGGAAGCCGCCTTTTGCGGGCAGCGGAGTGAGGGCACTTGCAGCCTGCCCGATCGGGCGCCGATTTCGTCGGCCTGCCTCGCATGCAGTACCCCGTGGGCACTCACACGCCCAACC
This sequence comes from Allobosea sp. 05L423, assembly GCF_056397745.1. Classification (NCBI taxonomy): domain Bacteria; kingdom Pseudomonadati; phylum Pseudomonadota; class Alphaproteobacteria; order Hyphomicrobiales; family Alloboseaceae; genus Allobosea; species Allobosea sp. 05L423. The sequence continues at coordinate 260,099 of NZ_JBFTOA010000004.1, read as the reverse complement.
ATAGGAAGCCAACGTGCGCCTTGGCGTCATTGCCGATATTCACGGAAACCTGCCCGCCCTCCAGGCGGTGCTGTCGAGGCTCGACGCGCTGGGCGTGGACCACATCGTCAATCTCGGTGACTGCGCCTCGGGGCCACTCTGGCCGGTCGATACCGTTGCCCTGCTTCGCTCGCGTGCGCTGAGCCATGTCCGCGGCAACCACGACCGCGCCATGGCGGCCCGATCCCCTGACGGCCTCGGCTCGTCGGACAGCTTTGCATGGCGCGCGCTCGACGCCGAGGCACGAAGCTGGCTGGCGGGACTGCCGGAAGAGGTCCGATTGGAAGAGGCGCTCTGCTTCCACGCCAGTCCCGGGTGCGACGAAAGCTATCTGATGGAAGAGGTCCGTGACGGCCGTCTCATGCCGGCTCGGCTTACGGCGATCGAGCAGCGCCTTGCCGGCAGAACCGCGCCGCTGATGCTGTGCGGGCACAGCCATCTGCCTCGGGTGGCGCGGCTGCGCTCCGGCACGGTCGTCCTGAACCCGGGTAGCGTAGGAAATCCGGCCTATCGTTCGGATGGGCCGCCTCATGTCGCCGAAACCGATACGCCTCATGCCCGCTGCGCGGTCGTCACGAATGAGGGCGGCATCGCTGCGGAACTTCACCTCGTCAGCTATGATTGGGAGCGCTCGGCGCGTCGCGCCGAGGAGAACGGGCGCAGCGACTGGGCCCATGCCTTGCGGACCGGAACCGCCCTGTCGCACCGATGACACAAGGTTCCTAGCGGAAGATGACCGTGCGTCGACCGGCCAGCATCACCCGCCGTTCGATGTGCAGGCGCAGGGCGCGCGCCAGGACGACGGCCTCGATGTCGCGGCCCACGCTGACGAGATCGTCGGGCGCGAGCGAATGATCGGCCCGGGCGACGTCCTGGTCGATGATCGGCCCCTCGTCGAGATCTGGGGTCACGTAATGCGCGGTCGCTCCGATCAGCTTCACGCCGCGCTCATAGGCCTGATGATAAGGCTTGGCGCCCTTGAAGCTCGGCAGGAAGGAATGATGGATGTTGATCGCCCGCCCGTCGAGAGCGCGGCAGAGGTCGTTGGAGAGCACCTGCATATAACGGGCGAGCACGACCAGCGACGCTTCGGTCTGCGCGACGATCTCCAGCAGCTTTGCCTCCTGCTCCGCCTTGGTCGCCGCCGTGACGGGCAGATAGTGAAAGGGAATGCCGTAGTTCTTCGCGAGCGGCTCGAAATCACGGTGGTTCGAGACGATGGCGGGAATCGCGATGTTGAGATTCCCCGTTGCCTGGCGGAAGAGCAGATCGTTCAGGCAATGGCCGAAGCGCGAGACCATCAGGACGACGCGTTGCGGGCGCGTTGCGTCGATGGCGTCCCAGCTCATGCGGAAGGTTCCGGCGACACCGTCGAATTCGCGTCGGAAGGCGGCATCGTCGAAGCGCTCGCCCGCGGCAAAGGCGACGCGCATGAAGAAGCGGCCATGGCGCGGATCGCTGAACTGCGCACTCTCCAGGATGTTGCAGCCGTGCCGGTAGAGCACCCCGCTGACGGCGTGCACGATGCCGGGCCGGTCCTCGCAGGAAAGGGTGAGGATGCGGGCAGGCTTCTGCACGACGATGTCCCGGGGCATGGCTGGCGAGAAGGGCGTGAGATCGCTCATGCCCGCACTCCGCGCACCGGCTTGCGGTCGAGCGGCGCAGCGAGGCTGGCGGTGACGGGTATTGCCGTGCCCGCGAGGTCGATCGTCCAGTTCCGCCCATCGAGCCACGCCTGGTCGATAGGCTCATGGCTTTCGGCCCAGCCGAGCGCGACGATGCCGTCGACGGTCGCGCCGAACGCCGCCGAGGTGATCTCGCCGACCGGCTTGCCATCGGCCAGGATCGCCTCACCGCCCCAGGCCATCTGACCATCCGGACGGGGGCCGACGAGCGCGATCAGCCGCTTGGTGCGCGGAGCTGCGCGGGCCGCGACGAGTGCGCTGCGGCCGAGGAAATCGCCCTTGTCCAGCCTCACGGCGAAGCCGAGGCCGGCCTCATACGGATTGACGTCCGGCGTCAGCTCGCGGCCCCAGGCGCGGAAGCCCTTCTCGATGCGCAGCGAGTCGACCGCATAGTATCCGACGTCGACGAGGCCGAGATCGGCACCGGCCTCGTGCAGCGCATCGTAGATGGCGGGCGCGAATTCGACGGGAACATAGAGCTCGAAGCCATCCCCCAGATAGGAGCGGCGGCAGGCCCAGCTCGTGGCATAGCCGATCGTGACCTGCCGGATCGCGTTGGCCGGGAATTCGGCTAGGTCGAAGGTGGCCGGCGAGACGCGGCCGAGGATCTCCACCACCTTCGGGCCGGCCAGGGAGAGCACGGCATAGGCCGAGGTCACATCCGTCAGCGTCACCCCCTCCGGGAGCTGGCGCCTGATCCAGTGCGCGTCGCGGGTCGCCTGAGCCGTGCCGGTGAGAAGGAGATAGGTGTCGGGCCCGATGCGGGCGGCGGTGAGATCGCTCTCGAAAGTGCCGCGCGCGTTGAGCAAGGCGGTGTAGACGGAGGTGCCGACCGGCACGGCGACATCGTTGGCCGCCAGGCGCTGCAGCGCCGCTTCGGCCTGCGGCCCCTGCAGCAGGAACTTGGCGAAGCTGCTCATGTCGACGAGCCCCGCCGCCTCGCGGCAGGCGCGGTGCTCGGCCGCGACCGTCTCGAACCAGTTCTGCTGTCCGAATGAATAGCGGATCGTGCGCTCATCCTCGTTGCGGGCAAAATAGTTTGCGCGCTCCCACCCCATCTTGGAACCGAAGACAGCCCGCTTGGCTGCAAGACGTTCATAGAGCGGCGAGCGCCGGAAGGGCCGTGCGGTATCGAGCTCGCGGTTCGGCCAGGGCATGGCGTAGTGGAGGCCCAGCGTCTCCTTGATGCGATCCTTCAACCAGGCCGGATTGTTGTTGAAGTCCGCGAAGCGGCGGATGTCGACGGGCCAGAGATCGCTCGTCGCCTCTCCCGCGACGATCCACTCGGCGAGCGCCCTTCCGGCACCGCCGCCGGAGGCGATGCCCATCGAGTTGAATCCGGCGCCGACATAGATGCCCGCCACTTCCGGGGCCTCGCCCAGAAGGAAGTTGTTGTCTGGCGTGAAGCTCTCGGGGCCATTGAGGAAGGTCTTGATCTCGGCCGTCTCCAGCGCCGGCACGCGCTGCAGCGCGTTCTCCATCAGGATCGAGAACTGATCCCAGTCGTCGGGCAGGAGCTGGAACTCGAACGGATGGGGGATGCCGTCCATTCCCCATGGTTTCGCATCGGGCTCGAAGCCGCCCATGACGAGACCGCCGACCTCCTCCTTGTAGTAGGTGTAGCCATCGGGATCGCGCATCACGGGCAGGTCCGGCGTCACCCCTTCGATCTTGCCGGTGACGATGTACATGTGCTCGGCCGAATGCAGCGGCACCGACACGCCGCACATCTGTCCGACAGCACGGGACCACTGCCCGGCGCAGATGGCCAGGACCTCGCACTCAACCCGGCCGTGGTCGGTGTGCACCGCCCTCACCCGTCCCTTCTCGGTCTCGATGCCGGTGACGCGGATACCTTCGCGCACGATTGCGCCGCCGTTACGGGCACCGCGCGCCAGCGCCTGGGTAATGTCGGCCGGGTTGGCCTTGCCGTCGCCGGGGAGCCAGACGCCGCCGACGAGGTCGTCGGTGCGCATCACCGGCCATTTGTCGCCGGCCTCCTTCGGGCTCAGTTCCTCGATTTCCACGCCCTGAGCGCGCGCCGCCGAAATGGTCCGGCGCAGTTGCGTCATGCGCTCCGGCGTGCGTGCGACCGAAACCGAGCCGCAGCGCTTCCAGCCCGTGGCGAGCTCGGTCTCCTGCTCGAGCGAGGCGTAGAGCTCTGTCGAATAGCGGATCAGGCGCGTCATGCTCGACTGGCTGCGCAGCTGCCCGACCAGACCGGCCGCGTGCCAGGTGGTGCCCGAGGACAGGCGCCCCTGTTCGAGCAGGAGCACGTCGCGCCAGCCGAGCTTGGTCAGATGATAGGCGACAGAGCAGCCGACGATACCGCCGCCGATGATGACGACGCGAGCTTGGGTGGGAATGGACATGAGCGCCTCCGCGATGGAGGCAGCTTAGCGGGCAAAATTCATAAAACAACAAAAAACCACAAAACGGGCAAATTAGGAAACGAGCAGGCGAACTCCGTTCTTCGTCAGATTGGAGGCGATCGGATCCGGCGGAAGCCGGTCGAGCAGCAGACCCGCGAAGGTCGCGTCACCGCCGATCCGGCTCGGCAGGACAAGGCCGAACTTGCTGCTGTCGGCCATCAGGAAGCCTTGCTCTGCAGCGCTCAGGAGCGCGCTTCGGATGGCCGCTCCGGCTCGCGTGTAGTCAGTCAGCCGTCCCTCCGCGTCGACGCCGCCGACGCTGACAAAGGAGAAATCCGCCGACAAGCGCCCGATCGCCCGCAGGGCTTCGGCGCCCGAGGTCGCATCCTCGTTGCGATCGAATTCGCCACCGATCAGGAAAACGCGGGCGCCCGGTAGCCGGCTGGCCAGCCGCGCATTCTCGAGCGAAGTCGTATGCACGACCAGTCGCTTTCGGTCCGATCGCACCAGAGCGCGCACCACCGCTTCGGTCGTGGTGCCGGAATCGAGCAAGATGGTCACGCCATCGCCAAGCATGGAGGCGGCGAGATTGGCGATCAGTTCCTTGCCTGCACGGTTCACGGCCCGGCGGCTGGCAAAGGATGCTTCCGAGCGCTCGGCTCGGATCGCTCCGCCGTGAACGACCGATAGCAGTCCCTCGGCCGACAACGCCTTGAGGTCTCGCCGGATCGTCTCGCGGGAGACGTCGAGCGATCGGGCAAGTTCCTCGACGCTGATCGTTTCCAGTCTTTCGAGACTTTCGAGGATGATGTGATGCCGTCGCGCAGCGATGTCGCGGGTCATGAAAACGAGGCCAAAAATCCTGGTCGGCAGATGAATCCACCATAATCTGCCACATATCGTTGATTCGTGCTTGGCAATCGAGCGGACACGGCCGGGTTCAACCGCAGCGCGGCCAAACAAGGCGCGCAGCCAACGCAAGCAGCCTGAACCATCGCTCGAACGCCCCGAACGGCGGCATCCGGTTTTGATAGCCGGCCAGTTGCACGGGCCTGCCCCCCGGCCCGGCGGAACTCAAGCCCGCCGGCCGCAGGAATGCCGGCTCAGCGATCCCTTGCGCTTCAGGCGAAGGCGACGTTCTCGCGCTGAGCGCGCAGGCGGGGATCACGCGAGCGCACCTGGACCGGCCGCCCGTCGAGAACCTCGAAGCAGCGGGCGAGCGTATCGTCCGAGAGGCGCCGCATCGCCTCGACGGTGAAGAAGGTCAGGTGCGGAAAGAGAATGACGTCGTCGCGGCCAAAGAGCGGGCTGAGCACGTGCCCTGCCTTCGCCAGCGGTTCCTGGGAGTAGACATCGAGCCCGACGCCCCCGAGGCGGCCCGCAAGCACTGCCTCGACCAGCGCCGCCTCGTCGATGAGCGCCCCGCGCGAGACGTTGACGAGGACCGCGGAGGGCTCCAGGCAGGCGAGCTCGGCGGGTCCGATCAATCCACGCGTGGCTTCGCTCAGCACGCAATGGAGCGAGACGAAGTCGCATTCGCGCAGCATCGCATGGAGATCGTCCATCTTCTCGATCCCGGCCGCGGCTAGCGTCGCCCGGTCGACATTGGGGTCATAGCCCAGCACGCGGGCGCGAAACCCCTGCCCCGCCATCCGCGCCATGCTGCGGCCGATCTTGCCGGCACCCACGAGTCCGACCGTGGCACCGGCGATGTCGCGGCCGAGCCAGCGTTGTTCGGGCCAGATCCAGCCATCGGCCGCCATGGCGCGGCCGATTTCGGGCAGGCGTTTGGCCAGAGCGATCATCAGAGCGAACGCGCCCTCCGCGACGGTCTCCTCGGCGTATTCGGGGACGTTGACGACCGGGATGCCGCGCGCGCTAGCGGCGGGGATATCGATCGCATCGATGCCGACACCGTATTTGACGATGCCCCTGAGTTTCGGCGCAGCCTCGATGACGCGGGCCGTGATGGGCGTGTAGCACATCAGGATGAGCTCGGCGTCCGCGACGGCCTCGATCAGCTCGGCCTCCGGGATGCCATCGGGCAAGGTGACGAGCTCGACGCCACGTGCCCTGAGGCCGGCATCGATGTCGGGGCATTCCAGCTCACGATCCGTGCGGACGGCTTTCATATCGGACCCTTTCGATCGCAGGGAAGAGAGAGAGGCGCCTCAGCCTGCCGCGATCGCGGCCTCGACGATGTCGAGCGCACGGTCCAGGTCGGTTTTCGCGATCACCAGCGGCGGCGAGAGCGTCAGCACGTTGCCCTGGCTGATCTTGAAGCTCAGCCCGGCTTCGAGGCAGCGATAGTAGACACGTTCTGCGAGCGCGTTGTCGGGAGCCATATCCGCCTTGTCGGCCACGATCTCGACGCCGAACATCAGCCCGCGCCCGCGCACATCGCCGACATGGGGCGACCCTTCGCCGAAGGCGCGCAGACGGTCCATCGCCTGGCCACCGAGCTCGGCTGCCCGCTCCGGCAGCCCCTCCTCGCGGATGATCGCGATCGTGGTGAGCGCCGCGCGCGTCGTCACCGGGTTCTTCTCATGGGTGTAGTGGCCGATCGCGAAGTCGCCGGCGACATCGAGGTCGCGCCGCGCGATCGCCGCCGCGATCGGCAGGATGCCGCCGCCCAGCGCCTTGCCGACGACGAGGATGTCCGGCGTCACCTCGTCATGTTCGCTGGTGAAGAAGCGGCCGGTCTTGCCCAGCCCTGTCGGGATCTCGTCGAAGATCAGCAGCGTGCCGTGGCGGTCACAGGCTTCGCGCACCTGCTTCCAGAAGCCGGGCGCCGGCGGGTTCGGCGTCGCCCGCATCGGCTCGGCGACGAGGGCCGCGAAATCACCCTCCCGGCCGAGCACATAGGAAATCATGCTGGCGCAGGCGCGGGCCGAATCCTCCAGGCTGTTATGGCCATAGGCGCAGTGATGGTTCGCCCAGGGCGCGACATGCTCCGTGCCGGGCAGGAGCGGCCCGGCGATACCGGAGCGGAAGGTCGCCTCGCCACCGACGCTCGAGGCGCCGAAGCCCGCGCCATGAAAGGCATCCCAGAACGACAGCGTCTTGAAGCGCCCGGTGGCGGCGCGCGCGAGCTTCAGCGCCACCTCGACCGCATCCGAACCGCCCGTCGTGAACAGCACCTTCCCGAGATCGCCCGGGGCAAGGCGGCCGAGCGTCTCGGCCAGCTCGACTGCCGGCTCGCAGGTGAAGCGGCGCGGCGCGAAGCAGAGATCGTCGATCTGCTGCTTGATCGCAGCCTTCAGCCGGGGATGGCCGTAGCCGATATGGTGGACGCTGTTGCCATGGAAATCCATGTAGCGGCGCCCGGCCGTATCCTCGATCCAAATGCCCTCGGCCTTGGCGATCGCCGTGACGCAGGGGCTCGACAGGCTCTGGTGCAGAAAGGCCTCGGCGTCCCGCTTCAGCAGGCTACGCGTCGCCGGGTCATCGAGCCGCGCCGACCAGGCGCCGCGCGCTGCCGAGGTGTTCGACTCACCTTCAGTATGCACGAGTTTGGCGGAAAGACCTGACATCCTGAGGCTCCGTGCCGAGGCGATAAACCGGCGTTGCGGCAGGTCAATCCCGTCGCGACTGCTTTCGACGCCGGCATCATCGTCGGCGATGGGCCATCTGAAAAATCGTTATTTTCGATCGACTGATAAATTAAATCGTTGCATTAGGAATCGCCGTATCGCCTCCTTCGGTCCCAACCCGCCCGGATCCCCCCATGCGCTACGTCCAGCTCCGTGCTTTCCATCAGGTCGCGATCGCCGGCGGCTTTTCGCGCGCCGCGAGCGAGTTGAACCTGACGCAGCCGGCGATCTCCGATCAGGTCCGGAAGCTCGAGGAGGAATATGACGTGCTGCTGTTCAGCCGGCAGCACAGGCAGATCGCCCTGACGGCGATGGGCGAGAGGCTGCTCGCGATCACGCACCGCCTGTTCGATGCGGAGGACCAGGCGCGCGGGCTGCTCTCCGAGTCGCGCGCCTTGCGGCTCGGGACCCTGCGGCTCGCAGCCGATTCCGTCCACCATGTCCTGCAGGTGCTGACGGCGTTCCGCGAGATCTATCCGGGCGTGCGGATAACGGTGAGCGCCGGCAACACCGAGACCATCGTGGCGCAACTGCAGAGCTATGACGCCGATATCGGCGTCCTCGGCGACATGGCTCCCCACCGCGATTTCGAGTTCATTCCGCTGAATGCGGCGCCGATCATCGCCGTCGCCGCACCAGATCACCCGATTGCCTCGCGCCGGTCGCTGTCGCTGGCGGAGCTCGCCGATCTCCCCCTGGTGATACGGGAAAGCGGCTCGCGGACGCGCCGGCTTCTAGAACAGCGCGCGGCCGAGACCGGCGTCAGGCTGGGCTACGCTATCGAGGTCGAAGGGCGGGAGGCTGCACTCGACATCGTTGCGTCGGGTGCCGGCATCGGCTTTGTCTCGGAGGCCGAGCTGCGCGGAGATCGCGGCCTGGCTCGCATCGCTCTCGATGGGCCGCCAATCCTTATGGAGGAATCTCTGATCTGCCTGAGCGAGCGCAAGGAAAACAAGGCGATCAAAGCCTTTCTGGACGTCGCTCGAGGTCGCTGACGGTCAGGCCGGACTTGCCCGCACTCTTCGCTCATACCGCGCCAGCACGCGCGTAGATGCGGACAGCAACGAGGCTCGGTGGGCGCCCATGGACTGAGGCGTCGACCTCCAAGGGATCGCCCGCCACAATCGCTATGGCTGTAATGAACTTCGCGCTGCCTGCATCGGCAGCGCAAGGACCAGGGGCTGACGCCGCCGCCTAGGCCGGCAGGACGACGACCTTCGTCTTGACCGGCGTCTGGTTGTAGAGATGGATCATGTCCTGGCTGAGCAGGCCGACGCAGCCGCTGGTGATGCCGTTGCCGATCGTCTCCGGGTCGCTCGACGCATAGATCGTGTAGAGCGTGTAGGCGCCGTTCTGATAGAGATGGAGCGTGCGGGCGCCGAGCGGATTGTCGAGGCCGCCCGGCATGCCGCGGGCGTATTTCGCCGCCTCGGGCTGGCGCTTGATCATTTCCTTCGGCGGGGTCCAGGTTGCCCATTCGGACTTGCGCCCGACATAGGCGTCGCCGTTCCAGCGGAAGCCGTCGCGGCCGACATTGGCGCCATAGCGGGTGGCGGTGCCGTCGCCCTCGACGCGATAGACATAGTAATTGCCGGGATCGACGATGATCGTGCCGGGCGCTTCCTTGGTCTCGTAGCGCACGGTCTTGCGGAAATATTTCGGATCGACCTTGCTGACATCGACCGCCGGGATCGGGAACTTCTCTTCGGGCACCGGCCCGTAGACCTTCTGCGCCTCGGCGAAGCTCATGCCGTCGGATGTTGCGCAGCCGCCCAGCCCGAGCGCGCCGACACCGACGGCCGAGCCGACCAGAAACGACCGGCGGCTCAGAAGCCCCGCCCGATGCCCGAGCAGTGCGATCTCCTCCACGTTGCCGGCATCGGCATTCCTACCGTCCATAATCATGATTTGGCAGTTTCCCATGTCCTGTTGCCCGACGAGAGAATACTCCGGCAGACACCCGCTGAACCTCTTGCTGAGCTGAGATTGCCGTCACAAGGCGCGATTGGCAAGCTCGGGTCTAAGCTGCGCGGGGCTTGCGATGCGCCGAATTCGGTAACGTCCCCGCTGTCTCGCGGTCTGACTGCGCATGGCGCTCGGCGGGACGAAAATTCACGGACACGCACATTTGAGGACGGAATCCGATCGGCTGGGGCGGTTACGAACACCGAGGACCCAGGCTCAAAGAAGAGGTGAACGCTTCCGGAAGGATAGCCGCGGGCCATCTATTCGAGCTACACCGGCTCCACCGCCGCGCATCGGCGCGCTCATGGATGGCATGGGGTTCTGCGCGCCCGAATGCCTCGGAGAGAGATCGGCACCATGCGAGACAATCAGCCCACCGCCGGGCTTCTTTCCCCTCTCCCGCTCCGTGTTCAGCCGGTCACGAAGGCCGCCTTCGAGCCCTTCGGATGGGTGGTGGAAGCAGGCGATTCCGGCCGCGCTGCGAATAACGGCACGGCGCGCCGGCACGACATTCACGCGCTCGCGGCTGCGGATGTCAAAGCCGGATCCCGGCTGGTCACCTCGATTTTCGAAGCGAAGCGGCAGCCGCCGAACCCGGTGATCACGATGCTCGAGCGGCATGTGAATTCGGTCCAACTGATCGTTCCGCTGGATGGCGCCGGCCATATCGTCATCGTCAGTCAAACCAGCGAGGACGGCACGCCCGAGATTTCGGCGCTCGCCGCATTCGCGTTCACCGCGTCGCAGGGAATGATCTACCGACGGGGGCTTTGGCACCACCCGATCATAGCGATCGGGGCGGACGCTCGCTTCCTCGTCCAGTCCTGGCAAAACGGCACCGAGGCGGACTGTGAGATAGTCGCCATCGCCCCCTGGGCGGTATCCCCGGGCAGCGCAATCTAGAGCGTTTCCGCTGATAGACGCGCTGCGCCGATCAAATGCGCCATCATCGCGTCGACGTCACCTAGCCATACGCACTCGCGTCGAACCGCGATGAAGAATAGCCAAGGATATCCGCACCTCTCATGACCGGCGCCGCCCGCGCGGACTGGCTATTCTAGACAAGAAGAAGCGTCTTGATGGCGCGGCGCTCATCCATTGCGCGGTAACCTTCAGCCACGTCGGCCAAAGGAATAGTGAGATCAAACACCTTACCGGGATTGATCTTGCGGCTAAGCACGAGGTCGATGAGCTCGGGAAGGAACCGGCGCACAGGCGCGGGGCCGCCCAGCATGCCGACCTGCGAGAAGAACAGTGATTGGCCATCAAACTGAACACCATGCGGCACACCGACATAGCCGATCATCGAGCCCGGGCGAGCGACCTGGAGCGCCTGGTTCATCGACTGCTGCGTGCCGACGCACTCCAGGACGGAATCGGCGCCGACACGATTGGTCAGTTCCTTGATGCGCGCTATTCCCTCTTCATCGCGCTCCGCAACGATGTCGGTTGCGCCGTATTCAAGGGCGAGCTCCTGGCGCGCCTTATGGCGGCTCATGATGATGATCCGGCCAGCCCCCATCTGCTTCGCGGCGAGCACACCCATAAGCCCGACGGCTCCGTCGCCGACCACGACAGCCGTCGATCCAGGCTGAACGCGCGCTGCATCCGCGGCGTACCAACCGGTCCCCAGTACGTCTGAAGCCGCGAGAAGGCTCGGAATGAGGTCATCATCAGGCTGCGCGTCAGTTGGCACCAATGTGCCGTCCGCAAGGGGAACCCGCGCATAAGGCGCCTGGGCGCCCGTCATGAACTCGCGCTGTTCGCATGAAGACTGGAAGCCCAAACGACAATGAGGGCAGGTATTGTCCGAGAGGCAGAAGGATCCGACGACGAACTGGCCGGGCCCGACGTTTTTGACCGCACTGCCGATCTCGACGACCACGCCGCAATATTCATGGCCCATGGCCTGCGGCTCGGTGACGGCATTTGCACCTCGGAAGGGCCAAAGGTCAGAGCCGCAGACGCAGGTGGCCGAGAGCTTGATGATGGCATCGGTCGGCTTCTCGATACGGGGTTCAGGGCGGTCCTCGAAACGAACGTCGCCTGGGCCGTAGAGCATTGTTCCAAGCATGTTTGAGTCCTCTTGTTTGGTTTCGCGTCCAACGATTGGCGGTGCGCAAGCGCGGTGCCGGCGGTCAGGGTGAGAGCGCGCGAGACGAGCAGCGCGAGGTGGCCTGTACTGTACCTCGGGCGAGGCCTCCCAGCCAGGCGGCCACTCTTTCAAGGGTGCGGCGCTCCCGGTCGCCTCGCATCGACGACATCCCCGCCCTGCATCGCCAAACGCAGGGCTGCCCTGTCAGGCACGTCGCCTTCGACGATCGGCACCCGCGAGGGGGCGGTCGTTGCGGCGGTTCGCACGCCGAAGGTTGAGGGTGAGCTGTACGCCGCTTTGCTCCAGGAGGACGCGCTTGGTGTTGAGGGCAAGCTGCCCGTTCGCCCCCAGCACCAGCAGCTTCGCCGCTTCCCGGGAGGCACCGATCATCGGTCGATCCGCGCCTGATGACTGGGCGAATAGCGCTCGCCATGGACGGCGATGCCCGACAGTGCATCATCGATGGCAGCGAGATCGCCGGCGGAAAGCTCGACGGCCGCCGCGCCGATATTCTCTTCCGCACGATGGAGCTTGGTCGTGCCCGGAATGGGGACGATCCATGGTTTCCGAGAGAGCACCCAGGCAAGCGCGAGCTGCGCAGGCGTGACCTTCTTGTCCTGTGCGAGGCGGCCGACAGCGTCGACCAACGCTTGATTGGCCGACAGGTTTTTCTGCGTGAAGCGTGGCACCGTGCTGCGGTAGTCGTCCTTCCCGAAGGTCGCGTTCGCGCTCACCGTCCCTGTGAGAAAGCCCTTCCCAAGCGGACTGAACGGCACGAAGCCGATCCCGAGCTCCTCCAGGACCGGAAGAATCTGCTCCTCGGGCTCGCGCCACCACAGCGAATACTCGCTTTGAAGCGCCGTGACGGGCTGGACCGCATGAGCGCGGCGGATGTTCTTCACGCCCGCTTCCGAAAGTCCGAAATGCAGAACCTTGCCTTGCGCGATCAGCTCCCTGACCGTGCCGGCAACATCTTCCATGGGCACGTTGGGATCGACCCGGTGCTGATACAGCAAGTCGATCCGATCGGTCCGCAGGCGCTTCAGCGAGCCTTCCACGGCGGCGCGGATGCGCCGCGGGCTGCTGTCCATTGCACCACCGCCTTCGATATCGAAGCCGAACTTGGTCGCGACAACGACCCGGTCGCGGATGGGTTGAAGGGCTTCGCCAACAACCTCTTCGTTCTTGTAGGGCCCGTAGACTTCAGCGGTATCAAAGAATGTGATGCCGCGCTCGAAGGCACCACGGATCAATTTCACCGCATCGGCCGAGAGCAACGGCGCACCGTATGACTGGCTGATGCCCATGCATCCCAGGCCGATCGCCGAGACTTCAAGTCCACTCTTTCCCAGAACGCGCTTTCTCATGACTCTATTCCTTGCTGTTCTATCGATTTCGGTGCGAGTTCGCCGTACCAGTAGGCAGCGGTCACACCTCCATCCATGAGGAAGTCGCTGCCGGTGATGAAGGCGCCGTCCGGCCCCATAAGCAGCGCTCCGAGGTGCGCGACCTCGTCCGGTGTTGCGGCGCGCCCGACCGGGCATAGTTCGATCATCCGCCGATAGCCCTCGCCGCGCGGGCCGGTGAGTTCGTCCCTCGCGAGAGGCGTAATGACGATGCCCGGGCTGATCGTGTTGACGCGCGCTCCACGGCGCCCCCAGCGAACGGCCTCGGACATGACGCGCAGGGAATTGCCGCGCTTGGACAACTGATAGGCGTGAAGCGAATCCCTCACCCGGTCCGGCTGAAGCATCGGCAGCGAAAGCAGCTCGTCCGCCGGCGTCGTGGCCAGCGCGGCGTTCTCCTCCGCCGTCAGCGCACCCAACCGGTGGCCGGACTGGGATGCGATCACGACACCGGCGGCGCCCTTTGCAATGACGTTGCCAAACTCATCGAGGACGACAGCCGTGCCGTAGAGATCGACCGCAAGGATCGTCGCCGGCGAGGCCTGCGATGGCGAAACGCCCGCCGCGTGGATGACGCCGGCGATGTTGCCGCGAGCCGCGGCGAACGCGACAAGCCCCTGGACGGAAAGCCGCGAAGATACATCGACCGTTGCCGTACTGACCTCAAATCCGGCATCCCGCAGAACTGCGGCCGCGGCGTCGGCATTTTCCTGGCGAAGATCCGCCAGCACGACGTGCTTGCCTGCGCTCACCCGCCGCGCGATGGCAATGCCGATCGAACCGGCGCCAATAACGACATTCACATCACTCATCATTGCTCTCCCTGGCGGGTTCGGGCGGGCAGTACTCGTCGTCGCGGACATGCTCCATCCAGACGATCTGCGCTTCCGGATCGGGACGTGCGAGCGCGATCAGCCTGAGCGGCTGATCCGGCGCGGCGCCGTGCCATTGCTTCCGGCCGGGCTCGAGCCAGATGAGGTCGCCGGGCCGCATCGGCTTGATCTGCCCGCCGGCGCGCGGCAAGCGGCCGAGGCCCTTCGCCACAAGCAGCGTCCGCCCCATCGAATGGGTATGCCGGGCCGTCCGTGTTCTTGGATGGAATGCGAATGTCGCCCCCCGAGGGCTGCCGTCCCGCCCAAATGGCGCGACGATGCGGACCTCTCCGGTGTATCGACCCGAGACATCGCCTCTTGCGGCACAGGCGACGCTGCGGCCGGTGTTCATGCGCGAAATCCTGGCGTTCGAGGCGCCCCCCCGCACCCGTTGCATCACACGCTATCTTGAGATCATTGCGATGATTATCCGCTATAAGCTGCATGCGGTTATATCCGGAGATCATGAATGCGACGCGAAGAGCTGGTCGACCTCAACGCCTTCCTGGTCGTCGCAGAGGAACAGAGTTTCACCCGGGCTGCCGCCCGCCTCAGCACCTCGCAATCCTCCCTCAGCCACACGATCCGGCGTCTCGAAACGCGCCTCGGCGTCCGGCTGCTGACCCGAACGACACGCAGCGTCGCGGCGACCCATGCCGGGGAACGGCTCCTCGGCACGTTGCGGCCGGCTTTCGACAGCATCGGCTCCGAGCTCGCCTCGATCCGGGACCTGCGCGACAGGCCCGCGGGCGCGATCCGGATCACCGCCGCCGAACATGCTGCCGTGACGATCCTGTGGCCGGCGCTTGAGAGGCTCCTGCCGGACTATCCCGACGTCCATGTCGAGATCAGCATCGATTCAGCACTGCGCGATATCGTCAGCGAGCGGTTCGATGCGGGCGTGCGGCTGGGCGAAGCCGTCGCCAAGGACATGATCGCGGTCCCGATCAGTCCCGACGTACGAATGATCGTCGTCGGGGCTCCCTCATATTTCGCTACGAGGCCGATCCCGCAGACGCCGCATGATCTCGCCAATCACCAGTGCATCAATTTGCGTCTTCAGAGCTCCGGGGCGCTCTATCCCTGGGAGCTGGAGAAAGGCGGCCGGGAACTGCGCGTCCGCGTCGAGGGGCAACTCGCCTTCAACGATGTCAACATGATCGTTCGCGCCGCCACGAGCGGTTTCGGCCTGGGCTTCGTCATGGAAGACAGGGTGCAGGAGGAACTGGCCGACGGCAGGCTGATCCGCGTCCTGGACGACTGGTGTCCACCCTTCTCGGGATACCATCTCTATTATCCGAGCCGCCGCCAGCCATCGGCCGCCTTCTCCCTGCTGGTCGATGCCTTGCGCTATCGAGGCTGAGACCAGCGGCCCGCAGCGGAGGCGGGCGGGTTCACGCCCAAGCCAACCGGCTCGCGTTCCCGGCGATCGACAAGCTGGAGCACGACACCGCGGTGCGGCGAGGCAATGTCACCAGGCCCATCATGACGACGGCTGAGGCGATCCAGACAGCCAAGGGTGCAAGCCCGTTTGCGTCTGGCGCTCGGCCGACGGAATTGAACGGCTATCCGGCGGGCTTGGGCGCTGGGCGAACGCTCGCTCACCGAGGCCGCAAGCCTCAACAGACCTTCGCGGCGATCTGCATGCCGGATATGACGCGCGCTACTGGGCCTTTAGCTTTCGATAGGTTCGCGTCTCCCGTGTGACCCACCCGCGGAATGCCACAACGCTTGGCAGCTGCGCCTTTCGTTCAGGGTAGACCGCATAATAGGAGTCGCCGGACAGAATTGGCGGCCCAAAGGGCATGTGGAGTTCGTTCCGCGCGAGTTCCGCTTCGATGTAGCAAACGGGCACGATGGCGATACCTATGCCCTGAACCGCGGCGTTGATGAGCATCTCGGTGTGCGCGAAACGAGTTCCCTGAATTCGACCCTGATAGTTGAGCCCTGACAGGCGCAACCAATGCAGCCACATACTGGGGCGGCTCGCGTTCTGCAGCATTGGGAATTTCGCGAAATCGCCGTTTTCGAGCTTCGTTCCGAGATTCACCAATTTAGGTGAGGTCACCACGGCGATCTCTTCAGCAAATAATTCAACCGATCTTGCGTTCAACCAAGTTCCCACCCCTCGCAGGATGGCAACGTCGAGACGCGTGGTTTCAAAGTCCAGATCGGCAGACGCGAGGGTTACTTCCACCGGAATGTCTGAATGCGCACGGATGAATGTTTCAATCCGTCTCGGCAGCCAACGCGCGCCCAGCGTAGGATGGGTCCCGATCATGAGGGAGCTATCGACGGAACGCCCCCGCACGGCGTCGATCGTGATTTCCTGGAGCTTGTCCAGCGTCAGCGCGAGGTCCCGGTAATAATTCGCGCCGACTTCCGTGAGGACCAGACGCGGCCCTGTTCGGTGAAACAACGGTACGCCGAGGAACTTCTCGAGATTGTGGATCTGCCTGCTGATGCCACTCTGCGTGAGGCCCAGGTCCTCCGCCGCCTTGGTGAAATTCATGAATCGCGCTGCCGCCTCAAACGCATGCAATGCTGACAACGATGGCAGATATCGTCTCATTAGAACCCCGGCGGCGACCATGATTAAAACTCATCCTAGACGAAATTTTCAACGTTTTTGTTTCGCCCGGGGCTCGGTCACACTCGATCCGTCCGGCTCAAAAACAAAAGCGCGAGCGTCTGATCCGAGGGGAACAGAGACCAGCTCCGTTGCGCACAATCAGAGCCACCAAACGAAGATTGAGAGGGGAAGAGTATGGACAGGCGCGAATTCAACAAGCTCATGGGCTTGGGCGCGGTTTCCGCTGCAGCAGGTCTTTACACCGGCAAAGGCGCTCTCGCGGCTGGCTCTCTCGAGCGGGTCAAGTCCTCGGGGACCCTGCGTATCGGAGCCGTTGCCGACGGTGCTCCCTATTATCAGAAGATGGTGACCGACGGCAGTTGGCGCGGGTTCTACATCGACATCTGCAAGAAGCTCGCAGACGATCTCGGGGTCAAGATGACGATCCTCGAGACGACCTGGGGCAACTCGGTGCTCGATCTCCAGGCCGACAAGATCGACGTCTTCTTCGGCCTCAACCCCACACCGGAACGGCAGAAGGTCATCGATTTCTCCGGTCCCGTCTTCAAGAACGCCTTCACCATGGTCACCAAGAAGGGGCTGGGAGCGAAGACCTGGGACGACTTCAACAAGCCGGAGATGCGGATCGCGGTCGACGCGGGTTCTTCACACGACGCTGCCGTCACCCGCCTCGCGCCGCAGTCCCAGATTTCACGGTTGAAGACGGCTAGCGACGCCACCGCCGCGCTGCAGGCTGGCCGCGTCGATGCACAGTGCCTGGTTCTGATCCTCTCGCTCTCGCTGCGGGCCAAGAACGCCGCGCTCGGCGAGATCGTCATGCCGACGCCTGCCGACTTCACCACTTCGAATGCGGGCTTCCGGCGAGAGGCGGATCAATCCTGGCGTGAATTCGTCGACGGCTGGATCAGCAAGGAGCGCGCCAGCGGCTTCATCAAGAACGCCGTCGTGAAGAACATGGAGCTCGTCGGCGTCAAAGAGAGCGACTTCCCCCCCGGCTTCGAAATCTGATGATCTCATATGGCGGGGCCTCGGCCCCTCCATATCCGGTTTCGAGCACGGGAACTCACCACCATGTATGAATGGGATTTCTCCATCCTGTGGGGCTACCGCTGGTTGCTCCTGCAGGGTCTGGGCGTGACTGTGGCTTTCACAGCCGCGACGATCGCCGGTGGCTTGGTCATCGGCATGACCGCGGCCATCTGCCTCCTGTCCCGCTTCAAGATTCTGCGCGGGATCGCCCTCGGCTTCATCGAGATCTTTCGCTGCACCCCGGTCCTGGTGCAGCTGATCTGGTGCTATTATGCGCTGCCGATGATCGCGGGCATCGAGATGACCCCGATTACCGCCTCGCTTCTCGCTCTATCCTGCTACGGCGGCTCGTTCTACGCCGAGATCATCCGCGGCGGCATCGTGTCGATCGATTCCGGCCAATCCGAAGCGGCTTCGGCGTTGGGAATGACACCGGCGCTGGCGATGCGCCGCATTATCCTGCCGCAGGCGCTGCGCCGGATGCTCCCGGCGCTGATGAACCAGTCGATTCTTCAGTTCAAGAACACGTCCCTGGTGTCCGTTCTCGCTGTTCCGGACCTGGTCTACCAGGGCCAGATCGCGGCCCATGACAGCTTCCGCCCGCTGGAAACCTACACAGCCGTGGCGGTCGCCTATTTCATGATCCTCTTCCCCCTGACGCTGTATGTGCGCCACCGCGAACGCCGGTTGGGAGCAGCCCGATGACAGCGACATCGCCAATGATCGAGATCTCGAAACTGCGGAAGCGTTTCGGCCAGCTCGAGGTCCTGAAGGACATCAATCTTCAGGTCCAGCAGGGCGGCGTCGTCGCCTTGCTGGGACCATCCGGGTCGGGCAAGTCAACACTTCTGAGGTGCATCAACCTGCTGGTGGTGCCTGATGACGGAACCATTCGCGTCGGGCAAACCAGCTTCCAGTTCGGCAAATCGGTTCAGGAACCGAAAGCAAAACCGCTTGCCGCGTTCCGCTCCCGTACCGGGATGGTGTTCCAGAGCTTCAATCTGTTCCCGCACATGTCGGTCCTGGGGAACGTCATCGAGGCTCCCATCCATGTGAAGGGATTGGACAGGAAGACGGCGACCGACCGTGCGATGGCTCAGCTCGAAAAGGTCGGGCTTGCTGACCGCGCTTCCCAGATGCCCGACACGCTGTCGGGCGGCCAGAAGCAGCGCGTCGCGATCGCCCGGGCGCTGGCCATGGAGCCGGAAGTCATGCTGTTCGACGAGGCGACCTCGGCTCTCGATCCGGAACTGGTCGGCGAAGTCCTGCAGGCGATCCAGAAGCTTGCCGCCGACGGGATGACGATGGTGATCGTCACCCACGAAATCACCTTTGCGCGCGACGTCGCGGACCGCGTGGTCTTCATGCGCGACGGCTATGTCGTGGAAGAGGGGCCGGCCCGCGACGTGATCGACACACCCAAGATGGACGCGACGAAGACGTTCCTGAGCCATTTCCATAAGGGCGCGGCGCCCCGGTAAGTGCCTAGAGAAGAGTTCGATACCATGGAAACAATCAGCAATCTCCGCGTCTTTCTGATCGAAAGCCCGATCAAGATGGCGAGGCAACAGGGTGTCGGCGACGTCAAGGGCACGGTGAAGCGTGTCCTGGTCGAGTTGACCTCTTCATCCGGCATCGTCGGATGGGGCGAGGCGGCGCCGTGGGAAGTGTTCACTGGAACGGCCGAGGCCGCCGTTGCGGCCATCGACATCTATCTGCGTCCGCTTGTCATCGGCGCCCGGGTCGACCGGATCCGCGCACTGACACTGCAGATGAAGAAGGCTCTCGTCGGCCATGGCGAGGCCAAGCTCGCGATCGAAACCGCAATGTTCGACATTCTCGGGCAATCGTCGGGGCTCTCGATCGCCGATCTGCTAGGCGGCCGCGTTCGTGACACCATCCCCCTCTCCTTCTCCATCGCCGATCCAGACTTCGACGCGGACATGCGGCGAATGGAAGAGATGGTTCCGCAGGGCAACCGGATCTTCAAGGTGAAGACCGGGGTGAAAACCCATCAGGAGGACGTGGCGCACCTCGAAGCGATGCGGAACGCCTTCGGCGACCGGATCGATCTGCGCATCGATTACAATCAGGCCCTGCAGCCATTCGGCGCGATCAAGAAGCTACGTGACGTCGATCAGTTCAAGCTGACCTTCATCGAGCAGCCGGTCCCACGAGATTGCCTGGCGGCCATGGCGTCTTTTACTGCGGACCTGGACACCCCGATCCTGGCCGACGAGAGCTGCTTCGACGCGCGCGACTTGCAGGAGATCATCAGGCTGCAGGCAGCCGACGCCATCTCGGTTAAACTGATGAAAACCGGCGGCATGCTCAACGCACAGGCGCTGATGGCGCTGGCGGATCTCGCCAGCATCCCCGGCTACGGTGGAACGCTGTACGAGGGCGGGGTCGCGCTCGCGGCCGGAACACAGTTCATCGCGGCGACACCAGGCATTTCGCTCGGCTGCGAATTCTACATGCCTCACCATGTCCTCACCGAAGACGTGCTCGAGGAGAAGATCCAGAACCGCAACGGCGAAGTCGTCGTGCCCGATGGACCGGGTCTGGGAATTCGCGTGTCCGAGCGCTCGCTGAGATCGAACGCGCGCGTTCTCGCAGAGCGCTGACGCCCGACTGAAAACACCGCCGCTTTTCCTTGCCGCTCACGGTCCTGCCGTGACGGAGACGAGAACTCTTGCCCAAATGCCGGGGGAAATGGCCATGCCCAGCGCCGCCAGAACGCACACATTGGTCATCGGCAGCGGCATCATTGGCGCCTGCAGTGCACTGGAACTCGTGCGCGCAGGCCATGCCGTAACTCTGATCGACACCGGCGAGCCGGCGGGCAGGCAGTCCGCAAGCTATGGCCATGGCTGCTGGATCAGCCCGGCATCGGTCGTCCCGATGTCGATGCCCGGCCTCTGGAAAAAGATCCCGGGATATCTGCTGAACCCGAAGGGCCCCCTCGTCATTCGATGGCGCCATTTTCCGCGTCTCGTGCCGTGGCTGATTCGTTTCCTGTGGGCGGGCTCCTCCATGCCGCGCGTCGAGGCAACCGCCCGCGCGCTGAGCCATTTGCTTCATGACAGCCCCGCACGTCACCGAGCGTTGAGCCAGGAGATCGGCGTGCCGGATCTGATCCGCCGCGAAGGGCTGCTCTATGCCTATCCCGACCGGAGCGCGTTCGAAGCTGAGGCCCTGTCCTGGCATCTGCGGCGGATGACCGGCCTGCGATGGCGAGAACTTGACGCCAGCGCGCTAGCCAACCGGGAGCCTGGCCTCGATCAGCACTACACGTTCGGGATCCTCGCCGAGGACGGCGCTCATTGCCTGGATCCTGCAGCTTACGTCTCCAAGATCGTCGAAACCGCTTGCGCGCAGGGCGCAAAGGCGATCCGCGCCAAGGCGAACGGATTTGTATTCGACGGGGAGCGGCTTGTCGGCGTCCAAACCGATGTCGGCTTGATCAAATGCGACCAGGCGGTCATCGCGGCCGGGGCATGGTCGAAAAGGCTGGCGAGCGGTGCCGGCGATAACATTCCGCTCGAAAGCGAGCGGGGCTATCACGGCGTCATTCCCCTGAACGCGGGAGGACCGCGCCACCCGGTCATGCCGAGCGACGGCAAGATGGCGAACACGCCGACGCTGGCGGGCCTGCGCCTTTCCGGCCAGGTCGAGCTGGCATCGGTCGATACGCCCCCGAACTGGAGCCGCGTCGATATCCTGATCGGCCATGCCCGCAGGACCTACCCTGCGCTGACCCGGATGCAGGAGCTGAGCGTCGACAAATGGATGGGGCATCGCCCATCGACGCCAGACGGCCTTCCGGTCATCGGGAGATCCACGCGATCCCCAAACGTCTTCTACGCCTTCGGGCATGGTCATGTCGGCTTTGCCTCGGGCCCGGTGACCGGACGCATCGTGGCCGAGCATCTGGCGGGGCTCCCCGGCGCCTTCGACATCGACCCGTATTCGCCCCGGCGCTTCGGGCTCGGACGGATCGAGCCATGAGGGCCGGCATCGTCGGCTGCGGCATCTCGGGCAAAGCCGCCGTTCCGGGCACGCGGCTCCCGAATACGAAACAGGCCGTCCGCTTCCGGGCTCAACGGCCCCGTCGATAGCCAAGACATTGCAAGACATTGAAGGAGAAATCGGAAATGCGTGGCGCAGATATCCTCGTGGAGATGCTGATCGGCTATGGCGTCGAGGTGGTCTTCGGCGTGCCGGGCGACACGAACGTGCCGTTCTACGAAGCGCTGCAACAGCACGAGGGCCGCATTCGCCATGTCATGGCGCGCGACGAGCGTTCGGCAGGCTACATGGCCGATGCCTATGGCCGCTTCACCAAGAAGCCGGGTGTCTTCGAGTGCCCGTCGGGCGCCGGCGCCATGTATTCGCTGCCCCCGGTCGCCGAATCCAACGCCTCCTCGGTCCCGGTCATTCTTCTGACGATCGACATTCCCCTGCCGGGCGAAGGTCGCGGCGTCCTGACCGAGCTCGATTGCGCTCGGCTTTTCGAGCCGATCACCAAGATGTCCGTGCAGGTGAAGTCGGCGGAGAAGCTGCCTGAGATCATCCGCCGCGCGTTCCGCGTCGCCTGCTCCGGCAAGCCCGGCGCCGTTCACCTGCAGATCCCGGAGGATATGCTCCTGGCCGAGGTCGATCCGGCTCGCATCTCCATGCATGTCGAGGCGGAATGCATGGAGTTTCCAGCCTATCCGACGCTCCCTGCCCCGGAGAAGCTCGACACGCTGCTTGCTCAGCTGACCACCAGCAAGCGGCCGCTGATCGTCTCGGGCGGCGGGGTCAATCGCTCCTGCGCCGGCGCGGAAGTCACCGCGTTGGCGGAACGCCTGAACATTCCGGTCTGCACAACGATGACCGGACAGGGAACCATGCCTGACGACCATCGACTCGCGGTCGGCGTCATCGGCGACAACGGCTTCCACCCGCATGCCAATTGGGCCCTGGAACATGCCGACTTCGTGCTCTTCGTAGGCTCCCGAATGGGCTCGGTCGTCACCATCGGCTGGACCTTCCCCAAGATCACCCTGAACAAGCGCGTCGCCCAGATCGACATCGATCCCGAGATCATGGCGAACAACTATGAGAACGTGGTGTCCGTCCAGGGCGATGCGAGCCTCGTCCTGCGACGCCTGATCGACATGGCTCCCCCCAACAATGACGCCGGCAGGACGCAGGAGTGGGTGGATGAACTCAACGAGCTGCGCGCGAATTTCTGGGCGAACGCCGAAACCCTGCTAAGCTCGGAGGCGACGCCTCTGCGGCCGGAACGGGCGGTGCGCTGCTTCAATGAGGCTCTGGAGCTCTACGGCAAGCCCGCTCACATCTACTCGGACGCGGGTACGCCAACGCCTCACATGACGCGCTTTCTCAAGCTCAAGGATCGCAGGACGCGCTTCGCCATCCCGCGCGCCTTCGGCGGCCTCGGTTCGGCGCTGCCCGCAACTGTCGGCGCTTGGTTCGCGGACAAGGAGCGCAGGCCCATCGGCATGTTCGGCGATGGCTCATTCGGGATGTCGGTCGGCGAATTGGAGACGCTGGTCCGGCTACAGGTTCCAGCCATCCTTTTGCTGTTCAACAACGGCACCTTCGGATGGATCAAGGGCCTGCATCGGCTGAAAGGTCATAACCAGTGCTTCGGCGTCGATTTTACGCCTCCGCGCGGACAAGCCATCGCCGAGGCCTTCGATGTGAAAGCCTGGACGGCGACGAACTCCGAGGAACTCGACGCGGCGCTGGCCAAGGCCTTCGCCTACACCGACGGGCCGTGCCTGATCGATATCCACATTGAATCGATCGCCGATCGTGTGCCGCCGGTTTATTCATGGCTGACGAAGCGTGGCAAAGATCCGCTGAGCGTCGAGGCCGAGGAAGTGCGCTACTTCTGACGAGCAGAGATGCATCGGGGCGGCGATACGACCGCCTCGCCGCCGTCTGCATTGCCGCAACCGTCAGCAACTGGCTATGAGCCGAACCCTAAGCAGGGGGAGGGAAAGAGGACATACGGAGACAGTGCGCGAGCCCAGTCTCGATCCGGTCATCGCGGCGGAAAGCGTGCGCGACAAAGGTTCGTCATCAATCTGTCGTGGAGCAGCTTGCAGAACCACGGTTCTGCAAGCTGCTGCCGAGTCTGATGTTCCGTTTTCTTTCTCTCCGCCTGTTGCGTGCCCTCCTGACCGTGACGATCTGCGTGTCGGCCGTTTTCATCGCGCTGCGTCTGGCGGGTGATCCCGCCGACATCATGCTGTCGATCGACACGCCACCGGACGTCCGGGCCTACTATCGCGAGCTGTGGGGCCTCGACCGGCCGCTGGCCGAGCAGTATCTGCGCTATATCGCCAGTGCCGTCCGGGGCGATTTCGGCCTGTCCTTCGCCGACGATCGAGCCGCCTTCGCGGCCGTTATGGAAGCCCTGCCGAAGACCCTCCTGCTCGGCGCCTCGGCCCTGATGCTCGCGCTCGTCGTCGGCCTGCCGCTGGGCATCCTCGCGGCGCTCCGCCACAACCGCGCCGCGGACCGACTGGCCATGGCGGTCGCGGTATTCGGCTATGCGATCCCGGTTTTCTTCCTCGGCATCCTCCTGATCCTGCTCTTCGCGCTGAAGCTGCGTGTGCTGCCTTCGGCCGGCTCGGAGAGCCTCTGGCACCTCATCTTGCCGGCCGTGACGCTCGGCCTGCCTCTCGCCGGCCGCTTGGCACGCTTCGCTCGCACCGCGACGCTGGAAGTGCTCGGCAAGCCCTATATCCGGGCCGCGCGCGGGCGAGGCGTGATGCCGCTCGCTGTGATCATCCGGCATGCCCTGCCCAATGCGGCGGTGCCGCTTTTGATGTTCATCGGCATCGAGATCGGTCACATCCTCGCCGGGAGCGCGGTTGTGGAGACCATCTTCGCCTGGCCCGGCATCGGGCGGTTGCTGGTCGACTCGGTCTCGACGCGGGATCTCGCCGTCGTCCAGGCCGTGATCTTCACGGTGACGGTGATCATGGTCGGCGCCAATCTCCTCGTCGACATCGTGCACATCCTGATCGATCCGCGGCTCGGCGGCTTCTCTCGCGCCATGGGCAAGCCGGCCTGATGACAGCTCTCGACCTTCCCGCCGCTCCGGCTCCTGCCACCCGTGCCCGCAAGAATGCGATGTCGCCGGTGGTAAGGCTCTCGGCCGGTTTCCTGCTCTTCATCGTCGTCGTGGCGCTGCTGGCCGACTGGCTGGCCCCGCTGCCCTACACCGCACAGAACCTCGCCGCGCGGCTGAAGCCGCCTCTGACGGAAGCCGGCGGCACGATATACTGGCTCGGCACCGATCAACTCGGCCGCGACATTCTCAGCCGCATGATCTTCGCCGTCCGCAGCTCGATTTTGATCGCAGTGATGGGCACGCTGATCGGCGCGGTCGTCGGCACCTTCCTCGGCTTCGTGGCGGCGCGCCTGCGGGGCTTCGCCGACCAGGCCATCATGATGCTGGTCGATGCGCAGGCCGCGATCCCCGCGCTGTTTCTCGCGCTGACGATGCTCGCCTTCTTCGGCAACAACATCGTCCTGTTCATCATCCTGGTCAGCATCGACGGCTGGGACCGCTACACGCGGCTCGCGCGCGGGCTCGTGGTCTCCGAGCAGGAAAGCGACTACATCAACGCCATCGAAGCCTTGGGCGCGGAGCCCTCCCGGGTCATCCTGCGCCATCTCCTGCCCAACATCGCGGCGGCGCTGGTGGTCCAGGCGACGCTGAACTTCCCCGGCACGATCCTGCTCGAAACCTCCCTCTCCTTCCTTGGGCTCGGCGTGCAGCCGCCTGGCACCTCTCTCGGGCTGATGCTCGGCGAAGGGCGCCGCTATCTGCTCAACGCCTGGTGGATCGCGGTCTTTCCCGGGCTGGTGATCTTCTTCACGACGCTCTCCATGAGCGTGTTCGGCGACTGGCTGCGCGATCGCTTCGACCCGACGAGCGACAGGCATTGAGCATGGCGATCGCAAATCTCGGCGCGTCTCATCCGCTGGCTATCGCGCATCGCGGCGGCGCCCTGCTCGGACCGGAGAACACGGCTGAAGCCTTCCGCGCTGCTGCGGCGGCGGGCGCGGCGATGGTCGAGACCGATCTGCGCCTGACGGCCGACGGGGAGCTGGCCTGCCTGCACGACGCCGATCTGACGCGGCTCGCGGGCGACAGCCGCCCGGTCGCGGACACCGACCTTGCTACCCTGCGCGCGATGTTGCCGGACTTGCTGACACTCGACGAGGCGATCTCCGCATCGGCTCCGCTCGGCCTGCTGCTCGACGTCAAGCTGCTGGACGTGGCGATCCTGCCGCCCATCCTGGCCGTGCTCACCGCGAAAGAGGCGCTGCAGCGCTGCGTATTGGGCCTCCGCGACAGCGCTCTCCTGTCGGCAGCGCGCCGGCTTTCGCCGAATGTCGCACTGCTCGCCTTTGCGACCGACCCCGATGCGACGGCCGAAGCAAAGAAGGCCGGAGCGGCCTGGTTCCGGCTCTGGCAGGCCGATGCGACCGAGGAGCGGATGGCGTCCATCCGCACTGCCGGCATGCGGTCGGTGATCATGGTCGGTCAACCGCGCTCGGTCGCCCTGCCGGGCTACCCGCCCTTCCCGGTCGGGCGCATCGATGCCGACGGCATCCGCCGGGTCACCGCGTTGCGCCCGGACGCGGTCATGCTCGACGATCCACGCCAACTCATTGCCTCGCGCGCTGTCACGGCCCTGTCGCCAAGCTGAGTCAAGGCAGCGGGACCGGCGCGCCGCTCCGATCCGCGCGCCGCAACAGCTCGACACGAGAAGGCTCAATGATGACGATCTCCCGCCGCCGTTTCCTGGAAGGTGCGGCCGCCACCCCGGTCCTGCTCGCCGCGCCGCTGGCGTTCGCTGCCGGCGATACCCGGCCGAACTTCACCGTCGCCGTCGCCGACCTGCCGGCCACGCTCGAGCCGGCTCGCGAGCTCTCCAATGTCGGTACCCGCGTCACCTATTCGATCTTCGACACGCTGATCCGCCGCGACTTCCTGGGCGCAGCCGATGGCGGCGGCTCGGAGCTGAAGCCGCATCTCGCGACGAAGTGGGAACGCGTTTCTCCGCAGGAGCTGGTCGTCACGCTGCGCCAGGGCGTCAAGTTCCACAATGGCGACGAGCTGACCTCGGAAGACGTGGCCTACACCTTCCGCGAAGGCCGCCTCTGGGGCGACAAGGCGCAGATCCCCGGCGGCAAGCCGTATTTCGGAATTCTCGCCAGCGTCGAGCCGATCGACCGCTACAGCGTCCGCTTCAGGACGAAGGTTGCCGATGTGCTGCTGGAGCAGCGCCTGGCATCCTGGTGCGCCTGGATCGTCAACAAGCGCGCCTATGAAGCCATGGGCTTCGAGGCCTATTCGCGCAAGCCTGTCGCGACCGGGCCCTATCGCGTCGTCTCGCACTCGGCGGCGGATGCGACGGTTCTCGAAGCCTTCGACGACTATTTCATGGGCAAGCCCACGGCGAAGCGCGTCACCTTCAAGCGCGTGCCTGAACTCGCTGCCCGCGTCGCCGGCCTGGTCGCGGGCGATTACGATCTCATCACCAATATCCCGCCCGATCAGATGGGCGTCGTCGGCGGCTACAAGGACATCGACGTGCGCTCGGTCGTGCTGGCCAATGTCCACGTGCTCGCCTTCAACGAGCAGGACAAGGTCCTCGCGGACAAGCGCGTCCGGCAGGCGCTCTGCTACGCGATCGACCGCCAGAAGCTGGTCGACACGCTCTGGCAAGGCACGGCCCAGGTTCCGGCCAGCCACAACTTCCCGGAATACGGCCAGATGTTCGTCGAGGGCCGCAAGCTGCCTTACGACCCGGCGAAGGCGAAGGCTCTGCTGAAGGAAGCCGGTTACAAGGGCGAGCCGGTCGTCTACCGCACCCAGGCCAACTACTACACCAACGCGCTGGAGGCGGCGCAGATCCTGGTCGAGCAGTGGAAGGCCGTCGGCGTCAATGCCTCCCTGCAGGTCGTCGAGAATTCCGCGCAGCTGCGCGGCCCCGGCGTGCAGATCTTCAACTGGTCGAACTCGACCCGCCTGCCCGATCCGTTGGGCTCGATCTGGGTCGCCTGGGGTCCGGCCGGCGAAGCCCAGGTCTCGAAGTTCTGGACCTCGGCGCAGGCCTTCAACAAGGCCGGCACGGCGCTGGAGGCGGAGGTCGATCCGGCCAAGCGCAAGGCGCTCTTCACCGAGATGCTCGACAGCTGGGAGGACGAAGCCCCGGCGACGATCCTGTACCAGCCGAGCGAGGCCTACGCGATCAAGAAGTCGATCGGCTGGCGGCCGACGACCTTCTATTTCATGGATCTGCGCCCGGACAATCTCAGCTTCGCCAAGGCCTGAGGCTTCGGTCTGCAACCCAAGATTGGAAAAGGCGGCCGTGGGCCGCCTTTTTTTTACTTTTCCGGAGAGGTGCGGGTCATCCCGGCGGGAGCGAAGCGCAGAGCCGGGATCGATGCCTGAACCTCGATCGGAAGCACTACAGCATGGATCCTCGGCTCAAGCCCGGGATGCCGGCGGGGCTCTCTGAAAAACCGCCAGAGGCTACTGCCCGCCGCCGAGGATGAAGCGGCGGCCGTCCTGCTCGACGACATCGACATGCTGGGCGAAGGCGCCCGCTCCCGCCGAATGCCGCACGACGCGCGCCTCCTGCCGCGCCGGCTGCGCGAGGTTGCGGCCGAGCATGCTGTCTGCCGGTGCCAGCCCGAGCAGGCCGAGCACGGTCGGGCCGATATCGATGATCCCAGCCGGCTCCTGCGAAACCGAAGCGGTTTCGTTGCCGCCAAGGATCAGCACGGTGTTCAACTCGTGCGGATTGATGCCGCCATGCATGCCGCCGCCGAGCGGCACATCCCCGGGCGTCATCGCCCCAAGGCCGGGCAGCCCATACTGGTCCGGGTCGAGGCTCGATTTCAGGATGAACATCAGTTCGGGCCGGCGCGCGGCATGGCCAGCGCCCATCAGGGCGAGCGAGAGCGTGCCTGCGACCTCGCCCTCGACGCCGTTGCGGTCCGGCGAAAAGACGTGGCCGACTACGGGATGCTGCATCAGCCACGCGGCAATACGGTCGATCTCGCCGCGATCGCCATCGCGCAGACGGATCTCGCCGCTGATGCCGCCGGTCGCGACCAGCGTCGCGCTGTCGATCACCTTCGCCGCACTGAGATCGAATCCGGCCTGCAGCGCCGTCTCGAACAGCGGTTCCACCGAGCCTGTCGAGATCTGGCCATGGTCGGAGGCGGCGATCACCGCGATGCGCTCAGAATCCGGCTGGGCCTCGACCCAGTCGAGAATGGTTCCGAAGGCCTTGTCCGCCTCGCGCAGTCCGGCCATCGCCTCCGGCGATCCCAGGCCCCGATAATGGAAGGTGGTATCCGGCTCGTTGAACCAGATCAGCGCGACATCCGGCTGGAGCTCCGGCAACACGAGATCCGTCATCACGCGGCCGCCATAGGCGACCTCCTGCAGCCGCGGCAACTCGCGCTCCGGCAGAGGGCCGAGCCGTTCGATCGCCTGCTCCACCGCCTCCGGCGTCTGCGTCGCGCCGGCGCCGTGCATGGAGAAGGTCCAGTGCCCGTTGGCGCGGGCGCGCGGATTGATGAAATGCGCGGAACCGGCCGAGCCGGTATGCACGACAGCCAGCCGCTTGCCCGCACGGGCCAGCATGTCGCCGAAGGTGTCGGCGGCGAGCAGGCGGCCGTCATGATGGGCCTCCGCACGGCGGATCATCGCGACATCGCTCGTGTCGAACATGCGGTCGGCGATGGCGGCGCGATGATAGAAGGCGTTGCCGACGATGCCATGCACGATCGGCGGCGCACCGGCTGCGATCGAGCTCGTCGCCACGCGGGTGACCGACGGGAAGACGCTGCGCGCCCGGCGGAACCATGTCCCGCGCGCAACCAGCCGCATGATGTTGGGGGTCAGCTCGGGCGTGACGAGGTCCGGCCGCAGGCCGTCAAAGACGGCGATGACGACGCGGTCGGTGGTCGGCTGGTCAGGGCGGCTCATCTCGTCTCCGGTGCAGGCAAAGGCTATCAGGTCAGGCAGCGGCCGCCGCCGGTGAGGCGGCGACCAGATGGCAGGCGGCGAGGCGGCCATCGGCCACGGCCTTGAGCGTCGGCGCCTCCTCCCGGCAACGGGCCACCGCACGTGGGCAGCGCGGATGGAAGGCGCACCCCCGCGGCCGATCGACGGGATTCGGCGGATCGCCCTTCAGAATGATGCGCCCCTGCGTGCCGCGCAACGGTGTCGGCACGGCCGAGACCAGAGCCTCCGTATAGGGATGAGCCGGCGCATGGAACAGCGCGTCCGGCGGCCCTTGCTCGACGATGCGGCCCAGATACATCACCGCAACCTCGTCGGCGGTCTGCCGGACCACCTTGAGATCATGGCTGATGAAGAGATAGGCCATGCCGAAGCGGGCCTGCAGGTCCTGCATGAGGTTGATGACCTGGGCCGCGACGGAGACATCGAGTGCCGAGATCGGCTCGTCGCAGACGAGCAGCACCGGGTCGAGCACCAGCGCGCGGGCCAGCACGACGCGCTGACGCTGCCCGCCGGAGAGTTCGTGCGGATAGCGTCCGAAGAGATCCGGCCTGAGGCCGACCGCGTCGAACAGCGCGAGCGCCTTCTGCCGCCGCGCGTTCTCGTTGTCCTCGAGCCGGTGGATGGCCAGAGGCTCGACGACCTGCTGCCCCACCGGCAGACGGCGATCGAGCGCGGCGAGCGGGTCCTGATGTACCATCTGCATCCGCCGACGCATGGCGCGCCAATCCCGGTCTCGCAGCGCCGTGACCGGGGCGCCCTCGAAGGTGATCTGTCCGCGCGTCGCTGGCAGCAGGCCGAGCGTCAGCTTCGCGGTGGTGGACTTGCCGCAGCCGGACTCCCCGACGATGCCGAGCGTCCTGCCGCGCTCGAGCGAAAAGCTCACGCCATCGACGGCGTGCAGGATCCGGCGCTCGCCTCCAGCCGTCGAGACGGGATATTCACGCGATAGGTCGCGAACGTCGAGAAGCGGCGTCATGCTGGCACCTCAGTCTGGCGAGGCAACGTCGCGGCGGGAAGCAAGCCATCTCCGGACACCGGCAGCTCATCGAGTCGCAGGCACGCCGCCCGCTGGTCTTGCCCGGCAAAGACGAGCTCCGGCAGCGCGCGGCCGCAGCGCTCGGCGGCAGCCGGGCATCGCGGGGCGAAGGCGCATCCTGCCGGAATGGCGGTCGGCGCGGGAACGGTTCCGGGGATCGGCGTCAGCCGCTGGCGTGGGCCGTCGAGTGTCGGCAAGGCCGCGAGCAGACCCTGCGTATAGGGGTGACGCGGACGCGTGAGCAGGTCGCGCGTTGCCGCCGTCTCGACGATCCGCCCGGCATACATCACCGCGATGCGATCGCAGAGATCGCCGACCACGCCGAGATCGTGCGAGATCAGGATGAGTGCCATCCCCGTCTCGCGGCGGATGTCGCGGATCAGGTCGAGCACCTGCGCCTGGATGGTGGCGTCGAGCGCCGTCGTCGGTTCGTCGGCGACAAGCACGTCGGGCTCGCCCGCCAGGGCAAGCGCGATCATGACGCGCTGGTTCATGCCGCCGGAGAACTCATGCGGGTATTGCCTCAGCCGCCGCGGGCCATCGGCGATGCCGACGCGATCGAGAAGGCGCAGGGCTTCCCTGCGTGCAGGCTCCCCCGTCAGGCCGCGGTGCAGGCGCAGCACCTCGGCCAGCTGCGTGTCGATGCGCTGCACGGGGTTCAGCGCACTCGAAGGATCCTGGAAGATCAGCGCGATACGGCCGCCGCGAATGCGCGCGAGTTCGCGTTCGGACAGCCCTGCCAGGTCGCGCCCATCGAGCAGGGCTTCCCCGCCTGTCGTCACGCCCTGCCCCAGCAGGCGCAGCGCCGCGAGCCAGGTGATGCTCTTGCCGCACCCCGATTCCCCGACGATGCCGAGCGCTTCGCCTTTGGCGACGGATAGCTCGATACCGCGGACGATCGGCACGTCGCCCCGAATCGAGACGGTGAAATCGTGTAGGCGGAGCAAAGGCGCGCCGGCGCTCGCCGCGGCGAGTGCCGAGACGGACGCCGCAGGCCGATCCGGCGTTGGAACTGATGTTGGCTGCATGGCGGCTGGCATACCGCCGGCCTCATGACCGTCTTGTGACGAGGCCCTCAGAGGTTCAGCGCGACCCACAATTTGCGCCTGGCTGGCCAGCCACGCAGACGCGCCGTTCCCCGGGTGGCGCTGGCTATAGCGCGCCGGTAGAGCTGGACCGGCGCCCTGTCGAGCGCGATCGGGCCCTCGGTTACATCAGGGGGCGACAGGTCCCCGATAGGCCAAGGGGGGCGATCCGGGACCTTTCCTTGGCAACCACAGAGGCTACGGCGGAGAAGGCAGCCACGCTGCCCAGGCTGCGGGTCTCGCGCCGCGTAACGAGATACTCCCCGGCCACGATCTCGAAGTCAGAGACGGTGATTGCCCTGAGCCGAGGGTCGAAACCTCGCTCCTGATCGAGCACGATGCCGATGCCGATCCCCGCCGCAACCGCCTCCTTCACCGCTTCACGGCTGCCGAGGATGAAGCCAGACGGTATGGAAACTTTCATGCGCAACCTCTCCAGCAAGATGATCGCGCGTCTCGCCGCGACGGCGACATTCGCGCTCGCGAGCGGCGCTGCCCTGGCCACGCAGGTCGTGATCTACAACGCCTCCGACTGCGTCAACAGCGCGCTCGTCCGAGCCCGTATGGAGGGCGGTCTCTCGACGACCTCCATGGGCGACGCCAGCATCGGGTTTTCCTTGCCGATGACCGTCAGCGATTCAGAGCTCGATCTGATATTCGAAGCCGTCCGGAAAGTGGCCGAGGCGATCCAACGCTGAACGTCGGATCGTCCGCGCGCCGTCGGATATCGACAAAGGCTTCGGCAGCAGCCCCACCTGCGGCGAGTTCGGCGCGCGGTCGCCGCGGTTCGACAACGCCGTTTGCGGACGCTGGATGACCGCTGCGAAGTCCAGCCCGGGCTGACGTCTCCAAGCTGCGGGCACGCCGCGCTGGCGTGCAACCCGACGCCTAATCGCTCGGCAGGCTGCGAGCGGTGAAATCGCAGCATCGCTGCGCGATGGCGGCGACGCGCTCGGCCAATGGCGAAATATCGCCCTTGCGATGCACGGCGTAGTAGCGCAGCGGCGGGATCGGCGGCTCGGTCTTGATGACGCGCAGGCGGCCGCGGGCGATCTCCGAGCCGAAATGGCTGGCGGTCAGGAAGGTGACGCCGAGCCCGGCCGCGGCGAGCGCCGCCAGGACGTTCAGGCTGTTGCACTGGACCACGCGATTGGACTGCAGCCCGTTGGCAGCCGCCCAATCCAGCACCAGCTTCTGCAGTCCCGAGCCATAAGTCTGGCTCAGGATCGGGTACTTCGCCATCTCACCCAGCGGGATCACGTCCTCCTGCGGGCCGAACCCAGGCGCCGACACCCATTCGAGCTGGACGGAATCGAGCGGCAGCATGGCGAAGTCGGTGCGCTGCGGCGGGTCGAGACCGATGGCGAGATCGAGCTCGTTGGCGCCGAGCTTGCCGAACAGGTCGACGCTGGCGGCAACTTCGGGCACCGGCACGACATTGGGATAATCCTGTTTCATCGCGACGATCAGCTTGGGCAGCCAGGTCAGGGCGACGAGTTCGGTCGTGCCGAAGCGGAAGGGGCCCGAGAGTGTCGCGGCGCCCCCAGCCGCCTCGCGGAAGCGCGGCTCCAGCGCCAGTAGCTCGGCGGCGATCGGCAAGCTCGCCTCGCCGGACCGCGTCAGACGCAGGACGTGGCTGGCACGGTCGAAGAGCGGCCCACCGACCACGGCCTCGAGCTCGATGATCCGCTTCGATACGGTCGATTGCGCCAGATGGAGATGGCGCGCCGCCTCGGTGAAGCCGCCGAGCCGGGCAGTCCAGTAGAAGGCCTCGATCTGCCTCAGGCTCGCTGGCATCGCTCTCCCCGCCTTCTCTGCCGCCGCGTTTCCTAATGAAGAAAAGCGATCGATGCCGAGAAATATATTCGCTTTCTGTCATCGGCACCATGTCACATAATTTCTGTAATGACTCCCTACGGGACAGAATCTTCCATGCCGCTGATCGGTCATCGCAATAATCCAAGCGGCCTCGCCGTCCCCCGCGCGATCCTCGACGGTTTCCGGGACGCTCCGGTCTCGATCATCTCCGACGTGATGAACCGCCTGCACGGGACCAAGTCGCTGCGACCCTATCATCGCTCCGGCCGGCTCCTCGGCACGGCAGTGACGGTCAAGACCAGGCCCGGCGACAACCAGACGCTGCATCGCGCCTACGAAGTGCTGCGGCCGGGCGATGTCCTCGTCGTCGATGGCGGGGGCGACCTGATCCAGGCCCTGGTCGGCGAGATCATGATGAGCCGCGCACGCAAGATGGGCGTCGCCGGCTTCGTCATCGACGGCGCGATCCGCGACGTCGACGCGTTCCAGCAATCGGATTTCCCCTGCTACGCCCGCGGCGTGACGCATCGCGGCCCCTATAAGAGCGGGCCGGGCGAGATCAACGTGCCGATCGCGATCGACGGCATGGTGGTGATGCCGGGCGATGTCGTGGTCGGCGATACGGATGGCGTCGTCGCCTTCGATCGCGCCGATGCGGCCGAGCTCCTCGCCTTGGTGCGCCAGCAGGAAGAGCGCGAGGCAAACGCGCTCGCCGCGATCGCGGAGGGACGCGTCGACACCTTCTATATGGGTGCCGAGAAGGCCGCGCCGTGACCGCGCCTGCGATCTCACTCTCCGCGCGCGTCAGCCGGATCAAGCCCTCGCCCAGCATGATGGCGCGCCGGCGCGCCCAGGAGCTGCAGGCGCAGGGGCACGACATCATCGACCTGACCACCGGCGAGCCCGATTTCGACACCCCTGCCCATATCCAGCAGGCTGCGAACGCCGCCATGGCCGCCGGCGAGACGCGCTATGCACCGGTCAACGGCACGGTGCGCCTGCGCAAGGCGATCGTCGCCAAGTTCGCGCGAGAGAACGGGGTCAGCTACGCCCTCGACCAGATCGTCGTCAGCAGCGGCGCCAAGCAGGTGATCTTCAACGCGCTGGCGGCAACCATCGGCAAAGGCGACGAGGTTGTCATCCCCACGCCCTATTGGGTGTCCTATCCAGACATGGTGCTCGCCTGCGACGGCACGCCGGTGACAGTAGCCTGCGGCGAGAATGCCGGCTTCAAGCTCACCGCCGCGGCGCTGGAGGGCGCAATCACGCCGCGCACGCGCTGGCTGATCCTCAACACGCCCTCGAACCCGACCGGGGCCTTCTACGCCGCTGCCGAGATGACGGCGCTGACCGAGGTCCTGAAGCGCCATCCGCAGGTGGCGCTAATGACCGACGACATCTACGAGCATATCCGCTTCGACGACGGCGAGCCGGTCTGCCCGATCGCGATTGCGCCGGAGCTGCGCGAGCGCACCCTCCTCGTCAATGGCGTCTCCAAAACCTATGCGATGACCGGCTTCCGGATCGGCTATGGCGCCGGCCCGAAGGCGCTGGTCGAGGCGATGAACGTCATCCAGTCGCAGACGACCTCCGGCGCCGCCTCGATGTGCATGGCAGCGGCCGCGGCAGCGCTCGAAGGCGATCAGAGCTTCGTCGAGGAGGCGCGCGCCGCCTATCGGCAGCGACGCGACCGGGCGGTCGAGCTGCTCGACGCAATCGACGGGATGAGCTGCCTGAAGCCCGACGGCGCCTTCTACGTCTATCCGAGTTGCGCCGGCCTTATCGGCCGGCGCCGGGGGGACGGGCGGGTGCTCCAGAGCGATCTCGACGTCGCGCTCTACTTCCTCGAAGCGGCGGGCGTCGCCGTCCTCGACGGCTCGGCCTATGGGCTCTCGCCCTATCTGCGCCTGTCGATCGCGACCTCGCTCGCCACGATCGAGGACGCCTGCGCGCGCCTGAAGCGGGCAAGCGAAGCTCTGCAACGACCATAACAAGGGGATAAGGATGAAGGTCTTTTCGGTTCTCGGCCTCGCGGCCGTCCTCACCGCCGGCCTCGCGGCCACCGCCCAGGCCGACCAGCTCGCCGACATCAAGGCGCGTGGCAAGCTGATCTGCGGCACGCTCGGCACCTCCGAGCCGTTCTCCTTCCAGCATCCGCAGACACGCGAGATCGTCGGCTATGATGTCGACATCTGCAAGAAGGTTGCGGAGGCGGTCGGCGTCCCGCTCGAGCTGAAGACGATCGCGGTCGAGGCCCGCATCCCGGAACTGCTGCAGGGGCGGGTCGACATCCTTGCCGCCAATCTCGGCTATACGCCTGAGCGCGCCCAGCAGATCGACTTCTCCTATTCCTATTTCGTCAGCCAGCAGAAGCTGCTGACCACGAAGGAGTCGGGCATTACGACGATCGAAGGGTTCGGCGGCAAGAAGATCACCGCGCTCAAGGGCTCCACCTCCGAGCAGGGCGTGCGCCGGCTGATCCCGACCGCTGAGACCGTGACCTTCCAAGACACCTCCGCCGCCTTCCTGGCCCTGACGCAGGACAAGGTCGACGCCTTCTGCGCCTCCGAACTGATCCTGGTGAAGCTCGCCAAGCAGTCCAAGGTGCCGATGATCGTGGTCGAGAAGTCGCTCTTCGTCGAGCCGTGGGGGCTCGGCCTGCGCAAGGGCGAGGCGGCCTTCAAGGCTCTGGTCAACGAGACCCTCGCGAAGGCCACCGGCTCGGGCGAGATCGACAAGACCTTCTCGAAGTGGTTCGGGCCGGACACCGCCTTCAACATCCAGCGCGACTACAAGATCGAAGAGATCAAGGGCTGATCTGCAGCGGCGCCTCGGGAACCAGTCGATGACCTATGTCTTCGATCTCGGCAGCGTGCTGAGCGGGAAATATCTCGACTGGTTCCTGACCGGGCTTGCCACCACCCTGGCTCTGACGGCGGTGGCCTGGTGCCTCGCCATGACGATGGGGATCGTCCTGACCCTCATCAGGATGATCCCGTTCCCGCCGCTCGGCTGGTTCGTGGCGCTCTATGTCGAGTACCACCGCAACGTGCCGCTGCTGGTCCAGCTTTTCGTCTGGTATTTCGGCGTGCCTTCGCTGCTGCCACGCCCGGCCCGGCAATGGATCAACGCCCATCACGGCGAATTCCTGTTGGCGGCGGTCGCGCTCGGCCTCGCCGCGGCGGCTTATGTCGCCGAGGATATCCGCAGCGGCATCCGCTCGATCCCGAAGGTGCAGTACGAGGCCGCCCGTTCGATCGGCTTCGGCTATCTCGGCGCAATGGGCTATGTCGTTCTGCCGCAGGCGCTGCGCATCGCCGTGCCGCCGCTGATCAACCAGACGCTGCTCCTGTTCAAGAACACCAGCCTCGCCATGGCGATCGGCGTCGGCGAGCTGACCTATCGGACCCGCGAGGTCGACAGCTACACCTTCAAGACCTTCGAGGCCTTCGCGGTCGCAACCGCGATCTATCTCGCCATCTCCTTCGGCATCATGGCGCTGGGCAGCTGGTGCGGCCACCGCCTCAAGCTCGAGATGCGCTGATGCTCGAGATCCTGCAGAACAACTGGCTGCTCTTCCTGGTCGGGCAGTATCCGCACGGGCCGATCGGCGGCCTCACCATGACGCTGTTCATGGCCTCGATCTCGCTGGCGCTGTGCTTTCCCTTCGCCATCGCGCTGGCACTCGCCCGCTTGAGCCCCTGTCGCTGGCTGCGACTGCCGGCGACCGTGATCGTGCATACGGTGCGCGGCCTGCCGCTGGTCATGTTCATCTTCTGGGCCTATTTCGTATCGCCGCTGATCATCGGCCGGGCGGTCGGCGGGGTCGAAACGCTGGTGATCGCGCTCGTCGTCTACGAGGCGGCCTATCTTTCCGAGATCATCCGGGCGGGCATCGAGAGCCTGCCGAAGGGCCAGGTCGAGGCGGCGACCTCGCTCGGCCTGCGCTACTGGCCGACGACGATCCAGGTCGTGCTGCCGCAGGCGCTGCACAACATGCTGCCGAGCATGGTCAGCCAGTTCGTCTCGACCATCAAGGAGACCTCGCTCGGCTACGTCATCAGCGCCCACGAACTCACCTTCGCGGCCGCCCAGGTCAACAATGTCCTGCTGACGCAGCCCTTCGAGGTCTATGGCATCCTGGCGCTGACCTATTTCGCCCTCTGCTTCGCGCTGACATCGCTGGCGCGCCTCATCGGGCGGCGCATCTCGGCCGGCCGTGGCGGCACGCCCGGCATCGTGATCGCGGCGTGAGGCAAGCATGATCCGCTTCGAAAACGTCGACAAATGGTTCGGGGCGCTGCAGGTGCTGGCCGACGTCTCCGGCGAGGTCCGCCGCGGCGAGGTGAAGGTCCTGGTCGGCCCCTCCGGCTCGGGCAAATCGACTTTGATCCGCACCGTCACGCGGCTCGAGACGATCCAGGGCGGGCGCGTGCTGATCGACGGCGCCGACGTCGCGGCCCGCAGCCTCGACATCAACGCGCTGCGCCGGCGAGTCGGCTTCGTCTTCCAGGCCTACAACTTGTTCCCGCATCTCACCGCGATCGGCAACATCACGCTCGGCCTGACCAAGCTGCGCGGCATGTCGAAGGCGGCAGCGCATGAGCGCGCCATGGAGGAACTCGCCTGCGTCGGCCTGACCGAAAAGGCGAACGAGATGCCCGGCATGCTCTCGGGCGGACAGAAGCAGCGCGTCGCCATCGCCCGCTCGCTGGCGATGGACCCGGCGGTGATGCTGTTCGACGAGCCGACTTCGGCGCTCGATCCGGAGATGGTAGGCGAGGTGCTGGCCGCGATGAAGCGGCTCGCGGCGGCCGGCATGACCATGATCTGCGTCACGCATGAGATCGGCTTCGCTCGCGAGGTCGCCGACGAAATCTGGTTCATGGAAGCCGGCAGGGTGATCGAGCGCGGCAGGCCAGCAGAGCTGACGCATGCCGCCGCTTGTCCGAGGCTCGCAGCCTTCCTGCGCATGGTCGGTCATCACCGATAGGCTTCAGGCTGCCTTTCCCGAGCAAGCCGCGCCTCGAACGCGGACTGGCTCGGGCCGCCCCGAGCTGTTGGCGCTCGTTCCGCGCTTCGTTCGGCCTTGGTATGCCTGTGAGAACGGTTCTTGTTTCGCCCCCAAAAAAGCCCTTCGAGGCCGGCACTGCCACGCTCGAAGAGCTGGCCGGCGTCGGACTAGACCTCACTTCAGCTTCGTCTTCGCTGCCGGGAAATCGCGCCAGAAATGGCCGGTGCCTTTCCGGATGACCACGTCCTGCGGCAGGATGTCGAAGGGCGTGTGGGCCGGCAAGGCGCGCAACTCCTCGAAGCGGTTGGTGAAATCGGTGCCCCTGAGCAGGTCGAACAGGTCCTCGAAGCGGTCGATGACGAAATAGGTCGCCTGGAAATCGTCGATGTAATAGCCGGTGCGCAGCACGCGCTCGAGATCGAAAGCCAGGTGGTGGGCGGAGGGGTCGTCCACCACGTATTTCGCCTCGCCGAAGGACGAGACGATGCCGGCGCCGTAGATGCGGATGCCCTCGGGCTTGCGGATCAGCCCGAATTCGATGGTGTACCAGTTGAGGCGGGCGAGGAACTTCACCCCCTTGGTCTCGACGGCGACCAGTCCGATACGGCCATATTCGTTCATGTAGTCGGCATAGGCGGGATTGGTCAGCAGCGGCACGTGGCCGAAGACATCGTGGAAGATGTCGGGCTCCTCCAGATAGTCGAGCTGCTCGCGGCTGCGGATGAAGGTGCCGGCCGGAAACTGGCGGTTGGCAAGCATCTGGAAGAAGGGGCGCGACGGGATCAGCCCCGGCACCGCCACCACCTCCCAGCCGGTCAGCCGCCGCAACCGTTCGTTCATGCGCGCGAAATTCGGCACGCCTTCGGGGCCGATGCCCAGCGCGGCGAGGCCGTCGAGATATTCCTGGCACACATGGCCCCTCAGGGTCCGCAGCTGACGCTCGAACAGCACGCCCCAGATGGCGCGGTCCTCGGCGGTGTAGCGCTCCCAGCCCTGGTCGATGATGCAGTCCTCGACGGTCTGCGCAGTCAAAAGAGCATGTCCGGACATCGGTTCACTCCTGAGAGCCGGCCCCCAACTCCGGCAGCGAGGCTCCGCATAGCCATAACGAGCGACATGGCCTCGCAGATCCGGCAGCGCCGGGAGTGAATCCAGAATACCCCCTTGGCGGCCAGGCGCGAAGGACGTGAAAGCTTCAGAGCTGCGCTCCCTGCCTGCAGGAGAAAGTGGCCGTGCAGCTACCGGTGGGGCTGCGGCTCTCCAGTTTGCGTGGTTCCGCATGCGGCTTCGCAGGCCGTTTGACAGCTGGCGTGCGATGCAAAGAAAGCCGGTGCCAGCCCACGCGGCCACCTCCGTGGAGCGGCTCGCGATTGCCAGTAGGGTCGGGAAGGACAGAATCTACCGCCGCTTCCGGTCAAGGCGCGCCTTGTTCGCAGTCTATCATCAATCCTGTCTCTTGTTGGGATGCTGCATTTCCCAGTCGCGGACCGCCTCCTTGAGCGCTTCCAACTCGCGGAAACTGCTCCCATCCTGCACCGAGAGCGCCTTGATGCGGTGTTTGACGAGCGCGTAGTCTTCAACTGTCTCGATCGTGAAGCTAGGCGGGTCTGACCTGCAGGATTCCCGCCCGTGTTTGATTGCCGTTTTCATGGGCGACCTCCGCGGACGATGGAGCGTTCGATAATTGATACTCCAGATTTAAGCGCCGGCATTTGCGCCATATCAAACCGATCGCCGCTGCAGGATGGCCGCTGCGCGCGGCACTCCGCCTCCGCAGCCTTATCGCCGTGGCCTCCCACGGCCGACGCGGGGCCCGTCGTCTGCTCCCGGCCAGGCAGACCTCCGAACGCGAGCCAATAGTCGGGTTCCGGCCCAGGTGGTCAGATGGTGCCCACGTCGAGGAAATAGACGGAGCCGGATCGCCGTCATCTCGCAACCCGCCAGCCCGTATCCCTGAGCTTCCGAGCCGGCGTTTTTTTGATTTCTCTCAAAGTGGCGGACATCGATGCGTGTTTGGATCACTCATCGTCCCCGGCTGGCAGGGTGCCACGCGCCGGGCTTCGATCGAGCGGCGCGAGCGCGCAATCCGCGGAGTGACGCCGCCCGCCAAGTCTCACAGGAGGCGATCATGGCAGAAGCACCAACCAAACTCCCGATCAAAAGCGAAACGCGCAAGCCTGGCCTCCCTCAATCCGAATTGGTCGGATTCGATCGCTTCTGGAGCGAGATGGATCGATTGTTCGACAATTTCGGCTTCCGTCCGGGCCGGCGGCCCTTTGCGGCTCCGCTATCCCTCGATTTGTCTCTGCCCCGCTTCGAACGCTGGGGGAGCGTCCCTGCCGTCGACGTTTCCAAGACGGACACGCTCTACGAGATCACGGCGGAGCTCCCGGGCATGGCGCCGGCTGACGTGCAGGTCAAACTCTCGGACGGGCTCCTGACGGTCAGTGGAGAAAAGAAGAGCGAAAAGGAGCGCAAGGACGAAGATGCTTATGTCTCCGAGCGGCACTACGGCTCGTTCCTTCGCTCGTTCCGGCTGCCGGACGATATCGTCGCGGACAAGATCGAGGCTCGGTATGCGAATGGCGTTCTGAGCATCACCGTGCCGCGGCGGGCCAAGGCTCAGCCAAAGGAAGACGTCATCCCGGTCAAAGCGGCCTAACTCGACCGGAAGCCCTCGCCGGCCGGCGCAGTTGAAATTCTCATGAACCAGATTGCTCGCCGCGCCGGCCTCTCGAGCTGAAGACGGCCCCGCATGCCAGAGCGCCCGTCCGCGATCACGAGATCATCGCAAGCATCCGGGTGATTGGCTGGATGATGTCGAGGAGCGGCCATGCTT
The DNA here is from genome assembly GCF_056397745.1 of Allobosea sp. 05L423. Classification (NCBI taxonomy): domain Bacteria; kingdom Pseudomonadati; phylum Pseudomonadota; class Alphaproteobacteria; order Hyphomicrobiales; family Alloboseaceae; genus Allobosea; species Allobosea sp. 05L423. Next base: position 218,573 of record NZ_JBFTOA010000004.1, on the reverse strand, counting down.
GCGACACAACTCACGAAGCATGAAGAGCGAAGCATTCGAAGAACCCACTCCGCGTTGATCCCTGCCTACATCTTGCGCGATGACGGCAGCGTCATGAAGTTCTGGCCAAGCGGACATGTCGAGCAGATCGTTCCCCCGCGCGGCGACGACGCTTGTCAGGGCGTCAAAAGAAGCGAGAAAGCGACCAGCTAGCGAGAAGAGGCCACCGGCGGCGCAGCCATCGGGCGGCCTCAAAGCAAGGCCGCTCACGCGCGTTCGTCGACCAGCTTTCTCTCAAGACGGTCAAGAAGTTCGCGTTGCGCCTCCAGGATGCGCAGCCGGGCCTCGGGAAGCGAAAACCACGCCGCCCGGTCGATCTCGGGAAAGCGGCGGATATGACCGCTGCCGCGCGGCCATTCCATCTCGACCTCACTACTGCAACGAGCCTGCTCCGCCGCCAGATCGCCCCTCAGCGCAAAAGCTTCAACGACCTTCCCCGCCCGTTGCTGAATGCATCCGAGCGCAACCAGGGGGCCGGTCGGCACCGTCCCCAATTCTTCTGCGAACTCCCGTCGCGCCGTTTCCTGCGCCGTCTCGCCCGGCTGCGGCTCGCCCTTGGGGATAGACCAGGCGCCTAGATCCTTGCGCTGCCAGAAGGGACCGCCCGGATGGACGAGAAGGACCTCGGCTCCTTCTTCCGCAAGGCGGTACATCAAGATGCCGGCACTGAATGAAGCCATCAAAAAACCTCGGCCCGCGCCCGAATTTGCGATGTGTCAAGGACCGGGCGACGCGGCCCGAGGAAACTCCGCACTGCCGCAGCTCAGGCGGCCGAGACAATCAGGAGGTTCACATGCCTACGATGAAGCCTGTCTCCGACTCCCTCGCTGCCGACCAGATCGGGGCCACAGCGATGATCAATGAAGGAATGCAGATCGTCAAAACCCAGCTCGGCTCGGCAACCGTGCTGCCGCAGAAGATCTGGGAAGCCCAGTTCGCCATGGTCTCCGAAGTCCTGGCCTTCATGGGGCGCCGAATGCAGGCCCAGGCGGAATTCTGCGCCAAGCTCGGTCGCTGCAAGGAGATCGCCCAGGCGGTCGACGCCCAGCAGGATTTCGCCAAAGGCGTCGGAGGCGCTTACGCCGACGAGGCAGAGAGACTGTCCACGCTCGCCCGCCAGAACATGGACGCCTGGACCGGGATCAGCACGCAGTACGCGTCGAACTGGACGAGCGCCCAGAAGGCCGCGGCCTGAGAGGCGCCCTCGAGCCCGTCCGAGCTGCGCCTCGCCGGTCAGCTCGGACGGCTCATCCGGCAGCCTTTGCCGTTCGATGTCATGATGCCGAAGCGGCAGTCGGTAGCAAAGGTCGCCCCGGACTGCCGTCAAACCGGCAGAAGCGGTTCGCAAACATGCACCCTGAGAGCCATATACTCCTTGAGCTTGATCAAGGCCGGCTCGGTATAGCGCCGGTACCGTTCCGTTGCGCGCTGGCCGGAGAAGCCGATGAGAGCGATGGTTCTGAAGGTTCCGGGTCAACCGCTTGTCGAGGAGCGACGCCCCGATCCAGTGCCCGCGCCCGGGGAGCTGCGCATCCGGATCGAGGTATGCGCAGTCTGCCGCACCGACCTGCATGTCGTCGACGGTGAATTGCCCGGCTTGAAATGCCCGCGCGTGCCGGGGCACGAGGTCGTCGGCCGGGTCGATCTGATCGGCAACGGCATCGCGCGCGAGCTGCTCGGCCGGCGGGTCGGCCTCGGCTGGCTGGGGCACACATGCGGACATTGTCGCTATTGCCGCAGCCTTCGGGAAAACCTGTGCGACGAGCCGGAATTCACCGGCTACACGCGCGATGGCGGCTTCGCCACTCATGTCATCGCCGACGCGGCCTATGTCTTTCCGCTGGACGGCTTTGACGATCCGGTCGCGGCCGCGCCGCTGATGTGCGCGGGGCTTATTGGATGGAGGAGCCTGCGTAGCGCCGGCGCGGCCCGGCGGGTCGGCCTCTACGGATTCGGGGCTGCCGCTCACATCCTCGCGCAGATTTGCCATTGGCAGGGCCGCGAAGTCTACGCCTTCACGCGCCCGGGCGACGAAGCGGCGCAGGCCCATGCGCGCGCGCTTGGAGCGTGCTGGGCCGGCAGTTCGGAAGACAAGCCGCCCGAGCCTCTCGACGCGGCGATCATCTTCGCTCCCGTCGGGGCGCTCGTTCCATTGGCCTTGAGCGCGGTAGCCAAGGGCGGGCGCGTCGTCTGCGGCGGCATCCACATGAGCGACATTCCGAGCTTCGGCTACGACCTGCTCTGGCAGGAGCGAGAGCTCGTCTCGGTCGCCAACCTCACCCGGGCGGATGCAACCGAGTTCCTGGGAATCGCCCGGCAGGCCGGGATCGTCACCAAAACCACCGCCTATCCTCTCGAAATGGCGAACGAGGCCCTGTCCGATCTGCGTGCCGGCCGATTGCAGGGCGCCGCGGTCCTGGTGCCGTGAGGCTGCGCGCCATCATCGCCGCGGCTTTCGCCCGGCCTTCCAAGTACCCGCGGGAAGGAGCCAGTGCGCCGGAGCCGCCACCGTCCTTGCTGCGTTTCGTCCTGATATCCGGCGGATGGCATCAGGCGGCGGTCTGTGCGCTGTCCGTCGCGGTCTCCCTGCTCAACGCAGCTCCGATCGAGACGCAGCGACGCATCATCGACACGGCGGTACACCGGGGCCCGATCGCCGTCATCCTGTCGCTCGTGTTGGCGCAATGCACCATCCTGATCGTCTACGGGTTGGCGAAGCTGGCGATGAACATCTATCGCGCCTGGCTCGGCGAATGCGCGACGCAGGACCTGCGCCTCGTGGTGACCCGGCGACTCGCGCAAGCGGATGAGCAGAATCCCTCCTTGGCCAACGGAACCGGCCTCGCCATGATCCTGGCGGAGGCGGACGACATCGGCGGCTTTGTCGGTGCCAGCCTCAGCCTTCCAATCGTCGAGGCCGGCTTCCTGATCAGCGTCTTCATCTATCTCGCTGCGCTCGATCTGGAGATGATGGCGGCCAGCCTGTTGATCCTGGCGCCGCAATTCGTCTTCATTCCAATGATGCAGCGCGCGATCAACCGGCGCATCGCGCAGCGGACCCGGCTGCTGCGGCGCTTCGGCGACGAGATGCTGTCTCCCGGCACCTGGGAGAGGGGCGCGCAGCGCCTGGACGAGGTCTTCACCGTCGACATGGGCGTGTTCAAGGTGAAGTTCTCGCTCAACTTCCTGATGAATCTGACGACGTCCGTCGGCAGCCTCCTCGTCCTGGGCATCGGAAGCGTGCTGGTCGTGCACGGCCGGACCGAGATCGCCACCGTCGTCACCTTCCTGTCCGCGGTCGGCAAGATCGTCGATCCCTGGAATGACATCGTCGACTGGGGCCGCGGTTTCGCGATGACCATGGTGAAGTACGATCTTGTCGTCCAGGCGCTTGCCGGCCCCCCTCCCCCCGACGATGGAGCCCGATCCGGAGCCCCCCGCTCAGAACGGGCCTAGCCGGCTGCGATGACCGGCAGGATGCCGCGAAGCGGGGCCGCGAGCGCCCCGCGAAGCCTTCATGGCAAGGGGTTTCAACGCCTCCGCCAGCGCGAGATAGACGAGCGCGATCGCCAGGATCGACGCCAGGATCGGGGCCGGCAGCGGCACGAAGCCGAAGGGGCGGCCGAGCGGTGTCAGGGCGAGGGCCAGCGCGGCGGCGAGCGCGCCGAGAGAGGTCAGGACGAGAAAGCGGTGCGGCCGGCTGCGCCAGAAGCGTGCCGAGGTTCTGATGACGAAGATCACCAGGATCTGCGTGAGAATCGACTCGACGAACCAGGCGGTGCGGAACGCATCCACGCCCGTACCGAAGACGCCGAGAAGCAATACGAAGGTCGCGGCGTCGAAGAGCGACGAAAGCGGCCCCATCACCAGCGTGAAACGCAGGACCGCACCCATGTCCCAATGCTGCGGCCGCGCGAGATCGCCAGGATCGGCCTCGTCGAACGGGATGCCGGTCTCCGAGAGATCATAGAGCATGTTGTTGACCAGGATCTGCAGCGGGTTGAGCGGCAGGAACGGCAGCACCATCGAAGCGAGCGCCATCGAGAGCATGTTGCCGAAATTCGAGCTCGTGCCCATGCGGACATATTTCATGATGTTCGCATAAGTGCGCCGGCCTTCGGCGATGCCCTGCGCGAGCACGCCGAGATCGGGAGCGAGCAGGACGATCGCCGCCGCCTCGCGCGCGACCTCGGTACCGCCCTCGACCGAGAGGCCGACATCGGCGGCGTGGATCGCCGGCGCATCGTTGATACCGTCGCCGATGAAGCCGACCGTGTGCCCTGCCCTGCGTAGCGCCAGCACGATGCGCGCCTTCTGCTCCGGCGCGATCCGGACGAACAGGTCGATATCTCGCACGCGGGCAGCAAGCGCGGCGTCACCCAATGCCGCGATCTCCTCCCCAGTCATCAGGCCACGCGACGGGAGCGCCAGAGTTTCGGCGAGATGCCGGACGACGGGAGCCGCATCTCCCGAGATCACCTTGACGCACACGCCGGCCGCCGCGAGCTGGCGGACCGCCACACCTGCCGAGGCCTTGGGTGGATCGACAAAGGCAGCACACCCGGCAAAGACGAGCCCGGCCTCATCCTCGCGGACCAGCGTGTCGGTTCCCGGCGCCATGGATCGGCGGGCGACACCGAGCAGGCGCAGCCCCTGTGCACCCCTGGCATCGATGAGGGCGAGAATCCCGCCCCGTGCCGCATCGTCGAGCTTGACGGCCTTGCCATCCGCTCGCTCGAACCGGTCGCACAAGGCGAGCAAGGCTTCGGGAGCGCCTTTGACGATCATCTCCCGCTCGCCGCCTCTCTCCACGAGGACCGAGGAACGACGCCGCTCGAAATCGAACGGCAGATCGGCCAGCGACCGCCAGGAACCGTCATCTTCTCCCGAGGTGGCAAGCAGGGCAGTGTCGAGGTTGTTGCGCAGTCCGCTGCAGAAGCGGCTGTTGACGCGGGCGAGCTCGGTCACGTCGGCGCTTTCGGTGCCGTCGCAGCCGAAGCTCCCGACATGGGCTATCCTCGCTTCCGTCAGCGTCCCAGTCTTGTCGGTACACAACACGTCCATCGCGCCGAGATCGTGGATCGCGGAAAGACGCTTCACCACGACCTTGCGCTGTGCCATCCGCATGGCGCCACGCGCCAGTGTCACCGTCATCACCACAGGCAGCAGCTCGGGCGTCAGTCCCACGGCCAGCGCGACGGCGAACAGGAAGCTCTCCATCGACAAGCCGTGCTGCACGAGCTGCGTCAGCAGGACGAACAGCACCAGGAAACCGGTGAGGCGCAGGATCAGCATGCCGAGACCGTGGACGCCCCGCTCGAAGGCGGTGGGCGGCTCGCTCGCCTGCATCGAGCGAGCAATCGCGCCCAACCGCGTTTCGGCGCCCGTCGCGGCGACGAGCATGCGGACATCACCCGAGACAAGGCTGGTTCCACCAAACAGTGCTGTATTGGTTCCGTCGTTGCCCCGGTCGGACGGCGTCGCCAGTTTCTCGACAGGGAAAGGCTCGCCGGTGAGCACCGCTTCGTCAGCCATCGCATCATGGCTTTCGAGGATCAGTCCGTCGGCCGGGATGAGATCGCCGGCATGAAGGGCGACAACGTCGCCCGGGACGACCTCCCGCACCGGAATCTCGACAGCTTTTCCACTCCGAAGTACCGTGACGTGCACCGCCACGGTGCGCCGCAGCGCGTCGACGGCGTTCTCAGCCTGTGTCTCCTGCACGACATCGAGGGCGATCGACACCAGAACAATCAAAACAATGATGAGCAGGCTCTGCCAGTCGCCGGTCGCGCCCGAGATCAGCGCAGCGATCAGCAGGATCGCGATCAGAGGTTCGACGAGCCGCTTCGCGATCTTGAATAGCAGCCCGCGCCGTAGGCTGGTCACCGCGAGATTGGGGCCACCGCTGCGCAGGCGCTCCGCCGCCTCGCCGTCGCTCAAGCCAACCGGAGTCGACCGAAGTCGTCGCAGCAGCGCGTTCCGGTCTTCTCGCCAGAACTCTCCCTCGCCTGTCGCTGCCGCTTTCGCGGGGGCCGTGGTCATTCCGTGTGCGACCCCCATGGGCATCATCGGGTTCTCGAGCGCCGTGAAGGCAGAGTTCAGCAGATGCGACCGGGAAACGAAACCGATCCGGCCCTCAGGGGGTAATCGCAACCTTGAGCACGCCGTCCCGCTGCTGCGCGAACAGCTCGTAAGCGTCCTTGATGCGCTCCAGCGGGAAGCGGTGCGTGACCAACCCGCCCAGATCGACCCGGCCGGACGCGACGACATCGATCAGGCGGCGCATCCGTTCCTTGCCGCCAGGGCAGAGCGTCGTGACGATGCGGTGGTCGCCGAGCCCTGCGGCGAAGGCGCCGAGCGGGATCGTCAGGTCGCTCGAATAGACGCCCAGCGAGGACAGTGTGCCGCCCGGCCGCAGCACGCGCAGCGCTGCAGAAAAGGTCTCCTGCCGCCCGAGCGCCTCGATCGCGACGTCGACGCCCCGCCCGTCGGTCAGGCGCATGATCTCGTCGACGGGATCGCCCTTCGAGAAGTCGACGATCTCGTCGGCGCCAAGCCTGCGCGCCATCGCCTGCCGCTCCGGAATGCTCTCCACCGCGATGATGCGCGTCGCCCCCATCAGGCGGGCGCCGGCCGTCGCGCACAGCCCGATCGGCCCCTGCGCAAAGACGGCGACGCAATCGCCGATCCTGACCCGGCCGCTTTCGGCGCCGGAAAAGCCGGTCGACATGATGTCGGGGCACATCAGCACCTGCTCGTCGGTCAGCCCCGACGGCACATGGGCGAGATTGACCATGGCATCGGGCACGAGCAAGTACTCGGCCTGCGCGCCGTCGATGGTGTTGCCGAAGCGCCAGCCACCCATCGCCTTGAAGCCGTGGCGCTCGCCGGGGCCGTCCTGCGAGGCGCAGCCGCAGAGGCAGGCGGCGCTGTGTCCCGAAGGCGTGATCGCGCCCGCGATCACGCGCTGGCCCTCCCGGAAGCCCCTCACCTCCGAGCCCAGCTTCTCGATCAAGCCGACCGGTTCATGGCCGATGGTCAGGCCGCGCGCGACAGGATACTCGCCCTTGAGAATGTGGATGTCGGTGCCGCAGATCGTCGTCGTGGTGATGCGCAGCAGCGCGTCGAGCGGACCGACATCCGGAACCGGCTTGTCTTCAAGCTCGATGCGACCTGCCTCCTGGAATACGGCCGCGCACATCATCTTGGGTCGGCTCGTCCGCGTTGCCCTCGGAGCGGACGGTGCGTCGGACTGAAGCATTGGCGACATGTTCGCTCTCCGAAATCGTCGTTGAGATCGCGTGGCCTCAACCTGCCGGGAATCCGCGCCGTTGGATTTGATTCAGCGCAAACCGCATGAAACCCGCGCGCATTTGACGAAAATCAATGCGGACAACCTGCTTCCGCCGCTCAATACTTGGACAAGGGTAGCACTATCGATGCGGAGGTCGGCATGAACGATATCATCCTGTCTTCGGGCACCACCGCAACGGTGCAGCCCAATCCCGGGACCGCCTATCGTGACATCGCGGTCCATCTCGACGGTTCGCCGGAAGACGAAGTGCGTTTGGCTCATGCCGAGGCGCTGGCAGTGCACCACGGGGCGCGGATCACCGGGATCTTTACGAATCTTCTGCCCGATCCTGCCCTTTTCGTGGGTGAATTCGGCACCTCCGCGATCGGGCAATTGGTCGATGACGTCACCGCGGAAGGAGACGCCAGCGAAAAGCAACTGCAACAGCGCCTGAGCCGCCTTGGGGCCGCTCACGAATTGCGCCGCCTGGACGCCTTCCCCGGCCTTCTCGAGCAGTCCGTCACCAGTGAAGCGCGCTGGAACGACCTCTTTGTCGCGACCTGTCCGCGCGGCGACGGCCACGCGCGCTGGCGCCCCATGATCGAGAGCGTCTTGTTCGACGGGGGGAGAGGGCTCTACCTCCTCCCCCCGCAAGCCGTACCACGCTCCGCGATCCGAACCGTTCTGATCGCATGGGTCGACACGCGCCAGAGCGCCCGTGCGGTGGCAGAGGCATTGCCTTTGATCGCCCAGGCGACGCAGGTGCAGATTATTACGGTCAGGGAAGCAACGCATGGACGGCTGGGGGGCGCCGAAGTCCTTGCCGATATCACCGCTCACCTCGCGCGCCACGGTGTCGAAGCAGCCGCAAGCGTGCTGAATTCGCGGGGGTTCATCCCGGATGCCATTCTCGCAGAAGCTGAGAGGATTTCGGCAGACCTGATCGTCGCAGGTGCCTACGGCCATTCGCGTTTCCGCGAATGGGTACTCGGCGGGGTTACCGAGGAACTCCTCGCCAGCGCATCTATCCCGCTCTTGTTCGCGCACTAAAGCAGCCGAGGACATCCCGCGCCTCCTTCGAACAGCTCGCCAGGAGAGGTCGATGGATTCTGTTGATCCGGAAGACCCCGGACAAAAGAGCGAATTCGCGGTGCGTGTCCGGGAACTGCAGGTCGTGTTGGACGGCAAGACGATCCTGGACCACCTCGACCTCGACATCATGCGCGGCGAGATTCTCGGCGTTATCGGAGCGTCTGGCTCCGGCAAGTCGGTTCTGGCGCGCACCATACTGGGCCTCGTGCCCAAACGGAGCGGCGTCATCGAGCTCTTCGGCAAGAATCTCGATGACCTGAGAGAAAGCGAGAGACGAGCCCTCGAACAGCGCTGCGGCGTCATGTTTCAGCAGGGCGCCCTGTTCTCTTCGTTGACGATCGCCGAAAATATCCAGCTCCCGATGCGCGAGCTTCTGCATCTGTCGCCAAGTTTGCTGGCCGAGATGGCCATGCTGAAGATCGAGCTGGTCGGATTGCCGCTTGATGCAGCGAAAAAATACCCGGCAGAGCTCTCGGGCGGCATGACCAAGCGGGCGGCCCTGGCGCGAGCTCTCGCTCTCGATCCCGAGATCCTATTTCTCGACGAGCCGACCTCGGGGCTCGACCCGATCGCGGCCGATGCCTTCGATCAGCTCTTGCTGACCCTCAAGGCAAGCCTGAGTCTGACTGTGATGATGATCACGCATGATCTGAGCAGCCTTCACGCGACCTGTGACGGGATCGCGGCAATTGCACGAGGCAAGATCATCGTCGTGGGAACGCTGCAGCACCTGCTGGCGCACGAGGACCCGTGGCTCCGGCAGTACTTCGCAGGCGAGCGTGGCCGGACCATTTTCTCCGATGAAATCACCGCATGATGCTCGGCCCACCGTGGCGGGGCGAGACCGCATGGCTCCGAAACTTCCCGTAATCGCCGCCTGGAACCATGGCGGGACGTGTTCTGTGCGCGTCACTGACCTCCGTGTGGCAGCGCGCCGCCGCCAAAATGCTCGATGACACAACCACCATGTCATCCCGGCAAGGCGCGGACCGCAGCCCCGACGCAAATGATCAACATCATCGCAGGTACAGCCCAACGCAGATGCCAACGCAGTTCTGCGGCATGGCCGCGCCAACGGAAACCGGGGTGAGCGATGGCGACCGACAGGGCGATTTCGAACATCAGCACCGCGACGAGATAGAGGTAACCAAGCGATATCATCTCGGCGACGGGGGTATTGAGAGAGATCGACCCCGGAAAGGAGGATTCGAAGGTGAAGCTGATCGCGGCCAGGGCCAGTAGCGAGGAGAAGATCAGGCCTCCCTTGTCCTGCTCCTTCAAGCCCGGAGACCACAGCACGAACAAGGAGACCGCCAGCACGGCTGCAATGGGAACGAACACACGCAGAAGATAGCGCTCCGCGTAGCGCGCGATCGTCACGGTCGCGTTGAGGCGCGAGTAGGAGCGCGCGTTCCAGCCGATCGCCAGATCGTTGGTGAAACGCAAGCCGACAGGCCGCCAGTCGACGACCGAGAGCGTGTCTTCGACACCGGAGAACGGCCGGTCGGCCTCCGTTGTCAGAACGATCGCCTCCTGCTGCGCATAGCGCGGCAGCGAGAGACCGATCGTCAGGTGCTGCCGGTCGAATGGAAAGGCGTCCATGTTCATTCGAAAGCGGAAATCGCTTTCGAAGCGCTCGATCACCACCACCTCACCATTGGCGTACACCGAGAGAGCGACCGTGCGGGCGTCCTTGTCGCCGATCTGGTTGTCGAGCGAGAGTCCGGGTGACCAGATGGCCTTCAGATAATTGTCGGCCTCCTCGCCCACCCTGTCCTCGCGGGCGAGGCCATGCGCGACGGCGTCGAAAGCAAGGCGCGGGTCGCGCCAGCGCTGTGTCAATTCGAGGTGCAGCCGTCCCTGCCCGGAGACCTCCTTGATCTCAAGGACGTTGAGCACGCGTAACGCGATGTGGACCCGCACCGGCAATCCCGCTGCCTCCGGCAGCGTGGTTCTGCCACTGCTCGCCCTTTCCTCTCCCGATGCGCCCTGAGGCATACCAAGAAGGATCAAGAGAAGGAGGAACAAGCGGCAAGTCATGAAGCGAGCCGCCGCAGGCGCGAGAGCACGAGGAAGCCAACGAAAGCGAGTATGCCGCCGCAAAGGGCGATGACCCATAGCTCCGTGCTCAGGCGGCGCCAGTCCGACCCGGCGTCCTCCTTGAGCATCAGGACGGTTCCGACCAGCTTGCCGGAAAAGTCGACCAGCGGCTGGCTCATGAACGTGTAGCCGCGTTCGCCGATCTGCCTTCGACCGAACTCCACGTCTCGCTGCGGCTGCGCCGCCCGGGCACGCAGGAGGCTCAGGAACAGCTGATCATCGGTCGACGCCATGATGCTGAGGTCGCCGGCCGAAGGCAGTTTGGGGTCGAGCGCAACGCCAACGAGGGACGCTGCGGAGATCACGGCGATTTCGCTATTGGTCGCCGTTTTGACCAGCTCGATCAAGGGGCGAAGGTCCAGCCCGACCTCCATGGTCCCGAAGAACTCAGAACCACTTTGGACGAGTGCGACACCGCGAATGCCGATGCCGGCGATGCCGATCTCGATCCCGGTCTGGGCACGCCGAAGCCGGTTGGCGGCGACGATCATGGCGCGGAAGGCGGATATGTCGTCGCCATGCTGGTCGGGGCGGTGCATGCGCAGCAGGTAGCGCAGGTCCTTGCCGTGATAGCCGAAGATCTGCACGTTCGCCTGCCGGCTGAGGTATTGGTAGGCATCCTCAGACAGAGACTGCAGTCGACCGCGATCTTCAGCCGCCAGCGCTTCGCGGATCTCGGCGTTGCGCGCAAAAGCCTCGGCGAGCGAGAGCGAGAATTTTGCGGCCTGATCGAAACTGGAACTCAGCAAGGAGCCCACGAGCCGCATCTGCTCTTCCCGGCTACGGGATGCGACGTTCTCGAGGCTGCGATGCTGGTGCCAGAGCATCGCCCCGAGAATGAAGGCGATGAGAAGTGCCGGCAGGCCGGCGCCCAGCAGGCGCCTTCTGAAGGTTGGGCCCATTGACATCTCCCGGCAGCCTACCAACGGGTCATCGCCTGGAAGGCGAAGCGATGGGTCGTGGCACCCATGCGGAGGTCGCCATCGTAGGAGCCGGTCACCTCGATCTGCGGCGTGATGAAGCCCGACAGGCTGGCACCGATGACTGCGCCGTCCCGCGCGGCCTCGGGGCTTCGCGTCAGGAAGCTCGCCCCGAGCAGGCTGGTCTGCAGAACGGCGACATTGTCGGCCAGCTCGTGAGACCAGTAGGCCTTGATGTCGAGGCGCAGCTTCGCGTCGCTCGCCAGCGGCGTCGATAGCCGGGCGCCGAGCAGGGAGCGTGCAGAGGTCTGGCTTTGGCCGCGCAGGGTCAAGGCAAAAGCGCCAGCCTGGGTCTCGGTCAGGCCGTCCTGCTGGAAGTAGTTCAGGCTGATGCCGGCTTCGGGCGACAGATCGAGACCGGCAAGCGAGGCAAGACGATATCCGGCGATGACGTTGCCGAAGACACCGTAGCCTTCGCCCTCCCCATGCGCGAGACGCTGGACATTGCTGAGCTGGATCGTTCGGCGGACGTCCGTTTTGCCGTAGCTGGCTCCGATCGAACCGCGCAGCGTCACGGCACCGAAGTCGGCACGGCCATAGGTTGCGAGACTGTAGTTGTCGACCGCGTCGCGGCCGGCAGCATCGGTCTTCGAGTCTCCGTTCGAGCGTGAGTACCCCAGGGCGGCGCCGACCAATCCGGTCTCGAATGCGGTCCTTTCCGCGCCGACAAGGGCACCGGCGAGGCCGAAGCTCGAGCCCGCTCCATTCGCGTCTCGGCCCGTGCGCCCGAAACCGTAGAGCGCTTGCCCCCAGAGCGCACCGTCCGCGACCGGTTGCACCCGGCCAGGCTCAGCCACGGCGCCGCCAAGGCTGGAATAACCGGCAGCTCCCAGACCGGCCACCGGGTTGGAGCGAGCAGCTCCGCCAGCGGTCAGGCGCTGATCGAGTGCCGTGCCCACCGTCCTCTGCGCGTTCATCATCGCCATGCGGGCATCGGCATAGCTCTGGCCGGATAGCGAACTCAGCGAATTTGAAAGTGCGCTGGGTGCCGTGGTGTAGAGCGCATCGAACACCTCCTGCCGCGCCGTATCCGGGCGGGTACCCGCGGCCGGCCGAACGGTGTCGAGCGCCCTCGCGACGGACCAGGCATTGCCGCTCAGGCCAGCGAGGGCGGCGTAGGAGCCGGGGGTCACGATCAGGGAAAGACCCGAGGTACCATACAGGGCGTCAAAGCGGGCGTTTCCAGGCAGGCCGCTGGCCGGCTGGTCCAGTCCGCTGAAACTGCCGCTCAAGCCCCCCTCGGCCACCAACACACGGAAGGCGGTTCCGAGCGCAGGCGTAAAGACATTGCTCGCATCGCCGGTGATACCACGCAGTACCGGGACGATCCGCCCGTCTACCGTGACATGTCCCAACGTGGTCTGGGCGACGAGGCGGGAATAATTGCCCGCACCGTTGCCTGTGCCGGTTCCATCCATGTCGAGGACGAAGCGGTTCGTGCCGCCGAAGCTCACCGGCCCCTTGACGAACAGCGTTCCCGGGGAATTGCCGGGCATGACCGTGCCGGCGCTGAACAGGCCGGCCTCGATCGATCCGGTTCCGCGCAAGGTGCCCTGCCGACCGACGGACACGGCGGAGGCAACGGAGCCGTTCAGTGCGAGCGTACCCCCGACGACGGAGGTGCCTCCACCATAGGTATTGCGGCCGGTCAGCTCGAGGCGACCTTCGCCCCGCTTGATCAGCCCGCCCGCACCGGCAATGTCATTGCCGAACGTCGCCGAATAGCCTTTCGTGTCGACGTCGAAAGTCTGCACAAACTGGCCAGGGCCGCGCACCGCCTTGCCGACGTTGAGCAAACCCCAGCCGTAGATTTCGGGAGAGCCGAGATCGGTCGCTGTGGTCAGGATCGACTGGACCACCTGCGGAGCTGTCATGAACGGGAAGGCTTCGCGGACGAGGGCCGCCGCACCCGCCACATGCGGGGCGGCCATCGAGGTCCCGCTCGAGAGATTATACGGTTGCGTGGGAGAGATTCCCTTGTCCGGAGTCACGGTCGAGAGGATGTCGACTCCCGGAGCGGCGAGGCACCAAGCGGCCGCGATGCCGCAGTAGTTGCTGAATGATGCGATCTTGCGATCGCGATCCACCGCGACGACGGCGAGCGTGTACGGCTGGAGATCAGAGTAGTTCAGGTGGCTTGAGCCGACCTCGTCGCCGTTGTTGTCGAGAAAGACATAGAGGTTCTTGCCGGCATTCTCCGGACGGATTGCCGGGTAGAATGCGGCCCCCGTCGGATTCTGGGCGATCACCGGCTGGTCCTCACGCTCGTTGCCGGCGGCGAAGACCATGACCATGTCCGCAGCGCCGGCCTGTCGAATGGCCGAGACTTCGGCGGAGGTGCCGTCGACATGGTAGGGCTGGATCGGGACGAGGCTGTAGTCCGGGTTTGGGCTGCCGTCCGGCAGGCTCAGCGAGGGATAGGACGGGCCGTAGCTGCCGTTCAGGACCTTTGCGCCCTGCTCGCTCGCGTAGCGGATGGCGGCGGCAACGTCACCGCCGGCCGGGACGATCGCGCGCAAGGCCAGAATCTCGGCATTGTAGGCAACGCCATGCATGCCGTTGCCGTCTCTCGCAGCGGCAATGGTCCCGGCGACATGTGTCCCGTGCGACGTCCTATCCCGATCGAGGAGGTCGGCTGGATCAGGTCGGTCGAAGCCGAAATTGCGGGACAGTGGCGAAAGCCTGCCGGCAAATTCGGAATGAGCCGGGTCGATGCCGCTGTCGACCACCGCCACGAGCACGCCCCTCCCGCTGAGCCCAAGCGAATAGGCGTCGGCGGCGTTGATCTGGGCGAGTCCATAGCTGGCATTGTATTCGGGCGTCACGAAGTACGCGGGCGCCTGCATCGTGAGGGCCGGCGGGAGGCTGCGGGCCGGGCGTCCGTAAAAGGCATCCGGCAGAGGCGTCCCGTCCGACGCCATGGCGACGAGCGGCACGAGAGCCGCAAGCAGAGGCGCTGCGGTCGAGATGAGGAAGGCAGAACGAAGGCCGGAACGGCGCGCGGCGGAGATCGGCATAGGCAAGGCTCGTGGGCGTCGTCCACCAAGCGTGGACCAGTCGTTCGGCGCGTATCATGAAACGAAAACCGAGGAGATGGCTCGCAGGCGACGTTGCGTCCCAATCATCCGGAACGGCGTATCAGGGGGCGTCTGAATGCCTCTTGACGGTGGGCAGATCTCCGGCGTCTAGAGACCTCTCTGATGCGCGGCGACCGGCAGCGCGGCGTGGGCACGGGCGGGCTCGGCGATGAAGGAAGAAGGCAGCCACGCGCGCCGGATTTTCGGCGACTGGCGCGAGACCATCGCGCCGATCTTCGATGTCCGGCCGCTCGCAGCGGACTGGGATACCGGATTTCATGCCGAGCTCGACCGGCATCATCTGAGCACCGCGCTGGTCGGGCGCGTGGCCACGAGCGCCCAACACTACGAACGCTCAGAAGGCCTGATCGGCGCGGTCGGTGTCGATCATCTGCTGATCCAGCTCTACGAGACCGGTCATACGACGCTCGACCTGGACGGGGAGGAAACGCACGCCGGTCCGGGCGATGTCCTGGTTTTCGACCTGTCCCGCCCGGTGCGGTCGCACGCCAGCGACATGCGGGCTGTCAGCCTGGTGCTGCCGCGCAGCCTTCTCGCCCTCGATGCCAGCAGCCTAGACCGCGTGCACGGCACCGTGCTCTCCTCGGCGAGCCCACTCGGCTCCCTGGCGGGAGATCATCTCCGCAGCCTGCTGAAGGCGGCGCCCACGCTCGAACCGACCGCAGCACCCGATATCGCCAAGGCAAGCGCGCAGTTGCTGTCGGCCTGCCTGTCGCCATCGCTGATGCGCGACCGCGAAGCCCCGGCCACGCTGACGGCGACCGTCGCCATGATCTGCCGCTTTATCGACCGCCATATCGGCGATCCCGGCCTGGATGCCAGAATGCTCTGCAGCGCATTTGGCATGTCGCGCTCGGCATTGTACCGGCTGTTCGCACCGATTGGCGGCGTTTCGGACTACATCCGCCAGCGCAGGCTTGCGCGTGCGCGCCTCGCACTCAATGCCGCGACGCGCGGGAGGGGCGGCGTCGGAAAGATTGCGCGCCAGTTCGGCTTTTCGAGCGATGACGCCTTCTCGCGGGCCTTCAAGGCACAGTTCGGCATCGCGCCCCGGGACGCCGCGCATCTGCGCATATCGCCGTCGATCGAACCGGACGTTGGCAGCCTGGCGAACTGGCTACGACAGCTGGCGTGATCGTTAGCCCCCGAAAGGCCTGCAAAGGTCATTCGCGATGCATCAGTCCACGGCCCAGGTCGTGCGGAGCTAATGACTGACCTGTGAAGACGTAGCCAACTCCTCGCACGGCTTTGATGAGCGGGAGCGCATTCTTGTCAGCCTCGATCTTCTTACGCAGGCGTGAGATCTGCGCGTCAATCGCTCGGTCAAACGCCTCGTAATTGCGGCCTCGCGTCAAATTCATCAATGTATCTCGTGAGAAGACGCGCCCGGGATGCTTAGCCATCACCAGCAGGATGTTGAACTCTCCCGTCGTGAGATCGACTTCCGCTCCCTCCGGCGTCACCAGTCGACGTTGCCGCGCGTCGAGCATCCATCCATTGAATCGGATCACCTCCCCTTCTTCGGTATCGATCGATTGAAGGGGCCGTGAATGGTGGCGGCGCAGCACAGTGCGTAACCTTGCCAGGACTTCCCGCAGATGAAACGGCTTTGCGATGTAATCGTCGGCCCCGATTTCCAGTCCGACGATCCGATCCACAACCTCGTCGCGCCCCGTCAGCATGATGATCGGCACATCCGACCTTGTGCGGACCTCGCGCGCCAGCGCCAATCCATCCTCGCCGCCAGGCAAGATCAGATCCAGCAGAATGATGTCGATCGCGAAGCGCTGCAACGCATCGCGCATCCCCCGCCCATCCGCCACCGCGCTGACGTGATAGCCTTCCTCTTCGAAGTAGCGGGCCAACATCTGGCGGATGCGCGGATCGTCGTCCACGACCAAAATATGGGCGTTGCGGGACGCCGGTTCGGCCATGGCGGAATGTTCCGGATAGGGCCACGGGGCGGATGTTACGATCGGTAACAATTTTATGTACACGCTAACACGCAGACCGTTGCAGCGCCATTCGGCGCGCTTTCTTCCCGCCGAGCAGTTCCGCCCTCAGTTCGCCAACTGGCTGTGCCGGGACATGGTCAACGCTCAAGCGATACCGGTGTTGTTCGCCCGCAGGAATGCCGAAAAGCGCGTGTGCAATCTGGTCTGATTGCGTTTGCCGGCAGAGGCCTTTCTGCCAGTCACATTGAAACGCCCCCTCGCGGACGTTGATAGGCCCGAGACGGGTGGAAAGCGCACCTTGCAGAAAAGGCCGTGTCATGTCCGGCGTCAGAGCGCTGGCTGACCTGTCGCACGCTGCATTGCCTCCCTCGAGTGCGTCTGATCAACTCAAGCCACGACACCAGCAGAATCCATCGTCAGCAGTCAAAAACGCCAAAACCGCGATCCCGCTGTGCCGGGTCGATCCGACGGTCTGTGTGAAAGGGCTATTCCATGAAGGCGACGCTCGTATTGCATGCCACGATCCTCGCCCTCGCCACGGCAGGCATGGCCTCGGCCCAACCGGCATCGCCGGGCGGGAATTCCGGCGGTGCCATCAAGGTCACTCCGGACAACTTCGTTCGGGCCGAGTCCGATCTCTACTTCAGCAATGTCGTCAAGGACGGCGGTTTGGGTAAGTTCGTGCATCGGCGCGAGCCTGCGGCGGTCAACAATCAAACCGTGATCCGCCTGAACCGCGACACGCTGTATTCTGCGGCGGTCTTCGATCTCGATGCCGGCCCTGTCACGATCACGATCCCGGATGTCGGCAAGCGCTTCGTGTCGATGCAGGTCATCAACGAGGACCAGTACACCCCGCAGGTCAGCTACGGCTCTGGCGCCCGCACCGTGACCCGCGAGAAGGTCGGCACGCGTTACGCGATCGTCGCAGTGCGCACCCTGGTTGATCCAGCAGATCCGAAGGATGTCCAGCAGGTGCATGCCCTGCAGGACGCGATCAAGGTCAAGCAGAATGGCCCGGGCACCTTCGTTGTGCCCGCCTGGGATCCAGCGAGCCAGAAGAAGGTACGCGATGCGCTCCTCGTCCTGGCCTCGACGCTTCCCGATGCGAACCGCATGTTCGGCACGAAAGCGCAAGTCGACCCGGTTCGTCGACTGATCGGAGCCGCCTCGGCCTGGGGCGGCAATCCCGACAAGGAGGCCATCTACCTCAACGTCACGCCAGCCCGGAATGATGGAACGACGGTCTACAAGCTGAACGTCAAGGACGTGCCGGTGGATGGCTTCTGGTCGATCAGTCTCTACAATCCGGAAGGCTATTACGAAAAGAACCCGCTCGACGCCTATTCGCTGAACAACATCACGGCAAAGAAGAGCGATGACGGATCGATCACGGTTCAATTCGGCGGCTGCGACGGCAAAATCCCCAACTGCATGCCGATCATGAAAGGCTGGAACTACATGGTTCGCCTTTACCGGCCGCGCGCCGAAATCCTGAGCGGCAAGTGGAAGTTCCCGGAGGCGCAAATCGTTCGGTAAGCGCGGTGCGTCGGCGGCGTTCATGCGAAACGCTCACTGCTTTCAAGCAGAGCCGCCGGCTGCAGGTTCGCCGAATGGACAAAGCTCCGGCAAATTTAATCTTCACTGAGATGAGGTCAGCATGTTCCGCGCTCTCAGCATTTTCCTGATATCGGTTGTCGCTGCTCTTCCTCTGAGTGCGGGAGCACAGACTCCCTCTGCGGAGCAGGTGCGCGCCATCGCGAAGGAGGCCTACATCTACGCCTATCCGATCCTGGAAGGCTATCAGACCTGGCGGAAGCAGGCGGTCGACGACAAGGCGCCTGAATATGTCGGGGGCTTCAACAAGTTCCGGCATTATTCGGAGCCTTTCACTCCGGACAACAAGGACATCGTCACGCCGAACAACGACACGCCCTATTCGTGGGCGTGGCTCGATCTGCGGGCCGAGCCGATCGTGGTCTCCGTTCCGGCCGTGGCCAAGGATCGCTACTACGTGATGCAGTGGATCGACCTGTTCACGCAGAACTTTGCTTATGTCGGGGTGAGGTCGACCGGGTTCGGCGCCGGCAGCTACATGATCGCCGGCCCGAAATGGAAAGGCACCAAGCCCGCGGGCATCAAGCGGGTTTTCCGGGCCGAGACCGACATCGTCGGCACGCTGACGCGGACCTCGCTGTCGGGACCCGAGGATGTCGCGAACCTGAAAGCGCTGCAGGCGCAGTACAAGCTCCAGCCCCTGAGCGCATTCCTGGGCCATCCCGCACCTCCGCCGGCGCCCGCATTGTCATTCCCGGCCTATGACCCCGCCAAGGCGCGCACGCACGACTTCATCGGCTATCTCAACTTCATGCTGCAACTGGCTGAGCCGCCCGATCCCAGCGAAGTGGCCTTGCGCAAGCGCTTCGCAACGATCGGCATCGAGCCGGGCAAGGCGTGGGACCCGGCGAAGGTTGCTCCGGCGACGCTCGCCGCCATCGATGCTGGTGTGAAGGACGGCCAGACCGCGATCGACGCGCTCGCGGCGAAGACTTTCGATACGAACGGCCTCTTCGGCTCGCGCGCGCAGCTCAAGAACAACTACCTCAACCGCGCCGTTGCCGCGATGAAGGGGCTCTTCGGCAACTCGATCGAGGAAGCGTGGTATGGCGGCTATCTCTGCGACGGCACGAAGCCATCCGTCGTGCACTTCACGAAAGCCAGCCTTCCGCCGGGACGCTTCTTCTGGTCGATGACGATGTACACGCTGCCGGACCGGCTGCTGTATGCCAATGCGATCAATCGATACTCGATCGGCGATCGAACCAAGGGTTTGGTCTACGGCAAGGACGGTTCGCTGGATATCTACGTCAGCAATACCTCGCCGGGGGCCGGCAAGGAGAGCAACTGGCTGCCGGCTCCTGCCGGGCGATGCAGCCTCGTTGCGCGCGTGTATGGCCCCAGCAGGGCCGCCATGACGGGGAAATGGAAGCTGCCGCCATTGCAGCCCCTCGGCGCCGCACAATGATGCAGCCCGCCGGGCGCCTCTTCCAGAAGCCATGCACATCGAAGGAATTAGCGGTGCGTTCGCGTTTGCTCCTCGATCGAGAGTGCCTTCCGCGACAGAAACGATCTGAGGCAGCGTTCCGGCCCCCCAGTCTCTCGACTGAGCGCCGGCTCAGCAACACGGTAGCTTTGAGCGCGATCCCTCGTCACCTGCGAGACGGCCTGCGCTGCCGGCCTCCCGCTTATCCGATGCCGTGGGTTTCCGGTCGCGTGCAGACCGGATTCGGCCAGATCGCCTGCACCGTCGTGTGAGAGCCGATCTCGGCAAGGGCTGCGGTTGCGACGACGTCGACGTCGCCCCGCGCCGGGATCCACGCCCATTCCGTCGCCGCACCATGCCGGGCGATCTGAGCCATAACGACGTCCGGCGTGGCATCGGAGGGATCGCCGTGGCGCGCAGCCACGCGCTGAACGAGCATCTGTTCGGGTGCCTGGAGCCAAAGGCCGCAGAACGGCACACCGGCGCGCCGGGCAACCTCCTCGATCCGCTCGCGTTCGGCACGACGGTCGAACACGGCATCGGCGACAGCCGCGTGGCCCTGTGCCAGCGCGCTCTCCGCGAGTTGCGTCATCGCGCGATAGGTCCGGGCAGAGATCTCGTCGCTATAGGCATCGGCGGATAGCCGCGTCTCGGCGGCGACACCGCAGAGCTTCTTTCGGATCCGATCGCTGGCCGAGATCCGAGCGCCAGGCGGCGGCCCGAGCGTCGGTGCGACTTGCGCCGCGAGCGTCGACTTTCCCGAACCCGAATAGCCGCCGATGGCGACGAACATGGGCCGCCTCCCCTTCAGAAGGTCGCGGCAAAGCTGCAGATAAGCTTGCGCCTCGGACAACCGCGAAGCCGAAGGTTTGCCGCTATCGATGGCGGTGACATGTGCACGCACGGCAGCTCTCACCGCCATGAAGAAGGGCAGCAAGCGGATGCCGGTCTCATCGCCCGTGGCGTCGAGATAGCGATTGAACAGGATGTTCGCGAGCGGCGCGAGCTTGCGGTGCCAGAGATCCATCAGAACGAAGGCGAGGTCGTAGAGGACATCTACGGTCGCAAGGTCCTCGTCGAACTCCAGGCAATCGAAAAGCAGCGGCTTGCCCTCGACCAGGCAGATATTGCGCAGATGCAGATCGCCGTGCCCGCGCCGGACCTTCCCTTCCCGCGCTCTCCGGTCGAGCAGCCCCGCATGGCGCGCGAGCGCTTCGCGGCAAGCGGAGATGACGGGCTCCACCTCGCTCCGTGACAGTATATCGGCATGGGCGAAGGATCGTTCGTTGACGGTGAGCACGCGCTCCATTCGCTTCGCCCCGTCGCTGTCGGCCGAGACGGGCGCCGTGCGGTGGAAACGTGCGACCGCTCCTGCGAGCTCGGCCATATCGTCTGCCGTGAGACGCCCGCGCTGCGCCATTCGGTCGAACAGGAAACTGTCGTCGAAGCGTTCCATCTCCAGCACAGCGTCGACCAACTCGCCCTGACCATTCAGCGCCAGATCGCCGTTCCGCTCACGCGTGATCCTATGAACCGCACGATACAGATCTGGCGCGGTCCGGCGGTTCAGCATCAGTTCGTGCTCGCACATCGCCAGTCGCCGTTCCGGCGTCGACAGATCGACGTAAGGCAACTTGACCGGACGCTTCAGCTTGAGGGCGCGGGGGCCGATCAACAGCACAATCGAAATATGGGTGGAAACCATCTCGATCCAGTCGGCGCCACCACCGAAGCCGTCGGACGATCCCAGAAAGCAGATCGTTCCATTCTGGCTGGCAATCTGCATAACGAGACTCCGTTCGAACGAACGATCATTCTCCCGTCGCGCAAAACGGCATTGATATTCGTCAAGTTCAGCCGTCTTAAATCTCTTTCCCTTGGAAGAAGCGCGAACAACCGAACAGCGCAAAACGAAAAAGTGCGTCGGCGCAGTTCTCCAACCAGTCCGCGTGCTTGTTTCGGAGGGACAGCGGACGGCTCGCCGCCAATTTATAGGCAGAGCGCTTAGGAAGGCCGTCGCCATGCCCGAGCGAAGCGCGGTTCGCGAACGAATGCTGCGATGTCAGGTTGCAACCGAAGGAGCCCTGTCTGATACCCGAGACGTGCAACCTGGCTATCACGTCACCATGCCGTCAGGGTTGAGCAGGCGCGTTAGCGGCGCTGGTCTGCGTCGCCATCCATGCGGTCAGAGCGCGGCGCGAGTGGGCCTCTCCTGGCGCCACGTTGCAGAACGGCGCTGATCCCTATTTCACCCGGCGCTTGATGTAAGCGACGAGATCCGCAATCTCGGAACGCGTGAGCGACAGGTTCGGCATGCGCGTGTCATGCGGGTTCGCCAGGAAGGCTGCGAGCGTCGCTTCGTCGAAGCGCCCGGCCCTGCTGATCTGGGCGAAAGTCGGGACAGCGTCGGAGGCCCGCCGCTGCCCGGGAGCAACGACATGGCACTCGGCGCACCAGCGCTCGGCAATCCGCTGTCCTCTGGCGCTATCGGCGGCCGCTCCCTCACTCGCAGGTGCCACGAGCAGAGCCGCAACGACGCCCAAATATGCGCGGCGTCCACCTGCCATCCCCATAACCATACCCTCCCCCGAGTTCCCTTCGAGTGGTTCGCCGGCAACCCCGCGCCGGCGGCGACGCTCGCAGCAGCAGGCCGAGGAAGCATGCCTGGGCGCGGCTGCTGCGCGGTTCGGACAGATCGATGGGGCGGTTACACCAGGCCCGGCGCGCGGGAGGCCGCCGGCAAATTCGCCGCGCTCCGCCGTTTGACCGAGTGCTTTCGACTGCCCGTCACTGTCCCCCCTTCAAGCTGAGGATGTAGGCAGCGACATTGGCGATTTCGTCTGCCTCCAAGATCAGGTTCGGCATTGTAGGGTGAGACGTCCGGAGGAACGCATACAACGCCATCCCGGTCATACCGCGCGTGTTCGCGATCGCGCCGAACGGCGGCGCCTGGGCGTTCGGCGAAGAAGGCTGCCCGCGCTCCACCGCGTGACAAGCAGCACAAGCCTGCCGCGCGAACGCCAGCCCCTGTTGCGTGTCACCCGTCTGCTGCGCGCTCAGGCTTGCAGGCACAACCGAAAGGACCGCACCAACCGCAAAGCCCCGCAGGCGTCCCATGACCAGACCCTCGCTGTTAACGCATTTTATTGAATAGAACAGCAGATGGCTATACCGTCGGCGTCGCGATTACCTTGCGTTAGATCCCGCCCCTGGATCAGCGCGCGCTGGTCTGCAGCACGTTGACCGGCCCGTTCCGACCAGGGGCATTCAGCCCGATCGGATCCGGCTCCAGTCATCATCGTACGCCGCAATTCGTTGGGGCGCGAGACCGGAGAAAGCGATCCCGTCTTCGACGGCTCGGTCTGGGAATGAACGAATGGAGCGCTGCTTCACTCCCGAGAGGATGTGCGATGACCGCCGAAAACGTCAGTTCGTTGCACCGAGAGACAGTTTTATCTCCCTGACCATC
This sequence comes from Allobosea sp. 05L423, assembly GCF_056397745.1. Classification (NCBI taxonomy): domain Bacteria; kingdom Pseudomonadati; phylum Pseudomonadota; class Alphaproteobacteria; order Hyphomicrobiales; family Alloboseaceae; genus Allobosea; species Allobosea sp. 05L423. The sequence continues at coordinate 195,500 of NZ_JBFTOA010000004.1, read as the reverse complement.
GCCATGCAGCCTTTTACATCCTGCTTTTGCGCGAGGATACGGGCTTTGGCCAAGCGATCATCGAGCTCGTTCCAAGCCTCTTTGCTGGCCTGCGCCATCGATTGCGCAGTCGGCTGCCGGTGGAGCCTGGCCTGCGCCGTTTCGTCGTACTCAGGGGTCTCTTTCCGGCTCTGAACGAGCTGTTCAATCTGCGCGATCTCGCGCTGGCATTCTCCCGTTTGGCCAAAGGCCAAAGAGCTTTGAAGGCAGATAACTATCGGCAGCGCCACACCTAACCGTTTCATCATGACGAAACCTTCGAGGCGTTGGACCCTCCCAAGCAACGAGCACCCTATCGCAGGGTTGGCACCTAACAATACGGATCGATCGCATCATGGCCGCGCTAGCCGCATCCGGGGTTCGGAGCTTTCAAGATCGAGCCGCCCGGTATGCTTCTCCGGTCTTCGGCGCGACCACGGTCATATCCACGGCTCGTCCGCGAGAACGCGCGCAGTGTAGCATGAACTCATCGAGAGATTCAGTGGCCACTTGAAGCGCTGGGCTATTGACTTGGAGCTTGCGGCGACGCCGCTGAGAACGGCGCCGATCTCGACCGCGCAAGATCCGCATGAGCGCGTCGGAGACAGATCAAGGCCGAACGCAACTGGCGCATCGGTGGACAGGAACGCGTTCCAGATCCGGCTCGGGCCTCCGAGATGCCGGATACATGCGCGGTTGCGGTATCCGTCTGAGCATCATCAAAGAGGTGGCAGATCGCGGGTCCATCCGCCGCCCAGCGCCTGAAACAGGCTCGTCGCGGCAAGAAAGCGGTTTAATCTGACCTGCGCCAGATTATCCTCGGCGGCAAAGAGCGTCTGCTGGCTCTGCAATACGCTGATGAGATTTGCCGTGCCGCCGCGCAACTGCGCTTCGGCGACTTCGAAGGCCCGGCGCGCACTGGTGACGACCTCTGACTGAAGCCTTTCCTGCCGGGTTATCTGGGTCAGCGCCACCAGTGCTTTCTCGACATCGGCAAAGGACGAGAGAACCGATTGACGGTAGGCCTGCAAGGCCTGCAGTTGTGCCCCCCTCGCTTGGTCGAGTTGGCTTTGCAGGAGCCATCCGTCGAAGATCGGCTGCGTCAAGCCGGCGGCCAGCGTATAGTACCAAGCACCCGGTCCAAACAGCGAGGTCAGCGCCTTGCTTTGGAAGCCGCCAATACCTGTAAGCTGGATCTGCGGAAAGAAGGCCGCCCGCGCTGACTCGACGCTGAAATTTGATGCGGCGAGCTGTGCCTCAGCCTCCAGCACATCGGGTCTGCGGTGCAATAGCTCCGATGGCAGGCCCGGCGTCACCCGCGGCACCGAAACCTTTGCCATACCACCGCTGATCACTCTGAAATTCGCAGACGCCCGGGCGAGCAAAAGGGCCAAGGTCACGTTGTTCTGGGCCGCGGCAAGCTCGAGTGGCGGGACCGTCGCCTTCTGCGTCGCGACGAGTGTCTCCTGTTGGGAGAGATCGAGCTGCGACACCGTTCCGGCGTTGAATTGCTGCCGCACCAGCGTCAGTATCCGCTCGGCCGCGGCGACGTTGCTGTAGGCGATCCGCAAGCGGTCGTTGGCCGTCAGGATCTGGAAGTAGGTATTGGCGACGCTGACGGTCGTACTGAGGGTGACGACGTCGCGATTGTACCTGGCCGCTATGGCATTCTCCTGCGCGGCATATAGGGTTGCTCGGTTTTTTCCCCAGAAGTCGATCATGTAGCTCGCCGTCAGCCCGACGCCGAACTGGGACTTCGTGCTGGACCCCGAACTGCCGCTGGTCGTCGGCAGCCGTATGCGCTCTGCGTTGCCAGTTCCAGTCACGGTCGGGAGCAACGGCGCACCGGCGATCCCGGCCTGCGCATCCGCCTGGACAATCTGTGCGACTGCGACCGCGATGTCGAGGTTGGCGGATTGCGCGGCTTCGATCAGGCTCGTGAGCTCTGCGGAGCGGAAGCCGCGCCACCAGTCGAGACCGGGCAGCGCCGCGTCGGGGCTTCGGTTTCCGCCTCGGTAGCTGGCGGGCACCTCCAAATCGGCAGCCGGATGCTCGCTGCCGAGAATGCAGCCCGACAGGCCGAGCGAAATGGCGACCAAGGCACCGATGCCGTGCCAACCGAACGAAGGCGCGTGCCTTGCCGAGATGCAAGTCGAAGCGAACGCAACGCGATCACACATGCATGGACTCCCCCGCCGATTCTCGGAGTTCATCCGATCGCGCCGCGAAGCGATAGACTTGGTCGGGAAACGGGGAAAGTTTCGGCATGGGGAGCCGTCGCAGCGCAGGCTCCACGGCCTCGCCGTCCTTCCCCATCATGCCGTGGCATCCGGGGCGGGCGCAGGCCGACGTCTGCGCAGCTTCCCGCACCAGGCGCGAAAGCGGTCAGCGTAGAGATAAACGACCGGCGTCGTGTAGAGCGTCAGAATCTGGCTCAGGACCAACCCGCCGACGATGGCGATGCCAAGCGGGCGCCGCAGTTCTCCCCCTTCGCCGAAGCCGATCGCGAGCGGCATCGCGCCGAGCATGGCGGCCATCGTCGTCATCATGATCGGCCGGAACCGCAACAGGCAGGCCTCCTGAATGGCTTCGAACGGGGGCAGGCCGCGCTGGCGCTGCGCGTCGAGCGCGAAGTCGATCATCATGATCGCATTCTTCTTAACGATACCGATCAGAAGGATCACCCCGATCAGCGCCATGATGCTGAATTCGACGCCGAAAGCCATCAGCGCGAGCAATGCGCCGACCCCGGCCGACGGCAGCGTCGAGAGGATCGTTAGCGGGTGCACGAAGCTCTCGTAGAGCACTCCCAGGACAAGGTAGATCGTCACCAATGCCGCCAGGATGAGATAGGGCTGGCTGCCAAGAGCGTCCTGGAAGGCGCGGGCCGTTCCCTGATAGGTGCCGTGGATGGTGACGGGCACACCTATCCGGTTTATGGCGGCCTCGATCGACTCGATTGCCGTGCTCAGCGACACGTCCGCCGGGAGGTTGAACGAGATGGTATTGGCGACGAGCAGCCCCTGATGGTTGACGGCGAGCGGCGTCGCGCCCAGCTCGAAGCGCGCGATCGCCGAGAGCGGTATCATCGTCTCCAGCACCGTGCTGACAGCCGAGCCGGTCGAGACCGCTCCCTTGCCGGTCGCGCCGATGGAGTTGGTGGCGAGATTGCGGGCCGCATCCGCCGCGACGCTGCTCGCCGGGGTCGATTTGCCCGCGGCCGCGACCGTGCCGGCGACCGCATTGGTTGCCTGAGAGCCTCCGACCGACCCGCCGGCAGTGCTGATGAAAACCTGCTTCAGCGTTTCCGGGTTCTGCCAGAAGCGCGGCGCCACCTCCATGATGACATGGTACTGGTTGCGCGCGACATAGATCGTCGACACCTGCCGCTGGCCGAAGGCGTCGTAAAGGGTGTTGTTCACCTGCGCCATGGTGAGGCCGAGGCGCGCGGCCGTATCGCGATCGACGATGACGTTGGATTCCAGCCCCTTGTTCTGCTGGTCGCTGTTGACGTCGGCGAGCGTCGGCAGCGCCTGCAGCGCGGCGGTGATCCTCGGCGTCCATTCCGCGAGATCCTCCAGGGTCGAGCCCTGCAGCGTATACTGGTACTGGGCATTGCCGACCCGGCCGCCTACCCGGATATCTTGAACCGCCTGCAGGAAGAGGCTCGCGCCGGGCACGACTGCCAGATCCCGCCGCAGGCGCGCAATCACCTGGTCGGCAGAGACGACGCGTTCGGCGAGCGGCTTCAGCGCGATGAAGACGCTGCCGGAATTGGTCTGCCCACCGCCGGTGAACCCGACGACGGTGTCGACGGCCGGGTCGGCCTTCACGATCGAGACGAAGCGCGAAAGCTTCTGCTGCATAAGCTGGAAGGAGATGCTCTGATCGGCCTGGATGGAACCGACGATGCGTCCCGTGTCCTGCTGGGGAAAGAAGCCCTTCGGAATGGCGCCGTAAAGATAGAAGTTGAGGCCCAGCACGGCTGCGAAGACCAGCATGATCGCCCCGGGATGGCCAAGCGCGACTGTCAGCGTTCGCCTGTATCCGCCAAGCATCCAGGCGAAGACCCGCTCGCTGCCGCGATATAGTCGGCCATGCCGAAGCTCGGAATTCCTGCGCAGGAGCGCGGCGCACATCATCGGTGTCGTCGTCAGCGAGATCAGCAGCGAGATGATGATCGCCAGCGAGGTCGTCATGGCGAATTCGCGAAACAGCCGCCCGACGATGCCCCCCATCAGCAGGATCGGGATGAACACTGCGACCAGCGAGATGCTCATGGACAGGACCGTGAAGCCGACCTCCTGCGCGCCCTTGAGCGCGGCCTCGCGCGGCTCCATCCCGCCCTCGACATGGCGCGCGATGTTTTCGAGAACCACGATGCAATCGTCGACGACGAACCCCGTCGCGACGGTCAAGGCCATCAGCGACAGGTTGTTGAGGCTGTAGCCCAGCAGGTACATCGCCGCGAAGGTGGCGATCAGCGATACGGACACGGCCACGATCGGCACGAGCATGGTCCGCCAGTCCCGCAGGAACGCGAACACCACGGCGATCACCAGCAGGATCGCGATCAGCAGCGTGCGCTCGACATCGTTGAGCGAAGCCCGGATCGTCGTGGATCGGTCGACGGCCGGCGCGAGATCGATGGCCGGCGAAATGGAGGCCCGGAGCGTCGGCAGGAGGGCCTTCACCCGGTCGACCACGCCGATGATGTTCGCGTTGGGTTGCCGGAACAACACGAGGAGAACGCCGGGCTTGCCGTCGACGAGCCCGGCATTGCGCAGATTCTCGACCGAATCCGTCACCTCGCCGATATCGGACAGCCGGATGGGCGCGCCGTCGCGATAGGCGATGGTGAGGGAGCGATATTGTTGCGCCTTTTCTGCCTGGTCGTTGGCATAGATCTGGTAACGGCGATCGCCGACATCGATCCCACCCTTGGGGCTGTGGGCGTTGGCGCTGGCTACGGCGGCGCGGACGTCCTCCAGGCCGATGCCGTATTTGTAGACGGCCTGCGGATTCAGCTCGACCCTGACGGCCGGCAGCGAACCGCCGCCGACGATGACCTCGCCGACCCCTTCCACCTGAGACAGTTTCTGCGCGAGCACCGTGGAGGYCGCATCGTAGAGCTCGCCCCGGGTCTTCGTGTCCGAAGTCAGCGTCAGGATGAGCACGGGCGCATCCGCCGGGTTGACCTTCCGATAGGTCGGATTCGCGCGCAGGCTTGCCGGCAGGTCGGCGCGAGCCGCGTTGATCGCAGCCTGCACGTCGCGCGCAGCGCCGTCGATGTCGCGCTTCAGGCCGAACTGGAGGGTGATCCGCGTTCCTCCGACCGTGCTTGACGAGGTCATCTCCGTCACATCGGCGATCTGGCCGAGATGGCGCTCCAGCGGGCTCGCCACGGTCGCCGCCACATCTTGCGGGCTTCCGCCCGGCAACGTGGCCTGGACCGAAATTGTCGGGAAATCGACCTCCGGCAGGGGGGAGACAGGGAGCTGGAAGTAAGCGACGGCGCCCACCCCGGCAAGCCAGACGGTCAGCAGCGTGGTCGCAACCGGTCGGCGGATGAAGGTCCCCGACGGGTTCATGACTAAGGCACTTCTTGGGCCGGCGGGACAGCCGCCCCGGCACCGGTGGAGCGCACAGCCAGCCGATCGAACCAGAGATAGATCACTGGCGTGGTGAACAGCGTCAGGAACTGGCTGACCAGCAGCCCGCCGACGATGGCGATGCCGAGCGGATGCCGGAGCTCGGAGCCCACGCCGGTTCCGAGCATCAGCGGGAGCGCACCCAGCATCGCGGCCATCGTCGTCATCAGGATGGGCCGGAACCGCAACAGGCAGGCCTGGCGGATCGCCTCGCGCGGCGCCCTGCCCTCGTTGCGCTCGGCGTCCAGCGCAAAATCGATCATCATGATCGCGTTCTTCTTCACGATGCCGATCAGGAGGATAATGCCGATGATCGCGACGATGGTGAGCTGTTGGCCCGCCATCATCAGAGCCAGCAGCGCGCCGATGCCCGCCGACGGCAACGTCGAGAGGATCGTCAGGGGATGGGTGAAGCTCTCGTAGAGCACTCCCAGCACGATATAGACTGTCACGATCGCCGCGAGGATCAGCAGGACCTGGTTGGACAGGGACGCCTGAAATGCCTGCGTCGTGCCCAGGAAGGTGCTGACGACGCTTCCTGGAAGGCCGATTTCGGCCTGGACCTGCTTGATCGCGCTGACGGCCTCACCGATCGAGGCGTCCGGGGCGAGGTTGAAGGAGATCGTGGCCGAGGGAAATTGGCCGAGATGGGACACCTGCAGCGGTGCGGTTCCCTCGCGGATCTTCGCGACGACCGCCAGCGGCACAGGTCCCCCGCCCACCGATGACGGCAGATAGATCGCCGATAGCGATCGTAGCGAGGTCTGCAGCAACGGATCGGCCTCCAGGATGACACGATACTGGTTTGCATTGGTGAAGATCGTGGAGACGATGCGCTGTCCGAAGGAGTCGTAGAGCGCGTTGTCGATTGTCGCCGGGGTGATACCGAAGCGAGCCGCCTGGTCGCGGTCGATATCGACGAAAACGGCGAGCCCTCGTGCGGAGATATCGCTGGCGACCTCGGCAAGCTGCGGAAGCTCCGCCAGCCGCTCGACGAGCTTCGGTGTCCATTCGGCGAGCTGAACCGCGTCGGCATCCTGCAGGACAAACTGGTACTGCATTCGGCTGACGATGCCCTCGACCGTCAGGTCCTGCACGGGCTGCATATAGAGCGAGATACCCGGCAGCGAGGCTGTGCGCTGCCGCAGGCGATCCATCACCACCGCGATGTTGGACGCGCGCTCCTCATGAGGCTTCAGATTGATCAGGATCCGACCGCTGTTCAGCGTGCTGTTGGTGCCGTCGACGCCGATAAAGGAGGATAGGCTTACGACATCGGGGTCCTTCAGTATCTCGGCGGCGAGCTCCTGCTGCCGCGTGGCCATCGCGGCGAAGGAGACCGATTGCGGCGCCTCCGTGATCGCCTGGATGATGCCGGTGTCCTGTTGCGGGAAGAAGCCCTTGGGAATGACGGCGTAGAGATACCCCGTCAGCCCGAACGTCGTCAGGGCGATCAGCAGCACCATCGTCTGCCGGTCGAGCACCCAGTCCAGCATCCGGGCATAGCCGGCGATGATGCTGTCGAAGGCCTCGCGGCTCGCGCGCTGGAAGCGGTTCTCCGTGGTCTCCGCCACTGGCTTCAGCAGCTTGGCGCAGGCCATCGGGACCAATGTCAGCGAGACGACCGCCGAGATCAGGATCGTCACCGACAGCGTGACGGCGAACTCCCGGAACAGGCGGCCGACCACGTCGCCCATGAACAGCAGCGGGATCAACACAGCGATCAGGGAGACCGTCAGCGAGATGATGGTGAAGCCAATTTGCTCGGAGCCGCGCAGCGCGGCCTCAAGCGCCGCATGTCCCTCCTCAAGATAGCGGGAGATGTTCTCGATCACGACGATCGCGTCGTCGACCACGAAGCCGGACGAGATGGTCAGTGCCATCAGCGTCAGGTTGTTGAGACTGAAGCCCAGCAGGTACATCACGCCGAGCGTCCCGACGAGCGAAAGCGGGACGGACAGGCTCGGGATCAGCGTCGCGCGCGGGCTGCGCAAGAAGACGAAGATCACCAGAACGACGAGTATCACCGCGAGGCCGAGCTCGTATTCGACGTCACGGACCGAAGCCCGGATGGTGACCGTGCGGTCGGTCAGAATCGTCATGTCGACGGCCGCCGGCAGCGATGCCTTGAGTTGCGGCAACAGCGCCTTGATACTCTCGACCACCGAGATGACATTGGCGCCCGGCTGACGCTGGATGTTCAGGATCACAGCCGGCGTCGTGTTCATCCAGGCACCGAGCTTGTCGTTCTCGGCTCCGTCTACGACTTCTCCGACATCGCCAAGCCGGACCGGAGCGCCGTTCTTGTACGCGACGATCAGCGAGCGGTAGCCGCCGGCGGAGCGGATCTGGTCGTTGGCGTTGATCGTCGAAGCCCGCATCGGCCCGTCGAAACTGCCTTTCGGCGTGTTAACGTTGGCGTTGGCCAGCGTGGTGCGCAGGTCATCGATGTTCAGGCCGTAGGCGGCGAGCTTGCGGATATCGGCACGGATCCTCACGGCCGGCCGCTGGCCGCCGCTGATGCTGACAAGGCCCACGCCGGGAAGTTGCGATATCTTCTGCGCCAGCCGCGTGTTGGCGAAGTCCTGCACCTGCGTGAGCGGAACAGTGGCGGAGGTCAGCCCAAGAGTCAGGATGGGCGCGTCGGCGGGGTTGACCTTCGCGTAGATCGGAGGCGCCGGGAGATCCGCCGGCAGGAGGTTGCCCGCGGCGTTGATCGCGGCCTGCACCTCCTGCTCCGCAACATCCAGCGAGATGTTCAGGTCGAATTGCAGAGTGATGACCGAGGCGCCGCCCGAACTGACCGAGCTCATCTGGTTCAGGTTCGGCATCTGGCCGAACTGCACCTCGAGCGGCGCCGTCACCGAGGAGGTCATCACATCGGGGCTGGCGCCCGGATAGAAGGTCTGGACCTGGATGGTCGGGTAATCGACCTCGGGCAGCGCCGCCACCGGGAGAAACCGGAAGGCGAGGATGCCCGAAAGCATGATGGCCACCATCAGCAGCGTCGTGGCCACGGGCCGCATAATGAACGGCCGGGACGGGCTCACGGGGCTGACCTCGCGCCCGCGCGGCGGCCAGTGCCCGCAGGCGGCGGCACCGTTGCATCGAGGGGCGCCCGCACGCTGATCCTGGCGCCTTCACGCAGCTTGTCGGCGCCGTCGATGACGACCGTGTCGCCCGGCTTGAGACCCGACAGGACCTCCACATGGTCGCCATCGGTCACGCCGAGTTCGACCTTGCGGACCGAGACGGTGTCGTTCGCGTTGACGATATAGACGAAGGTACCCGGCACGCCGCGCTGGACCCCCGCGGACGGGATTTGCGTGACGCCTTTGCGCGTATCGAGCAGCAGGCGAATGTTGACGAACTGGTTGGGATAAAGCGACCGCCCCTCGTTTCCGAAGAGTGCACGCAGCTTGATCGTTCCCGTGGTGGGATCGATCTGGCTGTCGAACGTCTGCAGCGTCCCATCTGCGAGCTTCGCCGTGCCGGCGCGGTTGAATGCCTGGACCGGCAGCGTAGCGCCCGTCCGCAGGCGCGCGGCGACCGGCTGCAGATTGTCCTCCGGGAGGGTGAAGAGCACGCTTATGGGCTCGAGCTGCGTGATTACGACGATGCCGCTCGCGTCGCCGGCCGTAACGTAGTTTCCCGCGTCGACCTGGCGCAAACCGGCGCGCCCGTTGATCGGCGAAACGATCCTGCAATACTGGAGATTGACTTCGGCCGCCGTGACCTGCGCGTGATCGGCGGCGACGGTTCCCTCATATTGAGCGACCTGCGCGATCTGCGTATCCAGAGTTTGGTGCGGCACGGCGTTCTGGGCTGACAGTCTCCTGTAGCGCTCCAGGTCGACCCGTGCCCCGCTGAGCAGCGCCTCGTCGCGCGCCAACTGCCCCTTCGCCTGGGCCAGGGCGGCCTCATAGGGACGGGAATCGATCTCGGCTAGCAGATCCCCCTTGCGGAGGTCCTGCCCCTCCTCGAAATCCACCCCGAGGAGCTTTCCGGCGATCTGGGACTTGACCGTGACGGTCGCGAGCGCAGTGACGGTACCAAGCGCATCGAGGTTGATCGCGATATCGCCCTGCGTCGCTTTCGCGGACACGATCGACATCGCTTGAACGCCGCGGTTGGCTCCCACCGGCTTCTCGGCACCCGGTCGCACCCACCACCACAATCCGAGCCCTGCCGCGACCAGAACGACCAACAGCGCGCCAAGACGGCCGCTCCGCGGCTTCGGCGAGACCGTTTGCGAACGATCTGTCACAGGAGCCACGGCTGGGAACTCGGGCTTCTGGTTCATCGCTGCACCGATGCCGCTTATAACTCCACCGGCATGCTATACGTATTTTCGCAGCGCCGCACATGAAACGGGCGTAACCTTCCGTTCATCTCGGACAAATCCATGTGCCTAAGCGTTCATAGGGCGAACTGCTATGATCGCAGCCGCATGGGCTTCGCATGCAACGACGGTGGCCGGTCATGCAAAGCAACGCACCTCTGACCGGATCGGGGCAGCACTCTCCCGGAGGCCCTTCACGTCGCGGAGGTTTTGGGCGCAATGTGCTCGCCGGCTTGACACTTGCGGCGATCACCATCCCGGAGCAGATGGCAACGGCGCGCCTCGGCGGCTTCCCTGTGCAGGTGGGGTTGTTCGCCTTCGTTGCAGCGACGCTCGGCTTCCTGCTGCTGGGCGCCAGCCGGGTCCTCACCGTCGGAGCCGATTCGACGATCACCCCCATCTTCGCCGGCGCGCTCGCCGCGCTTGCGGCCGGTGGCATCATATCCCCGGCGGCGGCGCCGACACTCGCCGTGCTGGTCGGCCTCCTGCTGCTTGGGGCCGGCTTCCTGCGCTTTGGCTGGATCGCCGATTTTCTGTCGACGCCGGTCGTGTTTGGTTTCCTGGCCGGCATCGCAGCCCATATCGTCGTGTCCCAGCTCCCGAGCCTGCTGGGGCTGAACGTGCAGGCGAGCAGTCTGCTTCCCCGGTTGGCGGAAATTTGGGCGGCGCGTGCAGCCAGCAATCCGTTCTCGGCCCTGCTGGGCCTCGGCGTGCTCGCCGTCATCGTCCTCTGCGAAAGGCTGGCGGCCTGGCTGCCCGGGGCCTTGATCGCCTTCGCCCTGGCGACGGCTGCGGTCGTGGTGCTCGGTCTGGAGAGCCGAGGCGTCGCAGTGCTCGGCTCGTTGCCCGAGGGGTTGCCGCCATGGCCGGGCTTCGATCTGTCCTGGGCCGATTTGCGGTCGCTCGTCCCGCTGGCCCTGATCGTCGCGCTCATCGTGATGATGCAGACGGCGACAGTCAGCCGGTCCTTCCGCGACCCCGATGGCTGCGAGCCCGATGTCGGGCGTGACTATCTCGGACTGGCGGGCGCCAACCTGCTTGCCGGGCTGGCTGGCACATTCCCCGTCAACGCCAGCCCGCCACGAACAGCCATCGTCGTCGAGAGCGGGGGCCGCAACCCTGTCTCCGGTCTCGCCGCCGCGGCGCTGGTCCTGGGGCTCGCGCTCTTCGGCGCCGATGTTCTCGCCGATGTCCCCGAGGCAGCCTTTGCCGGCGTTCTCTTCTTCGTGGCCGGGCGGATCTTGAGAGTGGGCCTGATCGTGCAGATCGCGCGCCAGAGCCCGCAGGAATTCGCGCTCGTCCTGCTGACCGCTCTCGCCGTTGCCCTGCTGCCGATCGAAAGCGGCGTGGCCATCGGCATTGGCCTGTCCTTGCTGCACGGCATCTGGATGACGACCCGCAGCCATCTGGTCGAGTTCGGTCGTATCGCTGGCACGACGATCTGGTGGCCACCGGGTCCGGGGCAGCCGTTGACGACCCTTCCGGGAATCCTCGTCGCCGGCTTTCCTGCGCCATTGCTGTTCGCCAATGCGTCCGGGTTCCAGCAGGACCTGCTCGACCGGCTCGCAGAACAAAAGCCGAGGCTGGTCATATTGGAGGCCAGCGGCATTGCAGCCATCGACTATACGGCGGCGCAATCGCTGCTTGCCGTCGCCCGGGCCTGCGAAGAGCAGGGAACCACCTTCGCGATCGCGCGGGTGGAATCCGCACGGGCCCGCGAAGCGCTGGAGCGCTTCGGCATTGTTCGCACGATTGGAGAAGGCCGGATTTTCCACAGCGTCGACGAAGCTGTTACCCAGCTTGGCGGGGGCACTCCCTGCTGAACGGGAAGCGGAGAACATCCGGCATATCAACGAGGTTCGAAAAGGCGCCGAAGATCAAGGGCATCGTCATCTGCGACCGCGCCGAGATTTCCATCACCGGAGCCGACATCCGGCTGCCCGAGGCTGTCTTCGCCAAGGCTCGGAAGCCGGCATACGGACGCTGCAGGCGCAAATGGTAGCAGGCTGCTGTCGACAGGTTGGAGTTCTACGCCGAACTCGCAGCGCTCGATCGAGAAAAAGCGGCGTTCAAGTCTTCCCTCACAAGGTGGGCGTCGTCGCCCTCCAGATCAGATCCGGCTCGATGACGATACCTTGCTGGGCGTTGCGGCCCGCGATCCGGTCGAGCAGCATCCGCATCGCCATCTCGCCGAGATCCTGCTTGGCGATCCTGAGCGTGGTCAAAGCCGGCGACACCAGCGACGCAGCCGGAATGTCGTCGCATCCCACGATCGCGATATCATCCGGCACCCTGATGCCCGCCTGCTCGAGCGGCTTCATCAACCCGAGCGCGATCAGGTCGTTGTAGCAGATCATGGCATCGATCCGCGCGGCCTCGGGCAGGAATCGGGCGGCGATGTCGGCTCCGCCCTGAAGGTCCGGCGTGCAGGGCTGGTCGAAAGCGAGGGAGAGCCCATGGCGCGCCAGGGCCGCCTCGATCCCCTCCCGCCTTTTGCGCCCGCCATGCGACGAGGCCAGCCCGGCAGCGAAACCGAAGCGCCGCCGCCCCTGGGCGACAAGCTGCGTAATGAGGGCCTCCACGCCGGAGCGGTAGTCGACCTCGATGGTGCCGGCATGGCGCTTGGCGACGGATCGGTTGATCAGCACAACGGCCCGGTGCGGCGCGACCGCGCGCAAGAGCCGCTCCTCGTCGAGGCGAGCGCTGCAGATGATGACCCCGTCGACGCGCTTGTCGAGCAGCGTGCCGAGCACCTCCTCCTCGCGCTCGGGATCCTCGACCACATTGCAGGACAGCAGCGTATAGCCGGCCGGCCGCGCCACGAGCTCGGCTCCCCGGATGATCTCGGGGAAGAACGGGTTGACGATATCCGGCACAACGATGCCGACCGTGTGGGAGCGGTCACTCTTCAGGCTCTGGGCGAAGGCATTAGGCCGGTAATTCAGAGCCTGGGCCGCCTCCAGCACGCGCTGGCGTGTTTCCTCACCGGCGCCGCCTCGGCCGTTGAGTACGCGCGAAACCGTCATCGGCGAGACACCGGCCGCCGTGGCGACATCGGTGATCGTGGACGGCCGCAGGGCTGGTTTCATCTCCATGTCGCCTTATCTCACGATAACGATAACTTTTTCCAGAGGCTTCCTTCACAGCCGAAGGCGCAATTTTTTCCAGCTCGATCGCACTATAGTGTCGGTATAGGGCATTCCTCATCGCCGACCCAAGCAGGCTTGACGCCTCGATTGAGATAACGATAACGTATCCCCATAGCGCCCGCCATGAGCAGAAGGCGCAGCGGAGGAAACGATGGCAGCTTTTCCTGGGCGCGCCCTGCGTGGCGTCGCGCTGTCCCTGATCCTTGCCCTCTCCGGCGCCGCCGCGGCCGCCGAGTACCAGGAGGCGCCGGGGCTTTCGGAGCTGGTGAAGGGCGGCAAGCTGCCGCCGGTCCAACAGCGCCTGCCCGAGAAGCCGCTGGTCCTCGCCCCGGTCGAGAAGGCCGGCAAGTACGGCGGCACCTGGCGGCAGGCCCTGATGGGCGGCAGCGACTCGCTGATCGAGCGCTCCGTCGGCTACACCCGCCTCGTCCGCTGGAACCGCGACTGGACCGCGGTCGAGCCCGACGTCGCCGAGAAGGTCGACATCAAGCCGGACGGCACCGAATACGTCTTCCACCTGCGCAAGGGCACGCGCTGGTCGGACGGCGCGCCGTTCACGGCCGACGACATCCTGTTCTGGTACCAGGACGTGCTGATGAACAAGGAACTGACGCCGTCTGCGCCGCGCTGGCTGCGCAGCGGCAACGACCCCGTCACCGTCGAGAAGATCGACGATTACACGGTCAGGTTCCGCTTCACCGGCCCGAACGGCATGTTGCTGGAGAACATGGCGACGACCTTCGGCTCAGACATCCTCGCGGCGGCGCCGGCGCATTACCTCAAGCAGTTCCACAAGAAGTACAATCCCGACGGCGTCGACAAGCTGGTCGCCGAAGCCAAGGCAGCGAACTGGGCAGCGCTTTTCCTCAACAAGACCAGCTTCCCCGGCCGCTGGCGCGATACCGGCCGGCCGGTGCTCGATCCCTGGAAGCTGACCGTGCCCTATGGCGGCACGACCCAGGTCGTGCTCGAGCGCAACCCCTATTACTTCAAGGTCGATCCGGCGGGGCGGCAACTGCCCTATATCGACCGCGTCACCTTCGACATCATGGGAGACCAGCAGGCGATCGTGCTGAAGGCGATCAATGGCGAGCTCGACATGCAGAACCAGCGCCTCAACGGGCTGGAGACGCGCATCGTGCTCGCCCAGAACCGCGAGCGCAGCGGCTACCGGCTGTTCAAGGCGCAGCCGGCCTGGTCGAATGCGATGTGCATCTCGCTCAACCAGACCAGCAAGAACCCGGTGCTGCGCGAGGTCTTCCGCAACAAGGATTTCCGCGTCGCGCTCTCTCTCGCCATCAACCGCGACGAGCTCAACGACCTGATCTATGCCGGCCAGTCGCAACCCTATCAGGCGGCGCCGCGCCCGGGCACCGCGCTCTATGACGAGCAGATGGCGACGCAGTACACCAAGTACGATCCCAAGGCCGCGAACGAACTGCTCGACAAGGCCGGCTTTGCCAAGCGCGATGCGCAGAAATTCCGGCTGGCACCCGACGGCAAGCGCATCTCCTTCGCCGTCGATGCCGCAACCTCGCGCCGCTACCAGATCGACGCGCTCGAGCTGATCAAGAAATACTGGGCCGCAGTCGGCATCGAGATGCAGGTGAAGACGGTCGAGGAGTCCTTCGCCTTCGCCCGCATGCTCGCCAACGAGCATGACGCGATGGTCTGGATCGGCGGCGGCGGCTACGACTTCCTCGGCATCCTCGATCCGAAATGGTACTTCCCCTACGAGAACCAGGCGGCCTTCGCCTCGGCCTGGGGGATCTATTTCCAGAACCCGAAGGATCCCAACGCCGAGGAGCCGCCGGAGCCGGCCAGGCAGCAGCAGGCGCTCTACGTCCAGATGCAGAAGACTCCTGGCACGGCCGGGCAGATCGAGGTGATGAAGAAGATCCTCGCGATCGCCCGTGACCAGTTCTACGTGATCGGCACGAACATGGACGCCGACAATTACGGCGTCGTGAAGAACAATATGCGCAATGTGCCCGATCTGATGCCGGACACGTTCTTCTACATGACGCCGGGCCCGACCAATCCGGAACAGTACTTCTACGAATAGTTCCGGTCAGCGATCCGCAGCCCGGAGCATCTGCTCCGGCCCCCTCCCCGCCCGACCGCACCGGAGGCCCCAGATGCTCCGCTACATGCTGAGACGGCTCGTCTATACGCTCGCCACGCTGGCAGCGGTGTCGGTGGTCGCCTTCCTGGTCATCCAGTTGCCGCCGGGCGATTTCCTGACCTCGTTCAGCGCCAAGTTCGCCGAGCAGGGCGGCTCGCTCGACAACGACACGCTGTCCGCCCTGAAGCTGCGCTACGGGCTCGATCAGCCCTGGTACGTACAATACTGGCTGTGGATCTCAGGCATCCTGTTCCGCGGCGACTTCGGCGAGTCCTTCGAATGGAACAAGCCGGTCTCCGAGCTGATGTGGGACCGGTTCGGCCTCACCGTCCTGCTCTCGGGCATCACCCTGGTCTTCACCTGGCTGGTCGCCCTGCCGATCGGCATCTACAGCGCGGTCCGGCGCTATTCCTGGCTCGACTATGTCGTGACTTTCCTCGGCTTCCTCGGGCTCGCCGTGCCGAGCTTTCTGCTGGCGCTGGCGCTGATGTACGTGTTCTCACGCTATTTCGGCATGAGCGTCAGCGGGCTGTTCTCGCCGCAATATGTCAACGCACCCTGGAGCCTGGCCAAGGTCGGCGACCTCGCCATGCATCTGTGGCTGCCGGTCTTCGTGCTGGCGACCCATGGCACGGCGGCGCTGATCCGCGTCATGCGCGCCAACCTGATCGACGAACTCTACAAGCCCTATGTCCAGACCGCCCGCGCCAACGGGCTCGGCGAGATGGAGCTTCTGTTCAAGTACCCGGTCCGGGTCGCGCTCAACCCCTTCGTCTCGACCATCGGCTGGGTTCTGCCGAACCTCGTCTCCGGCGCGATCGTGACGTCGGTGGTGATGAGCCTGCCGACCGCGGGGCCGCTGCTGCTCTCGGCCCTGCTGGCGCAGGACATGTACCTCGCCGGCAGCTTCATCCTGATGCTGAGCGCACTCACCGTTATCGGCACCCTGATCTCCGACCTCCTGCTCGCGTGGCTCGATCCACGCGTGCGCTACGCCTGAGGCTGGAATGAGCGACATCGCCGCGCCCGCCGCTCCCGAAACCGCCGCCCCGGCGGTCCGCAGGCTTGCCGAAGCCAGTCAGTGGCGGCTGATTGTCCGCCGCTTCCGCCGGCACCGGCTGGCCTATGCCAGCTTCTTCGTCGTCATCGGCATCTATCTCGTCGCGCTGCTGGCCGAGTTCTTCGCGCCCTTCGCGCCCGACGCCTACAATGCCCGCTTCACCTACGGCCCGCCGCAGGCGCTGAGGTTCTTCGGCACGGATGCGGCCGGCGAAACGCACTTCATGTATGTCAACGGCTACCGGATGAGCTTCGACCCGGTGGCGCTGAAGCGGAGCTTCGTGGTCGACGAGAAGTCGGTCCATCCGGTCGTCTTCTTCGCCAAGGGCGAGCCCTACAAGCTCTTCGGGCTGATCCCCTGGGACCGGCATCTGATCGGCCCGGCCGACCCGTCCCAGCCGATGTATCTCTGGGGCGCCGACCGGCTCGGGCGGGACGTGCTGTCGCGCACCATTCACGGCGCGCGCATCTCGATGTCGATCGGCCTCGTCGGCGTCGCGGTCAGCCTCTTCCTCGGCCTGCTGCTCGGCGGCATCTCCGGCTATTACGGTGGCTGGATCGACGAAGTCGTCCAGCGAAGCATCGACTTCCTGAAGTCGATCCCGACCATCCCGCTCTGGATGGGGCTGGCCGCGGCGGTGCCGGCGAGCATGGACCCACTGCTGGTCTATCTCTGGATCACCATCATCCTCTCGCTGATCGGCTGGACGGATCTGGCGCGCGTGGTACGCGGCCGCTTCCTCTCGCTCAGGACCGAGGATTTCGTTCTGGCGGCGCGGCTCGACGGCTGCTCGCGCCAGCGCGTCATCTGGCGGCACATGGTGCCCTCCTTCACCAGCCATATCGTCGCCTCGGTGACGCTGGCGATCCCGAGCATGATCCTCGCCGAGACGGCACTCTCCTTCCTCGGCATCGGGCTGAAGGAGCCGGTGGTGAGCTGGGGCGTGCTGCTCAAGGACGCGCAGAGCATCATGGCCCTGACCACCGCGCCCTGGCTGCTCGCTCCCGGCGCCGCGGTGGTGATCGCGGTGCTCGCCCTCAACTTCCTCGGTGACGGAATTCGCGATGCGGCCGATCCCTATGCCTGAGCCCCGCCCTTACCCGAGCCCGGCGCCGGCGGACGGCGCCACGCCGCTCGTTGCCGTCAGGGACCTCAAGGTCCAGATCGGCACCGATGACGGGCTGGTGCGCGCGGTCGACGGGGTGACATTCGACGTGCGGCGCGGGCGCACTCTCTGCATCGTCGGCGAGTCCGGCTCGGGCAAGAGCGTCACCGGCCGCGCCCTGATGAGCCTGTTGCCGCCGAGCGGCCGCATCGCCTCCGGCAGCATCACCTATTCCGGCCGCGACGGCGAAGCGATCGACGTCACCGCGCTCGACCCGCGCGGCCGCCGGATCCGCGGCCTGCGCGGCAAGGAGATCTCGCTGATCTCGCAGGAGCCGATGGCGGCGCTCTCGCCGGTCCACACCATCGGCCAGCAGCTCGTTCCGGTGATCCGCCGCCATCTCGATCTCTCGAAGAAGGCCGCCGAGGCCCGCGCCGTCGAGATGCTCGGCCGCGTCGGGATCCCAAGGCCGGCGGAGCGGCTGAACAACTATCCCTTCGAATTCTCCGGCGGCATGCGCCAGCGCGTTTGCATAGCGCTCGCCCTCTCCTGCCGGCCGCGCCTCCTCATCGCCGACGAGCCGACGACCGCGCTCGACGTCACCACCCAAGCCAACATCATCGACCTGCTGCAGGAACTGCAGCGCGAGGACGGCCTCTCGATCCTGTTCATCACCCATGATCTCGGAGTGGTCGCCGAGATCGCCGACGATGTCGCGGTGATGTATCTCGGCAAGATCGTCGAGCGCGGCACGGTCGAGGAGATCTTCGCCGATCCGCGCCATCCCTATACGCGGGCACTGCTGAAATCCGTGCCACGGCTCGGCGCCGGGCGCGGCTCCCGGCTCGCCGCCATTCGCGGCATGGTGCCCTCGCCCTTCGACCGGCCGGCGGGCTGCGACTTCCATCCGCGCTGCGATGCGGCGCTCAAGGGCGTCTGCGACGTCGCCGATCCCGGCACGGTCTCGATCGGGCCCCGGCGGGACGTGCGCTGCATCCTTGCACGCCAGCCCTCTGCCATGGAGGGCGCCCGTCATGGCTGATCCCGCTTCGCTTGCACCCGACGTGCTGCTCGAGGTGCGCGGGCTCACCAAGCTGTTCCCGCCGCGCCGGACACTGTTCCAGCGCAAGGCCGCCAATCCCGTGCGCGCCGTCGAGGATGTCTCCTTCGCGATCCGCCAAGGCGAGACGCTGGGCCTTGTCGGCGAATCCGGCTGCGGCAAGTCGACCGTGACGCGCCTGTTGCTCGGCATCCACCAGCCGACCGCCGGCACCATGCGCTATCGCCGGAAGGACGGCGGCAGCGTCGATCTCGACCGTCTCTCGGAGAATGAGCGGCTCGCCTATTGCACCGATCTGCGCCTCGTCTTCCAGGACCCGCAATCCTCGCTCAATCCGCGCCTGCAGGTCCGCGACATCGTCGGCGAGGTGCTGAAGGTCAACCGGCTGGTGCCGCCGGGCGAGATCGAGGCCAAGGTCCGCGAGCTCCTTGCCAAGGTTGGCTTGCGGCCGGAATACGCCCGGCGCTATCCGCATGCCTTCTCCGGCGGCGAGCGCCAGCGTGTCGGGATAGCCCGTGCGCTCGCGACCCATCCCCGCCTCGTCGTGCTCGACGAAGCCGTCTCGGCGCTCGACGTGAGCGTCCGGGCGCAGACGCTCAACCTGCTGCGCGACCTGCAGGAGGAGTTCGGCCTGACCTATCTCTTCGTCAGCCACGATCTCAGCGTGATCGAGTATATCTGCGACCGCGTCGTCGTGATGTATGTCGGCCAGATCGTCGAGATCGCGAGCTCCGAAGCGCTCTTCGCCCGGCCGCTGCATCCCTACACCGAGGCGCTGCTCTCGGCCCTGCCGATCCCCGACCCCGCCCATCGCCGGCAGAACCGCCGCATCCGCCTGCCGGGCGAGGTCGCCGATCCCGCGAACCGCCCGAGCGGTTGCGCCTTCCATCCACGCTGCCGTTTCGCCACCGAGATCTGCCGCTCGACCCAGCCGCCCTTGCGCGATCTCGGCGACCGCAGCGTCGCCTGCCATCACGCCGAGACGCTCACGCTCCGCGGCGTCGACGCCATCCAGATCGGACAAGCCACACATGCCTAAGCACATACCCGCCCGCGACAACGCCAACAGCGCCATCGTCAGCGACGATCCGGCCCTACCGCACGTCCATTTCAACCTGCTGAGACTGCAACCGGGCGAGATCGTCGAGCAGCGCCTGCCGCGGCATGAGAGCGTCCATGTCGTGCTCTCCGGTACGGTCGACATCGTCGTCGACGGGGAACGCTTCGCGGCCGTCGGCAAGCGGCGCGACATCTGGTCGGGCGAGGCGGATTCCGTCTATGCCCCTCCGGGCAGCGCGGTGCGGCTGGAGAATGCCGCCGGCCCCGTCGAGATCGCCGTCGCCGGCGGCCTCTGCGACGACGACGGGCTGAAGCCCTTCCGCATCGCGCCGGAGGCGGTCGCGATGGTCGATGTCGGCTCGCCCGACACCCATAGCCGCCGCCGCATCTTCCACATCCTCGGCCAGAACGGCCAGGGGCGCGCCGGAAACCTTCTCGTCAGCGAGCTCTATGCCGACCCCGGTTGCTGGTCCGGCTATCCGCCGCACAAGCACGATGCCGACCGCGAGGGCGAGACGGCGCATGACGAGCTCTACCATTACCGCTACCAGCCCGGCACCGGCTTCGGCGCCCAGATCATCTATGCCGACGGCCAATCAGAATGCTTCATGGTGCAGGATCGCGACACGATCCTGGTCGATCGCGGCTATCACCCGACCGTCACCTCGCCCGGCCATCGCTGCTACATCTTCACCATCCTGGTCGGGAAGACACAGCGCGGGCTGGTCCAGCATTTCGACGACCGGCACGCCCACCTGATGGCCGCGATCCCTGGCATCCAGTCGATGCGCGACAAATTCAAGTGAGAGTGCATCCGTGACTCCCACAGGAGCTCATCCTGAGGAGCGAGCTTCAGCTCGCGTCCCGAAGGGTGTTCCAGAGCGCACTGGATCATCCTTCGAGACGCGCCTGTGGCGCTCCTCAGGATGAGGGCTGAGGTTTCGATCTCATTAAAATTAGCCGGCAACAAATTAACTCCGCTATCAGCGAAGGACCCGTCATGTCCGAAAAGACCCGCATAGACATCGACCTCGCCGCCCCGACCAAGCGGTTCCGGCGCTTCTGGCGCAGCACGGGCTTTTCACCGGCCGAGCTGCTGCTGGAGCCGGAGATGCGGCAGACGCTCGCCTATGTCGGCGCCGTGCCCAATCGCGGCATCGAATACATGCGCGTGCACTACATGCTCGATCTCGTCACCGCGTCGTCTTTCGGCCGATACGACTGGTCGCGGCTCGATGCGGCCATCGACGTCATGCTCGAGCACCGCATCCGTCCGTTCTTCGAGCTGATGGGCAATCCCTCCTACATCTACACCGACTTCAACGACGTCGCGCAGGCGCATCATTGGCGCGACTTCATGGGTGAGATGGCGGAGCGCTACCGTGCACGCTACGGCGCGGACGAGCTGCGCCAGTGGTATTTCGAGACCTGGAACGAGCCCGACATCTGGTGGAAGCTCGGCGGCGAGACCGGCTTCAACAACTACTACGACGCCTGCTCGGAGGCGCTGAAGGCGGTCGATCCCCAGCTCAGGCTCGGCGGCCCCGGCGTCGCCCGGCGCATCCCGCCGATCTTCAAGAGCTTCCTCGCCCATTGCGACACCGGCACCAATCTCTTCACCGGCGAGACCGGCATGCGGCTCGACTTCATCTCGGTGCATGAGAAGGGCGTGAAGAAGCATGCCGAGGATTTGACGCCGAACAGCCTCGCCATCATCCGGCACGAGATGATGGCGGTCGACTATATCCGCGAGCATCATCCGCGCTTCGCCAACCTGCCTTTCGTCAATGACGAATGCGACCCGCAGATCGGCTGGCATCTCTACCATACCTGGCACGGCATGCCCTATTTCGCCGGGCTCGCCGCCAAGATCATCGACCAGCACCAGCGCCTGATGATCGATGGCGAAGGCGTCGACTACGAGGTCCTCAGCAATGACAACGGCTTCGTCGGCCACTGGGGGCACCGCACGCATCTGACCTATTTCGGGAAGCGCCCGGTGCGCGCCGCTCAGGCCGAGCACAAGACCGACATCGCTGCGCTGGAAGCGCGCCGGGCAGAGCCCGAGCCGTTCGATCTGGTCAAGAAGCCGGCGCTCAGCGTCATGGAATTGCTCGGCCTGCTGAGCGAGCGCCGATTCACACTCGACGGCCAGGGCCTCGACCCCGACCGCAGCGGCCTCGGCGCGATCGCGACGGCGCTGGGAAGCGCCTCCGAGCCGTCCGGCGCGAGCGTGCTCCTCTACAACAGCGTCGACCGCATCTGGCAGTCTGGCGAGAGCACAGTGGAACTCGCTTTTTCCGGGTTGCAGCCCGGTGCCTATGCGCTCGCCACCTTCCGCATCGCCCATGGCAAGGGCGATCCCTTCACCGTCTGGGAGGATCTCGGCGCGCCCGACCTGCCGGGTGCTGCGGAGCTCGAAGCGATGCGCCTGGCGCAGGAGCCCGCCCTGACCGTCGAGCATCTCCAGATCGGCGGCGCTGCGACGCGGCACGAGGTCCAGCTCGACATGCCGCTGCCGTCGGTAGCCTTGGCCGCGCTCGTCCGACGCGTCGATGCCGCGCCCGCGGCGCCCTCCACTCCCCGCCTCCAGGTCTTTGGCGGGCTGAACGGCAGCAACCGCGTTCTGTTCTGGGAGCCGGCGCCATACGAGAGCATCCAGCTCTTCGACGTGCTCTGGAGCGCGCAGGAAAGCGGCCCCTGGCAGGTGATCAACCCGGCCGGCCTGCTCTCGAGCGTCTATCTTGATCCACGCGACGCGACCGGCTTCTACCGCATCCGCGCCCGCGATCTGTTCGGCCGTGTCAGCGCCGACAGCAACTCCATTGCGGCAGCCTGAGAGCGCTCGATATCGGCGAGTTCTCAGACGCGCGACCGGCAAGACGGAGCAACCTCGTCAGGCTGGCCCGACCGCGATATTCCCGGCAGAAGCGGACTCTGGTGTGCCTGAAGCCCGCTTCCTGCCCAAAGCAGACTATCGTTTGAACGATAGTCTGCTTCTGGCGGATTGGGCGGGGTCCACGCCACTTGCCGAAGACAACCGTGTCAGGCCCCTCTCGGCTCTGCAAGTTGCGCGGTGGCCGCCGGCAAAGCCCTGGTCATTCGGCCGGAAGCCGCGCCGCGAGATTTTTCGCTGCCGGCACGATGGCTTCCGCCAGCTTGTGCTGAGCCGCCTCGTCGAAGCGGCTCATCAGCGTCGAGAGCGAGAGCGCGCCGCGCAGATGGCCGGCACTGTCGATGACCGGCGCGGATACCGCCGCCACGTCGGGATCGCGCTCTCCGCGCGAAATCACCAGGCCAGCGTCCCTGATTGGTTGCAGTGAAGGGTCGTGGAGCTCGGTGAAGGCGAGCAGCACGCGCCCGGCGGCGCCGCGGCCGAGCGGCAGCCGCACGCCCTCATCGAGGTGATGGCGGGCCGAGCGCGGCGAGTTGAGCCGGTAGAGGCAGATGCGCTGATCGCCGTCACGGATGTAGAAGGAGGCCGTCTCCTGCGTTGCCTCGACCAGGGCGCGCAGCGTCGGGCGGACATATTCGCCGAGATCGAAGCTGCGCCGGTAGAGCGAGCCTAGCCGCCAGAGCTCGGGCCCCAGGCGAAAGGTACCGTCACCCCCGCGCGTGAGGAAGCGGGTGTGCTCGAGCGAGGCCGCCAGCCGCAGGATCGTGCTCTTGTAGAGCCCCGTCCGCCGGGCCAGCTCGGCAAGGCTCAGCTCCTGGGCCTGCTCGCTGAAGGCCGAGAGAATGGCCAGCGCCCGCTCCACCGCGTCGACTCCCTCCCGTTTCGTGCCGGGTTCGGACATGTCTACCTCGTCATCAAGATCGTTCTGTCTAGTAGAACGCAGTTTGCATCATCATGCAAGAAGCCAAGGCTCACGAGCTTTTTCCGTTCTGTTGAGCGAAACCCTCTTGACGCGACCATCCAGGCCCTGCTAGAAGCGCGACAAAATAGAATGATGTTCTATCAGGAGGAACGATGACAGAGGGGACAGCAGCTGTTCGGCTGCACGACGTCGCTGTGCGCTTTGGCGCCTTCACCGCCGTCGGCAACATGAATCTCACCGTGGGCGACACCGAGTTCGTGGCTGTGGTCGGGCCGACCGGCTGCGGCAAGTCGACCATCCTCAACGTGGTCACCGGGTTGCTTCGGCCGGCCGCCGGTGAGGTCACCGTGTTCGGCAAACCGCTCCAGGGCCTGAACGGCGACAGCGGCTATATGCTCCAGCAGGAAGCGATCCTTCCCTGGAAGACCGCCGAGGACAATGTCGCGCTGGGCCTGATCTTTCGCGGCATGAACAAGGAAGAGGCTCGAGCCAAGGCGCAGATCTGGATGGCCCGGGTCGGCCTGAAGGGCTTCGAGAAGCGCTATCCTCACCAGCTCTCGGGCGGGCAGCGCAAGCGCGTCGCCATGGCGCAGACGCTGATCATGGAACCGCGCATCGTCCTGATGGACGAGCCATTCTCGGCTCTCGACGTGCATACCCGTCGTCTGATGCACCGGATCCTGCTGGATCTGTGGCAGGCGGACCGCCGCTCGCTTGTCTTCATCACCCACGATCTCGACGAGGCGATCACCCTTGCAGACCGGGTCGTGGTCATGTCAGCCGGCCCCGCCAGCCGCGTGATCGGAGAGGTCAACATCACACTGCCGCGGCCGCGCGACGTCTCGGCGCTGGCGACCACCGATGCCTTCGTCAGCCTTTACCGAGAGATCTGGAATCTCCTCGGTGCCGAAGTGGAGAAGAGCTATGTCGTCCAGTAAGTCGCAGACGCTCGCCTTCGCGCCGCCAGTGGACACCACCGAGGATGCCATCGAGGCGCGCCGGCGCAGCGCCGCTTCCGCCTATCGCATGAAGATCAGGCTGACCCGGCTGGTGCTGATCGGTGGCTTCTTCGCCGCCTGGGAAGCGGGCGCCAGAAGCGGCATGATCGACCCGTTCTTCTTTCCGGCCCCCTCGGCCATCCTCGGGCGCATCGCGCAATGGTTCGCGGAGGGCGACATCTGGCGCGACCTCGGCATCACCCTGCTCGAGACCGTCCTGTCGTTCGTGCTCGGTGTCACCGGCGGTACCGCGCTCGGCATCTGGCTCGGCCTCTCGCGCTTCGCGGCCGACGTCATCCAGCCGATCATAAAGGTCTTCAACGCGATCCCGCGCGTGCTGCTGGCGCCGATCTTCGTGATCTGGTTCGGCCTCGGGCTCGCTTCCAAGGTCGCGCTCGGCATGACGATCGTGATCTTCATCGCCTTCTTCAACACCTATCAGGGTGTGCGCGAGGTCAATCCGGTCGTGCTGGCCAATGCCCGCCTGCTGCGGGCCAGCAAGCTCTCGCTGCTGCGGCACGTCTACATCCCATCGGCCATGAGCTGGATCCTGTCGTCGCTCCGCGTCTCGGTCGGCATGGCGGTGATGGGAGCGGTGGTCGCCGAATATCTCGGTTCCTCGATGGGCCTCGGCCATATCATCGCGCAGGCCGAGGGCGTGATGGACGCCACCGGCGTCTTCGCCGGCATCGTCGTGCTCTCCGTCTTCGTGGTGTGCCTCGATCTCGTGGTCGACCGCCTCGAAAAGCGGCTCCTCGTCTGGCGTCCGGCCCCGTCGCTCGACGACGCCTGACCCGCATCGCAACGACAAACATAATCGAGCAGGAGGAAACAGATGACATCGTTCGCAAGCCGGGCTGCGGCCCTCGCCCTCGCGCTGCTTCTCCCGGCGGGCGCTACGCGCGCCGCCGACCCCGAGAACAAGGCGGTTAGCCTCGCCGTCGGCTCCGCCATTCTCAACTACATGCCGCTGGCGCTCGCCGACTCCCTCGGGAACTTCAAGAAGGAAGGCCTCGACGTCACGATCCAGAACTTCCAGGCCGGTGGCGCCAAGGCGCTGCAGGCACTGGTCGGCGGCTCGGTCGACGGCGTGGTCGGCTTCTACGACCATACCATCCAGATGCAGGCGAAGAAGAAGGATATCTCCTGCGTCTTTCTGCTCAACGACGTCCCCGGCATCGTGTTCGGCGTCCGCGCCGATCTCGGGGACAAGGTGAAGAGCGGCGCCGACCTGAAGGGCATGAAGGTCGGCATCACCACGCCGGGCTCGTCGACCGACATGATCGCGCGCTATTACGCCAAGGTGAACGGGCTTGGGCCCCGTGACGTCGAGTTCATCGGCGTCGGCAGCGGCGCCCCGGGCATGAAGGCGCTCGAAAGCAAGGCGGTCGACGTGTTGGGTTTCTACGACCCGACCGCGACCATCCTGACCCGCAAGAACGCCGTGAAAATCCTGTTCGACGGCCGCACCGAGGAAGGGTCGAAGAAGGCCTTCGGCGGCGTCTATCCGACGGCCTGCCTCTATCTCAACCAGAGCTACATCGACAAGAATCCGGAAACCGTGCAGCGCCTCGCCAACGCCATGTTGCGGACCGTGCGCTGGATTCATTCGAACAGCCCGGAGGCCGTCGTCGATGCGATCCCGGCGGCGTACAAGCTCGACGATCGCCAGCTCAACATCGAGATCATGCGCGCCTCGACCGGGCTGTTCTCCAAGGATGGCCGGTTCGCGCCGGAAACCCTGAAGACGCCGCTGTCGGTGCTCACCGCCTATGATCCGGCGATCGCCGCCGCCGGTATCGACCTTTCCAAGACCTACACGAACAAGTTCGCCGACGAAGCCGCAAGGCGTATCGGCAAATAATCCCGCGCAGCCGGAGACAGAAGATGACTATGCCACTTGCGGGCGTGCGCGTTCTCGACCTCTCGAACGTGCTCGCCGGCCCGTTCTGCGGGTACAACCTCGCCCGCCTGGGCGCCGAGGTGATCAAGATCGAGAAGCCGGACGGCGGCGACCTCGCCCGCAAGCTTGGCGCCGATCCCGAGATGGCGGCACGCCTCTCCGGCCTTTCCTTCGTCGCGGTCAATGCCGACAAGCAGTCGATCGCGCTCGATCTCAAGGCGCCGGAGGGTCGCGAGGTCTTCCTGCGGCTCGTCGCCACCGCCGACGTCGTCCTCGAGAACTTCCGCCCCGGCGTCATGAAGCGGCTGGGCCTCGCCTATGACGACCTGTCGCAGGTCAATCCGCGCCTGGTCTACTGCGCGATTTCCGGCTTCGGCCAGACCGGGCCCTGGGCGGGGCGCCCGGCCTACGACCAGATCGTGCAGGGTCTCTCCGGTGTCATGAGCGTGACCGGCGATGAGGAGAGCGCCCCGCTTCGCACCGGCTTTCCGATCTCCGACACGATCTCCGGGTTGACCGCTGCCTTCGCGATCTCGGCGGCGCTCGTCGATCAGAAGCAGAGCGGGCGGGGTCGCTTCATCGACGTGTCCCTGCTCGAATCGACGCTCGCCGCGATGGGCTGGGTCGTGTCGAACCATCTCAATGCCGATGTCGATCCGCAGCCGATCGGCAACGAAAACTTCACCGCCGCCCCGTCCGGGACCTTCCGGACAGCGAACGGGCCGCTCAACATCGCGGCCAACGAGCAGAAGCAATACGAGGCGCTGTGCCGCCTGATCGAACGGCCCGAGCTGATCGACGATCCGCGCTTCGCATCCCGCCAGGCCCGCAAGGACAATCGCCGGGCGCTGACCGCGGCGCTGGAACAGGCGCTCGCCACGCGCCCGGCACGCGAATGGGAGCGTCTGATGAACGCTGCCGGCGTGCCGGCGGGCTGCGTCCTCACCGTGCCGGAGGTGATGGCGGAGCCACAGGTGGCGCAGCGCGGCTTCGTGGAGCCCGTCGATGCCCAGGGCCGCGGCGGTCGCCCGCTGCGCGTGACCCGGCCAGGTTTCCTGCTGGACGAGCCGTTCGCGCCGCCGGCACACCCGCCCGCACTTGGGGCGGACACGACCGCCTGGCTGCGGCGCCTTGGCTATGGCGAAGACGAGATCGAGAGCCTGATCGCGCGCCGGATCGTCGGCTGCGAACGGCACAGGAGCGCAGCATGAACGGTGAAGCTCCGTCCTCGGATCGTGACAAGATCGCCGAGTACTGGTCGACAGGGATCGCGGACATCGCGCCGGGCCGCATCGCCTTTCGCGGCTATCCGATCGAGGAGCTGATCGGCGCCGTCTCCTTTCCGGCGATGATCTGGCTGATGCTGCGCGGCGAGCTGCCGAGCCCGGAGCAGGAGCAACTGCTTCAGGCCGCGCTCGTCGCCTCGGTCGACCACGGCCCGCATGCGCCCTCCATCGCCATCTCGCGCATGGCGGTGTCCTGCGGGCTGCCGCTGAACGGAGCGCTGGCCTCCGCGCTCAACACCCTCGATGACGTGCATGGTGGAGCAGGCGAGCAGGCGCTCGAACTCTATGACGAGCTGCTGGCGAGATGTGCGGCGGGCTGTGGCATGGACGATGCGGCAGCAGCCGCGATCGATGCCTTTATCGCGACGCGCGGCAAGTACCTGCCCGGCTTCGGACACCGCTTCCACCCGGTCGACCCACGCTCCGGCCGCCTGCTGGCACTCGTCGACGCCGCGGTCGGCAAGGGCGGCATCACCGGCCGCTACGCAACGGCCGCACGAGCGGTCGAACGCTGCCTGGAGCGGCGCAAGGGGCGGCTGATCCCGATGAACATCGACGGTGCCACCGCGGTGATCTATGGCGAGCTCGGCTTCGCCGCGCCGCTCGCGCGCGGCGTGTTCTGTCTGTCGCGGGCGGTCGGCATCCTCGCCCATGCCTGGGAGCAGAGCGGACGCGGCGAGCGCAACAAGGGGCCGATCCCGCGCAGCTTCGCCTATCGCTACGACGGGCCGTCACGACGGCCCGTGCCCAGCCGCGAGCGATGAACGCGCCGGTTGCCAATTATCTGCCGCTGCGCCCCGACTGGCTGGCGCAGGCACCGGAGGCTGCGCTCGAACCAGAACTGCCAATCGTCGACGCCCATCACCATCTCTGGGACCGGCCGGGCTGGAGATTCCTGATCGACGATTACAAGGCAGAGCTCGCCGCGAGCGGCCATCGCATCGTCGCCTCCGTTTTCATGCAATGTCAGACAGCCTATGATGCAACCCAGCCGGTGCATCTGCGCCCGGTCGGCGAGACCGCCTATATCGCGGCCGAGGCGGAGCGGCTCGGCCCGGACCAGCCTGCCCTGTGCTCCGGCATCGTCGGCCATGCCGATCTGCGCCTGGGCGCGGCGGTCGAGGACGTTCTTCTCGCGCATCTGGAGAAGGGGTGCGGCAGGTTCCGTGGCATCCGTCACATCACGGTGTGGGACGCCGACCCGACCTTGATGAACCCGCTGAGCGCCGGCCCGCCCGGCCTGCTCGGCGACGCCCGTTTCCGGGAAGGGTTCGCCCGGCTGGCACCGCTCGGGCTAAGCTTCGACGCCTGGCTGTTCCAGCCGCAGCTCGACGAACTGACGGCGCTGGCGCACTCCTTCCCGGAGACGACGATCGTACTCGACCATCTCGGCGGCATCCTCGGCGCCGGTGCCTATCAGGGGCGGCGTAACGATCTGTTCCAGGTCTGGGAGCGCGCGATCCGCAACCTCGCCCGCTGCCCGAACGTGGTCGCCAAGATCGGCGGCCTCGGGATGCGGATCAACGGGTTCGGCTTCGAGCGAGGAACGCGGCCGCCCGATTCACGCGCGCTCGCCGACGCGTGGCGGCCTTATGTGGAAACCGCGATCGAGGCCTTCGAACCGAGGCGCTGCATGCTGGAAAGCAACGCACCCGTGGACCGTGGCTCTTACGCCTGCGCGGCAGGCTGGAACGCCTTCAAGCGCTTGACGGCGGACCTCTCCGCCGACGACAGGTCGTCGCTGTTTTCGGACACGGCCACGCGCATCTATCGCCTCTAGCGGGGGCGGCGCGGAAGCGAATGGTGTGGCTCGATCGGCATTCCCGCCCTCATGCCTCAAGAACACCCTCCCCTATAGCTGGCGACACTACCCGCAGAAGAACAGAAGTATTGCGGCGGACTTCTTCAACGCAATTTGCCTATATCGGGCACTTGGTGCGTCGACTTACGGGAAGCGCGATGATCCCGGTCGCTCCGAGCTCGTCGTTTCGACCGCGAGGGCGTACGATCCTGGCGGCCGACACTAGGACGCCAGACGCCTGTTGACGCTGCGTGCGATCGAGAGGGCGAAAGCTGTCAGCAGGAAAAGAAACACGCCGGGCGCGATCGCGAGCCAGGGAGCACGCGAGAAATACGGTCGTGCGTCGGCGATCATCGCTCCCCATTCCGGAGTCGGGGGAGCGACACCGATGCCGAGGAATCCGAGCGCGGCAATGTTCAGGATGTTGTGCCCGAACTGTAGCGGAAGCAGGCCGGTGAAGACAGGCAGGAGTTGGGGAAGGATATGCCTCCTGAGGAGATAGAGGCGCCTCCCCCCTGCAGCCCGGGCGGCGGTGACGAATTCGCGCTCCCGGAGCGAGTACGTCGTGGCCCGGGCGATCCGCGCATATTTCACCCACCCGGCCATCGACAGGGCGAGAACGAGCGACAGCGCTCCACCGCCAAGATAAACGGAAAGGATCAGCGCGATCACGATCTGCGGCAGCGCAGTCAGCACGTCCATCGCAAAGGTCAGGGCGCGGTCGAGCCGCCCGCCGATCGCGGCGGCCAGCATGCCGATGCCCAGGCCGATCGCGAATGACAACGCCGCGATGGCCAGCGACAGACAGACATCGAGCACGAAGCCATGTGCGATGCGGGCGAGCACGTCGCGGCCGAGATGGTCGGTCCCGAGCAGGAATTCCGCCCCGGGCGGCCGCAGGCTGGCGCGGAGCGAGCCGTCGAGAGGATCGCGCATCAGTCCGTAGCCGATCGGCACCAGCAGGAGCGCCGCCAGCAGGATGCGCGCCCGCCCCGCCCGCCAATGCCGTTTCAACACGCGGGCCTGTCGAGCCTGATGCGCGGATCGATCCGCGCGACGGCCAGATCCGCGGCGAGGTTGACCATGGAAACCGTCAGCGCAATGACGCCGATCGCGCCAAGGAAGGCCGGGCCGTCATGGCTGTCGAGGGCATCGGTCAGGTAGCCGCCCAGGCCGGGGATCGAGAACAGGCGCTCGACCACCACCACGCCGCCGATCAGGAAGGCGAATTGCAGCGCGAGATAGGGGATCAACGGCACGAGCGCGTTGGGCAGGGCGTGGACGAATAGCACCCTGCCCTCGTCCAACCCCTTCGCTCGCGCGGTCGCAATATGAGGGGCGCCGAAAGCGTCGCTCAGGGCATCGTCCAGAAGAATGGCGTTGAAGCCGAACTGGCCGAGCGCCAGGACGGCGACCGGCAGGACGAGATGCGTCCAATCCGCGAAACCGCTGACCGGCAGCCAATCAAGTCCGATGGCGAAGACGATGATCAGGAGCGCGCCGAGAAAGAAGGTGGGCAGCGCAACCGAGCCGACGGCGAGAAACTCGAGTCCCCGGGCGGCGAGCGGTGTCGCAACCGCGCGTTTCAAGGCGACGAGGGCGAAGGTCAGCACGAGCGACAGAAGCGTCGCGAAGAAAGCGAGAAGCCCGGTCGCGGAGAGCCGCCAGCCGATTTCGACCGCGACCGGGCGACCGGTCCGGATCGAATGGCCGAGGTCTCCGCTCACGGCGCCGAGGAGCCAGCGCCCATATTGCACGACCAGCGGAGCGTCGAGCCCGAAGCGCCCGGCAATGGCTGCGACGTCCGCCTGCGAGACGGCCGCGGTCTGGTCCTGGATAAAGACCCGCGTGAGGATCACCTCCGCCGGCTCTCCCGGGACCAGACGCAGGAGCACATAGGTCAGGAAGGTGGCGCACAGGACGATCGCAACCGCCAGAGCCAACCTCCTGAGGACATAGGCCGTCATCTAGTGGGCGACCTTCATGCGCGGATCGAGCATGTAGTCGTGGGCGATCGGATTGAAGGCGTAATTGGTGATGCCGGGCTTCATCACGACGTTGACGCCATAATGAGCGATGGTCAGGCACGGCTCCTCCTCGGCCACGATGCGCTGAACGCGGTTATAGACGGCCGTGCGCTCGGCTTCGTCATGCGTCGAAAGCACTGTCGCGAGGTCGTGGTCGACCTGCGCATTGGCGTAGCCCCAGCTGTTGATCGCCCCCCGCGAATGATAGGTCTGGCGCAGGTAGAAATCCGGATGCGGATACATGGCCGTGGCCAGGGCGGCGAGCTTGGCGTCGCCGGGTTTCATCTCCCTGGCGATCGCGGAGAAGGTCGTCACCTTGATCTCGACGGGCGCCCCCAGCTTGCGGAGCTGGTTCTGGAGCGCCCCGGCGATCGGCACGAGCCCCGGCCGCTGCGCATAGGTGTAAAGGGTGAAGCCGAGCGGCTTGCCGTCCTTCGTCATGACGCCGCCCGCCCCAGGCGCATATCCGGCGTCCGTCAGGAGCCTTCGGGCTCCCGCCAGATCGGGCTTCGGCACGACGATGGACCTGTCGGCGAAAGCCATGGTGTCCGGGAAGGCACCGATGCCGGCGCGGCCCATGCCAAACAAGACGTATTGCGCGATCTCCTCCCGATCGATGGCGAGCGACAGCGCCTTGCGGACACGGAGATCGGCGAAGGGCGTATCCTTGAGGCTGCCGAAGCTCAGCACATAGTTGCGGGCGGTGACGTTGCGCGAGACGGTGAAACCCTTTCTCGCAAGCACGTCGAGGTCGCCGTAAGGGACCTCCGAGGCGAAATCGACGCTGCCCTTCTGCAGTTCGAGCGACCGGGTGGTCGGGTCGGGAATCCCGCGGAAATTGATCGCGGGAATCGAGGGCTTCTCGCCCCAATAGCCGTCGAAGCGCTCGACGGTGAAGCTCTGCGCGGCCGGTTGCCAGGCCGTGATCCTGAAGGGGCCGGTGCCGATCGGGCGCTCGATCGCGCCGTCGTCCGACCGGGGTGACGTTGGAGATACGATCGCCGCGCTGGAATACACCAATGCCGCGGGCAGCGCCGGGAACGGCTCGGAGGTGGTGATGGCGACGGTGCCGGCGTCGCGCGCCTCCAGATCGGCTATCTTGGTGTAGCTCCTGACGGAGCCGCTGCGCTTCAGCGTGTCGGACAGGCTCGCGACCACCGCCCCGGCCGTCAGCGGCGAGCCGTCATGGAAACTCACGCCCGGCCGCAATTTGAAAAGCCAGACTGTGTCGCTCTCGCGCGTCCATGACAGCGCCAGCCCTGGACCGAGAGTGAAATCCGGATTGCCGGCCACCAGCGTCTCGGTGACCATCGCCTTTTCCTTCATCAGGGTGCCGTCCTGAGAGGGATCGAGCGTCGGGATTTCCCAGATCTCGGCCACGCGTAGCGGCTTCTCATGTGCCGCGGCGAAGGAAGCGGCGAGCAGGGTCGCGGCCAGAGCAAGGGTGCGCAGATGGGCACGAAGCATGACGCATATCGTATGAGGTTTGGATAGAAAACTCATACGATATGCGCGGAAGGCTGTATCGCCGAAATGTTAAGCAACGGGACGCCCGGAATGCTCAGTGATCGTGCTCGTGAGGATGCTTGTCGTCGGCCGCGGTCGCATCGGGCACGATCTGAAGATGGCCATGCCGGACGCCGCGCTGGCTGGTGACGCTGTCGGCGAAGGCGCGGACCTCGCCGCTGGAACCGCGGAGCACCGAGACTTCCAGGCATTCATGCCGGTCGAGATGAACATGCAGGGTCGCGACCGAGAGATCATGATGGTCGTGCTGCTGGTTCGTCAGCCGGCGTGCGAGATCTCGCGTCTCGTGATCGAAAACGTAGGCAAGCGTCGCGAAGCAGGGTGCGTCGGGATCGGCGTTGGCCTCCACGCGGGCCGCCTGTCGCAGAATGTCCCTGATCGCCTCGGAACGGCTGCCATAGCCTTTCGAGGCGCTCAGCGTATCGACGAATGCGAGCAGATCCGCATCGATGGTAATCGTGATCCGTTCCACCTTTACCCCAATTCTGACCCAGCGGATCGGCTGCAAAGTAGAGCGAGCACCGGGCAATTGCGAGACGAAGATCGCTCGCGTCAGACGCCTGTCTTGCCGTGCGCTAGGATTGAAACAGGCGGCTATACTGCGTCTCGTGCCAGGCACTTGCCATGGCCAAGGCCGGGGACAGGCTGCCGACCTCGTCGTCGCGGACCGATCGGGCGCGGGTGCCCGCCTGCTCGATCGCATCGACGGCCTCGACGAGGATGCGCTGTCCCGCGGTATGGCCGAGCGGGACCAGCCGGATCGCCGCGTTCACCTGTCCCTCGACATAGACCCACAGCAATCCGCTCAGCGCCGCAGCAGGAGCGATGCGCCAATGATGGGCGGCCAGCGCAAAAGCGCCCGAAAAGGTCAGTTCGCCACCGCGATGGTATGAGGCGGCGGGGACCTCGAGATCGACGAGGAGGCGCAGGAGCGCCTCGCCCAGGCGTCTGTCCTCCAGTTGGAATTCGCGGCTTTCTCGCCCCGCCGCGAGCCAGGCATTCGCCGCGCGGAAGCCTTCCCGGTCGCCGGCTTCCAGAGCATTCGCCATGCGCCAGAACAGGGCGCCGTCCAGCTGCGCGACACTCGTCCGGAGCGTGCCGAGAATCCAGTCGCGCGCCGTTGCCTCGTTCAGGACCCAACCGGCCTGAACGGCCGCCTCAAGGCCGCGGGAATAGGAGAAGCCGCCGACGGGCAGGCCCTGACTGACCAGGCGCAGCAGATGCAGCGGGATCGTATCCTGGCCGGCTGGTGAAGTTGAAGCCGAGTCCATCGATCAGCTTTCTGCCAAGCCATGCTCCTTGCGACGGCTTTCCGACAGGCCGCCATATTCGACGATGAAGTCTATGACGTCTTCGAGCCCCTTGCCGCGGGAGAGGTCGGTGAAGCCGAAGGGGCGCGTGCCACGCATCCGCGCCGCGTCCGCGCGCATCACGTCGAGGTCGACATTCACATAAGGCGCAAGGTCGCTCTTGTTGATGATCAGGAAGTCGGAGCGCGTGATCCCCGGCCCGCCCTTGCGGGGGATCTCCTCACCCTGGCAAACCGAGATGACGTAGAGCGTCAGGTCGGCGAGATCGGGCGAGAAGGTCGCCGCCAGATTGTCCCCGCCGGACTCGATGAAGACGATATCGAGACCGGGAATCCTCCGGTTGATCTCGGCAATCGCCTGCAGGTTGATCGAAGCGTCTTCGCGGATCGCGGTATGCGGGCAGCCGCCGGTTTCGACGCCGACGATCCGGTCTTCCGGCAGCGCCTGCCGGCGTGCCAGGATCATCGCATCTTCCTTGGTGTAGATGTCATTGGTGATGACGGCGATGGAGAACTCCTCCCGCATCGCCTTGCACAATTTCTCCGTCAGCATCGTCTTGCCCGACCCGACGGGGCCGCCGATACCGACGCGGAGGGGGCCGTTCTTGGATGTCATCGGTGCAAATGCCTCGGCTTGCGGGATCGGCGCTCCACGGCTTCAGCCGTGATGGTGACCTTGCTCCCCGTGAGTATGGGGATGGGAATGGTGCTCGCCATCCCCATGATGATGCCCCGAACCGCCATGCGAGTGGCCGTGACCGGAATAGGCGCCGCGAACCGGATTGAACTCCGCCACGATCTCCTCGACCCTGGCGCCAAGTCCCTCGAGCATCGCCTTGATGACATGATCGCGCAGGATCAGGATTCGGTCCGCCTCGATGGCCGCGGCGAGGTGACGGTTGCCGATATGCCAGGCGAGCTCCGTGACATGGACGGGATCTTGGCCGCGGATGGCGTAAAGGGGCTCGCTCGCGGCCGCGATCTCGATGACGCCGCTTCCTTCCAGCAGCAACTCGTCACCGGCCGTCAGCACGACCGTCTCGGGGAGATCGACCAGGATCTTCCGGCCATCGACCAGTTCGATCGCCCGGCGACGCAGGTGACGCTCGTCGTGCTGAAGGACCGCCCTGCCAAGCACCGGCTCATGGCTCGTCCCCATCTGCGATGCGCGCCTGACGGCTACCGCTTTCAACATTCGACATCCCGCCCTGGCTGATGTGGTGCCCGGCCTTCAGCGAAACGACAGGAGGGGCTCCAGTGACGCTTCCGCAATGAAGGCTCGCTAGGAGTTAACGCAAAGAGCGCAGCTGCACTAGTATCCAGTCGGGAACCATTTCGATGCTCGACGGAGCGGCAGTCAGCCAGCGTGAAGTAGACTGTATTGAAATGGGGCTGTGGGCAATTTTTGAGCTATCTGACCGCCGATTGCCGCTTTTATTTGCTGCGCTGCCGAAGCCATGCGACGCAACCCGGCTTCAATTGAGCTTGTTTTTGATCCAAAACACTTGAACGATTTGGCTGAAGAGCGGTTCATGAATGCGACCATGGCAGTTCCGCATTCGGAAGCTGCGCGGTTACCTGCCGATATGAACGAGCGTGCACGCCATGTCGCGCAGCCGAGCCATTGGCTTGCCGAGCTGGAGTTGTGGTTCGCGTCGAATGCCGGCAAGAGCCGCCTCATGCGCCGCCGCCATCTCGGCCCGCTCGTCGTGCAGCGCCCCTTCCATCCGGAAAAGGATGGAACCTGCCATGTCTATCTGCTGCATCCGCCGGGTGGCGTTGCGGGCGGCGACAGGCTCGACCTGCGTTTTCATCTCGATGCCGAAGCGCGCGTGGTGCTGACGACGCCCGGTGCGACGAAATTCTACCGCAGCGACCAGGACAGCAGCACGCAGTCGACCTCCATCGAGGCCGGGGCCGGGGCGGTCTGCGAATACCTGCCGCAGGAAACGATCCTTTTCGATGGTGCCGATGCCTGCATCGAGACCAAGGTGTCGCTCGCGGCCGACGCCACCTATGTCGGGTGGGACTTTCTCTGCCTGGGCCGTCCTGCCGCCGATGAGCGTTTCGAGACGGGAAGACTCAGGCAACGCGTCGAGATCACGCGGGACGGCAAGCCGATCTGGTTCGAGCGGATCGAACTCGCCGGCGGATCCGCCCTCCTCCGCGCAGCATTTGCGCTGGCCGGGCAGCCGACATGGGGCACGATGGTCTATGCCGGGGCAGTTCCTAACGACGCGGCGGAGCAGGTACAGGCCGCCATCGGCGAAAGCGCCCCGGGCACCTTTTCAGTCAGCCAGCTCGAACAGGTGGTGGTGTGCCGCTACCTCGGGCCGCGGGTCGCGGACGGCAAGGCGCTGTTCGTCCGTGCATGGGATAGGCTGCGGACGCTGGGCCAAGGCAAGGCCGCGAGCGCGCCGCGCATCTGGGCAACCTAGACACTCTAGCCGCTGAGCGAGGGAAGGCGATGGAACTTCTTCCACGTGAAAAAGATAAGCTCCTCCTCTTCACGGCAGCGTTGCTGGCGGAACGAAGGAAGGCGCGCGGGATCAAGCTGAACTATCCCGAAGCGGTTGCCTATATTTCGGCGGCCATCCTCGAAGGCGCGCGGGAAGGCCGCACGGTGGCGGATCTGATGTCCTATGGCGCGACCCTGTTGACGCGCGAGGACGTGATGGAGGGCGTCCCCGAGATGATCCACGACGTCCAGGTCGAGGCCACCTTCCCGGACGGAACCAAGCTGGTCACCGTCCACAGCCCCATTCCGTGAGGTTGCGACATGATCCCAGGTGAATTCTTCATCGAGGACGGCGAGATCGAGCTCAATGCCGGGCGCGAAACCCGGTCGATCGACGTCGCCAATTCCGGCGACCGGCCGATCCAGGTCGGTTCGCACTATCATTTCTACGAGACCAATGCGGCGCTGCACTTCGACCGCGAGGCGGCGAGAGGCTTCCGGCTCGACATTCCCGCCGGGACGGCCGTGCGCTTCGAGCCCGGACAACTGCGGACGGTCCGGCTCGTCGCGCTCGCCGGCGACCGGATCGTCTACGGCTTCAACGCCAGGGTCATGGGAAAGCTGGAGGCCTGAGATGGTGCGCATCACCCGCGAAAACTACGCGTCCCTCTACGGCCCGACCAAGGGCGATCGCATCCGCCTCGCCGACACCGAATTGGTGATCGAGATCGAGGAAGACCGCACCGTCTATGGCGACGAAGTCACCTTCGGCGGCGGCAAGGTCATCCGCGACGGCATGGGCCAGGGCCAGCGCAATGCCGCCGAGGTCGTGGACCTCGTGATTACCAACGCGGTCATCCTCGACCATTGGGGGATCGTGAAGGCGGATGTCGGCATCAAGGACGGGCGCATCGCCGCGATCGGCAAGGCTGGCAATCCCGACATCCAGCCCGGCGTCGACATCGTCATCGGCCCGGGCACCGACGTCATCGCGGGCGAAGGCAAGATTCTGACCGCGGGCGGCATCGACAGCCATATCCATTTCATCGCGCCGCAGCAGGCGGACGAGGCGCTCAACAGTGGCACGACCACGCTGGTCGGCGGCGGCACGGGGCCTTCCGTCGGCACGCTCGCCACCACCGTTACACCGGGGCCCTGGTACATCCACCGCATGCTGGAGGCGATCGAGGACCTGCCAGTCAATGTGGGCCTGCTCGGCAAGGGCAACGCCAGCCTGCCGGAGCCGCTGCGCGAGCAGGTTCGGGCCGGCGTCATCGGCCTCAAACTGCACGAGGACTGGGGCACGACCCCGGCCGCGATCGACAACTGCCTGACGGTTGCCGACGAGATGGACGTCCAGGTCGCGCTGCATTCGGACACGCTGAACGAGAGCGGCTTCGTCGCCGATACCTTCGCGGCGATGAAGGGCCGCGCCATCCACTCCTTCCATACGGAAGGTGCCGGTGGCGGCCATGCACCGGACATCATCACCGCGGCGGGGCAGGAGAACATCCTTCCGTCCTCGACCAACCCGACCCGCCCCTACACGATCAACACCATCGACGAGCATCTCGACATGCTGATGGTGTGCCACCATCTCAGCCCGCAGATTCCGGAGGATGTCGCCTTCGCCGAGTCGCGCATCCGCAAGGAGACGATCGCGGCGGAGGATATCCTCCACGATCTCGGCGCCTTCTCGATGATGTCGTCGGACTCGCAGGCCATGGGCCGCATCGGCGAGACGACGCTTCGCTGCTGGCAGACTGCGCACAAGATGAAGGTTCAGCGGGGACCGCTGCCCGAGGACAGCGAGCGCAACGACAATTTCCGGTGCAAGCGCTATGTCGCCAAATACACGATCAATCCCGCGATCACGCATGGCTTCGCCCATGAGGTCGGCTCGGTCGAAATCGGCAAGCGTGCCGACCTCGTGCTCTGGAAGCCGGCCTTCTTCGGCGTCAAGCCATCGCTGGTCCTGATCGGTGGCATGATCGCCACCGCGCCGATGGGAGACCCGAACGCCTCGATCTCGACGCCGCAGCCGGTGCATTACCGGCCGATGTTCGGCATCCTCGGCCGGGCGCGCGGCAAGACCGGGGTCACCTTCGTCTCGCAGGCGGCACTCGACGACAAGATCGGCGACAAGCTCAATCTGCAGAAGCAGTTGGTGGCGGTGAAAGGCACGCGCGGCGTCCGCAAGAAGGACATGATCCACAATTCGCTGACGCCGAAGATCGAGGTTGATCCGCAGAACTATCAGGTGCGCATCGACGGTGAGCTCATCACCTGCGAGCCGGCGGCTTCGCTTCCCATGGCCCAACGCTACTTCCTGTTCTGAAGTCCCCACGGGCTCGGCATGGCCGCCTGGCCGTGCCAAGCCGGGCCCCGAAGCCGCGTTGAACCTCCCGCGTCCCTCCCCGGCAGGACCATTCAGCCGCCCTGCGCTGCAA
Source organism: Allobosea sp. 05L423 (assembly GCF_056397745.1). Lineage (NCBI taxonomy): Bacteria > Pseudomonadati > Pseudomonadota > Alphaproteobacteria > Hyphomicrobiales > Alloboseaceae > Allobosea > Allobosea sp. 05L423. Next base: position 156,354 of record NZ_JBFTOA010000004.1, on the reverse strand, counting down.
TCAGCCCGACTTTCGCCCGCGCTCGTTTTCGGAAGGAAGGCGCGCATATTCCTGCATCTACGGCGTGATGTGCCTGCTGGCTGCGGTCGTCGAGCCGCATCCCGATTGGATGGGAGTGTTCCCGCATGCCGAGAGCGTCGAACGGTCGATCCGGCGCCGGACGGTGTCGTTCGTCCGCCGCGCCGAGGAAGAGCGGACGATACCGCGTTCGATCCATGACGACCCCACCGAAAGGGACACCCCGATCGCTTCGTCTGCAGCGAACAGCCGTGCATTGACGGCCAAAGGCGAACGGCCGCTTCTGCAATTCCAGAGCATGCGCCGATCAGATCGCGGTCCGATCCGATTGGATTCCGCGTTCTCTATGGATCATGGCCGTTTCGAACGCGATCGGCATCTCCAACGACATTCGCCGCTGCGTCAGCACCGAACTCACCGGCGCCGGATACGACGTCAGGCGTTCGGCCCAGACATTCCCTTTCGCCGCACTCCATGCGATCGGGATTGTCGATGGGACGTGTTCGGGTGGAGCCGATCCACAGCGCGACGGTATGGCGATCGCTGTCTGAGGTTAGGCGACGGCCGCGGATCCTCGTTCGCGCGCATCGCGCAAGATCGAGTTCGACAGGAGTCGCAGAATGTTCCTGAGCGTTTTCGACGTCTTCAAGATCGGCATCGGCCCCTCGTCTTCGCATACGATGGGGCCGATGACGGCTGCGGGGCATTTCTTGGACCTCCTGCGCCGATGCCCCGCTCGTGGTCGCGCGGCGGCAGTCGGGGCGACGCTGTACGGCTCGCTCGCATTCACGGGAAAGGGCCATGCCACGGACCGTGCCGTGACGCTCGGCCTTCTCGGCTGGACGCCGGCCGAGTTCGATTTCGACGCGGCGGAGCGTCAGTTCGAGGCACTCGGTCGCAGTCATCTCCTGCACCTCGAGGGACTGCCGCCGCTCGCGTTCGATCCAGCCACCGACATCGTCTTCGACTACGGGCCGCCCTTGCCCGGTCATGCAAACGGGCTCGTTCTGTCTGCTCGCGATTCCACCGGGGCGGTGGTGTTGAGCGAGACCTACTATTCGATCGGCGGCGGCTTTGTGGTGACGGCACAGGAGCGCGAGGCGCCGCCGTCCGCGACGGAGGCGGCATCCTGGCCCTATCCCTTCGCGAACGCGGCGACGATGCTGCGCATGGCGCAAGAGAGCGGGCTGTCCATCGCGGAGATGAAGCGCGCGAACGAGATCCACCTCCAGCCGCCCGAAGAGGTCGAACGCGGTCTCGCCCGCCTCTGGTCGGTCATGAATGGGTGCATCGAACGCGGCCTGAACCAGGACGGCGAACTGCCGGGCGGGCTGCGCGTGCGGCGGAGAGCGGCGAGACTTCATCGGCAGCTCATTGCCGAGCGGCAGGCCAATCGCTCCCAGCCTCACGCGGCCGCGGACTGGCTCAGCGTCTACGCAATGGCCGTGAACGAAGAGAATGCAGCCGGCGGCAGGGTGGTGACCTCCCCGACCAACGGCGCCGCAGGCGTCGTGCCCGCGGTGCTGCGCTATTATCTGGATCATTGCATCGGGGCGGAACCCGAGAAGATCACCGATTTCCTGCTCACGGCTGCGGCCATCGGCGGATTGATCAAGCACAACGCTTCGATCTCCGGAGCCGAGGCAGGTTGCCAGGGCGAAGTCGGTTCCGCAGCCGCGATGGCAGCCGCCGGCTTCTGCGGCGTGCTGGGTGGATCGCCGGCACAGATCGAGAATGCCGCGGAGATCGCCCTCGAACACCATCTCGGCATGACCTGCGATCCTGCGGCGGGCCTCGTCCAGGTGCCGTGCATCGAACGCAACGGAATAGGCGCCATCAAGGCCGTCGCGGCGGCATCGCTCGCCCTGCGCGGCGACGGCTCGCATTTCATGCCGCTCGACAACTGCATCGAGGCCATGCGGCAGACAGGCGAAGCCATGAACGAGCGTTTCAAGGAAACCAGCCTCGGCGGCTTGGCGGTCAATTTGCCCGAATGTTGAGCCGCGTCTTTTCGCATACCGCCCGCAGCGGGGCCCTCGCTGCGGCAAACTCACAGTCAAAAAGGATCTGATCGATGCTGGTGGATGACTTCCGTTCGGATACGGTCACGCGCCCCGACAAGGGGATGCGTGCTGCCATGGCTGCGGCTGAGGTTGGCGACGCCGTCTATGACGACTGCCCGACCACCAAGCGCCTGGAGGCCATGACCGCCGAGCGATTGGGGAAGGAAGCCGCCCTCTTCTTCCCCACCGGCACGCAGGCCAACCTCGCCGGGCTGATGGCCCATTGCGGCCGCGGCGAGGAGTATCTCGTCGGCCAGATGGCCCACACCTATCGGCTGGAAGGCGGCGGCGCGGCCGTGCTGGGCTCGATCCAGCCGCAGCCCCTGCCTAACGAGCCGGACGGAACGATCGCGCTGGAGGCCATCGCCAACGCGATCAAGCCGAACGACTTTCACTTCGCGATCACCCGGCTGCTGGCGCTGGAGAACACCTTCAACGGCCTCGTCCTGCCCGATGCCTATCTGGAGGCTGCGACAGGGCTCGCCCGCTCGCGCGGCCTTGCGACCCATCTCGACGGCGCCCGCCTGATGAACGCGGCCGCGGCGAGCAACCGCGATGCCGCCTGGATCGCCGGGCAGTTCGACACCGTGTCCCTGTGCCTTTCCAAGGGCCTGGGAGCGCCGATCGGCTCCATCCTCGTCGGCCCGAAGGAGTTCATCGAAAAGGCCCGCCGGATCCGGAAGATGCTGGGCGGCGGCATGCGCCAGACCGGCGTGATCGCTGCGGCCGCGATCTACGCGCTGGAGCACAACGTCACACGGCTCAGCGAAGATCATCGGCGCGCCGCGGATCTCGCGGCGGTGCTCGCGCATTTCCCCGACCTTGGCGCAGGATCGGCACGCACGAACATGGTGTTCATGACGCCCAAGGGGCTCGACGTCGGCGCCTTCGTCGAGTTTCTGCGCAGTCGCGGTATCGCGGTCAGCGGGCGCTACGGAACGCTGCGCTGGGTCACCCATCTGGACGTCGATGACGAATCCGTAGGGCGCGTCGCCGAGGCCTGCGAGCTCTTCTTCGACAGGCTGAAGCTCACTTCCGACTCCAGATTACACGCTTAACTCTCTGTAAAAGATAAGTTTTTGTGATTTCTGAAGCGGAGTCTATGGAGATCGTCGGTTGTCGCTTTGCAGCTCGCGGCTGTGTGAGCTGCATCACGGAGAGGAGCCACGAATGGACGCACATTCCCGATAGCCGGGGGGCCGAAACCTAGTGCACCCGCTCGGGAGGAGCCATCATGCCTGCATACAGCCTCACGACGCTGACGGCCGGAAAGACGAGCATCGCTACCTCGGTCATCGAAACGCTTGCCGCGCAACTGAGCGGCAGCATCCTCGACACGAGCGACGCAGGCTACGATGACGCGCGCGCAATCTGGAACGGGATGATCGATCGCAGACCCGGGCTGATCATACGCTGTATGTCCGCCGCCGATGTCGTCAGCGCGGTTCGCTTTGCGCGCGACAACGGCCTGCTCGTCTCGGTGCGGGGCGGTGGCCATGGCATCGCCGGGAATGCCGTCTGCGATGGCGGCCTGATGATCGATCTTTCGCAGATGAAATCAGTCCGCGTCGATGCGGCGGCACAGCGTGCCTGGGTCGAACCGGGTGCAACCCTTGCCGATGTCGACAAGGAGACGCAGGCCGCCGGGCTGATCGTGCCGACGGGCATCAATTCGACCACAGGTATCGCCGGGCTGACGCTGGGAGGCGGCTTCGGCTGGATCACGCGGAAGTTTGGCCTGACCCTGGACAACCTCGTGTCGGTGGAGATCGTTACTGCCGATGGCGAACTCCGGCGGGCCAGCGCGACGGAGGATCCGGACCTGTTCTGGGCTCTTCGCGGCGGCGGCGGCAATTTCGGCGTCGTGACGGGGTTCGAGTTCCGGCTTCACAGGTTTGGCCCCAACGTCCTTTCCGGCCTCGTCGTGCATCCGCTCGACGATGCCGAGCTGGTCCTGAAGAACTACCGCGCGGCGCTCGAAACCGCCCCCGACGAGCTGACTTGCTGGGCTGTGATACGGCAGGCACCGCCTCTCCCGTTTCTGCCGGCGGAATGGCACGGCAAGGAAGTTCTGATCCTCGCGATGTGCTACTGCGGCGACATCGCCGAGGGCGAAAAGGCGACTGCCAGGCTGCGCTCGATCGGGATGCCGATCGCCGATGTGGTGGGAGCCGCCCCCTTCACCGCATGGCAGCAGGCGTTCGATCCCCTGCTCACACCGGGCGCCCGCAACTACTGGAAAAGCCACGATTTCACCGATCTCTCGGATGCGGCTATCGAAATCCTGATCCGTGCGGCGCGCCAGCTGCCGGGCCCGGAGTGCGAGATCTTCATCGCTCATGTCGGCGGCGCGGCAGGCCGCGTAGCCGCCGCCTCCACGGCGTTTCCCCAGCGCAGCTCGCATTTCGTGATGAACGTCCATGCGCGATGGCGTGAACAGAGCATGGATCGGGCCTGCATCGGCTGGGCGCGAGACCTATTCGAAACCGCGAGACCGCTTTCTGCCGGGACGGCCTATATCAATTTCATGCCGGCCGACGAGGCGGATCGTGTCCAGGAGGCTTACGGAGCCAGCTATCATCGCCTCGCCATGCTGAAGCAGCGTTACGATCCGTCGAACCTGTTCCGCATGAATCAGAATGTGACGCCGATGACGAGTACAAAAGCTGCCTGAGCCTGGAGCATTTCCGCGTTTCTCCGAAACGTGGAAATGCTTCATCACTTTATTTCGCGGCATTCTTGCGCGGACCGGCGTCCGCTTCGCTCGCAAACGCTCTGGTCGCGCGTGCCGAACGGCCGCGCGCCGGAGGTCGCGATCGCGTCGATACGCAAGCGTCGCAAGCCTCTGCCGCCAGAAACGACGTTCTTCGATTTATCCTGCCGGCCTAGTGTGCGCATACTTGCCAGATGACGGGGGCGATTATGCGGGCGTTTTTGATCGCGTTTCTTTGCACGGCGATATCGACGGCAAGCGCGGCGGCTGACACCCTGGCACGGGCTCGCGAGACCGGTACATTGCGGCTTGGCTTCCGGGCCGATGCGCCGCCCTACTCCTATCGGACGACCAGGGGGGAGCCATCCGGATACATTGTCGACCTCTGCCGCGAAGTCGCTGCCGGCGTGAAGAAGACGCAAGCCATCCCTGCCCTCAAAATTGAATATGTCGAGGTCTCCTCAGCGGATCGCCTGGAAGCGCTGCGTGATGGCAAGATCGATCTTCTGTGCGACCCGACTTCGATGACGATGTCGCGCCGCGCAATCGTCGATTTTTCGCTCCCGACCTTCATTGACGGCGCCGGGGTTCTCCACCGGAGCAGCGAAATCGTCCGCCTCGAGGATCTGCGCGGCAAGAAGATCGGCGTATTGCGGGGCACGACGACAGAGGAAGTCCTGAAGGCGACTTTGGCGCAACTCGGAATCCAGGCCGAGATCATTCCGATGCCGACTCATCCGGACGGTGTGCGGAGCCTATCCGCGGGAAGGGTCGACGCCTATTTCGCCGATCGCGGGATCCTCAGCTACCATCTGCTGAACAGCCCGAACCGCTCCGGCATGAAGCTCTCCGACCAGTATTTCACGTTCGAGACCTACGCGCTGGCTCTGCCGCGTGGCGACGAAAAGCTGCGTTTGCTCGTCGACGCCACGCTTGCGGAGCTCTATCGCACGGATCGTGTGAAGGAGATCTATGCCCGTAGCTTTGGAAGCTTCCCGCCCGATCAGTTCACGCGCGCCCTCTTCGTGATCAACGGCGTGCCGAAATGAGCGCGGATTGAAGAACTTTACATCTGCGGACGTCGCGCGTCCGCTAGCGGGCAACGATCCAGCGCTCGCGCTTGGCGCGGTTGCTGCGCGCCAAGGTCATAGCCGCGACGACGGGCGGAGGTCAGGGTCCGACAAGTTGGCCGCCGTCGACCACGATGCTTTGGCCGGTGACCCAGCTGGCCTTGCCCGAAGCGAGGAAAAGCACGACCTCGGCGACCTCCTCGGGCTTGCCCATCCGTCCGAAGGGGATATTGGCCAGCGTCGCCCGGTAGAGCTCGGGGTTGGACGTCTTGCGATTTTCCCACGAGCCGCCCGGGAACTCGATCGAGCCCGGCGCGACGCAGTTCACCCGGATGCCCTTCCGCGACAGCATCTTCGCCTGACTTGCCGTGTAGTGCATGACGGCCGCCTTGATGGCGCCGTAAGGCGCCGAACGCGAGGAGGCCCGCAGGGCTGAGATCGACGAGATGTTCACGATCGACGAGCCCGGTTCCATATGCGGGATTGCCGCATGGCTGCCCCGTACAACGGCCATCATGTCGACGCTGAGCGAGGCCGCCCAGCCCTCCTCGTCATCCGATTGGCCGAAGCCGGAGGCATTGTTGACGAGGACATCCAGCCCTCCGAGAGCCTTCACCGCCTCGGGCACATAGGTCGCAATCGCATCCGCGTCAGCAAGGTCGACGCTGGCCGCATGAGCTGTGACGCCGAGCGCCTCAATCTCCCGGCGCGTCGCCTCGAGCGGTCCCGCGCCCCGCGCACAGATGGAAACGGATGCGCCGCCCGCCGCGAAGCCAAGCGCGATGGAGCGTCCGATGCCACGGCTGCCGCCCATCACGATCACTCGCTTGCCGGTGAATTCCTTGGCCATGCGGGCACTCCCCTTCCGACTGCGTCTTGGCGCCCTTATTGCTGCGGTCACAGGCTCGGTTTCAAGACCCGTCAACGCGCGGGCAGGGTTGCGCAACCGGCGGGCGAGGATGGCCGGGCTCCCGCCGGTTTGACGGCAGATGAGGCCACCGGACCAAACGCGGGCTCTCGAGAAGGACCGCGCCTGGCGCCCTCACCTGCGTAATCGCCACCTCGGCGCCGGGCAGATCGAACGACCGGGACTGGCCAGCCCCGGTCATGGCAGTCCTTTGGATATCACGCGGATTGCCGGCCTGAGCTTGCTGCGGCGGACTCATTTGCCGCTCGTCGCCTGCGGTATTCCGGGACAGGCAGGCCACCCCAGCCCCAGTTGTCGAGATCGACTTCCTCGATCACCACGAAGGTGGAGTCGAGCGGCTTGCTCAGCACGTCGAGCAGGAGCCGGCTGACGCCGGCGATGAGCTTGGCCTTCTCCTCGGCGGTTGCCGCGGTACGGCCAGGGCCGGAGCCCTCCCGCGTGACCTGGATGGTGACGATCGGCATGAAAGCCTCCTTCTGGTTCGGCTTGCGCTTTAGTGGCCGGCGCTCTGTCCGCCATCGACATGCAGGATCTCGCCCGTGACGAACGGGGCGCTCTCCAGGAACAGCACGGCGTCGACGATGTCCTTGATTTCGCCCATGCGCTTGACCGGGTGGAGATTGGCCAGGAACTCGTGCGTCTGCGGCGCGTGCATCGGCGTCTTGATCACGCCCGGCGAGACCGCGTTCACGCGGATGCCGCTCTGGGCGTATTCGATCGCGAGCGCCTTGGTCGCCGAATTGATGCCGCCCTTGGTCAGATTGGCGAGTACGGTGGGGACGCCGGCGATCGCGTGGTCGGACAGGCTCGTGGTGATGCTGACGATGTGGCCCGAGCCCTGCGTCAGCATCGCCCCCGCGGTCTTCTGGGTGATGTGGAAGAAACCGGCGAGGTTGGTCGCGATCTTGCCGGCAAAGTCTTCGGCCGTGTAATCGGTGAAGGGCTTGGCGATGAAGATGCCGGCATTGTTCACCAGCGTGTCGATCCGTCCAAAGCGGGCGAGTGCTTCGCGGACGACCGCTTCGGCCGTCGCGGGATCGGCGATATCGCCGGGAACCGCGAGAATGTCGAGGTCAGTGCCCTGCTTGATGGAGCGCGAGGTCGCGACGACGCGATAGTTGCGATCGCGGAAACCCTTGACCAGCGCGGCGCCGATGCCCTGCGAAGCACCGGTGATGATCGCCACCTTCCGTTCGTTGCTCATGATGATCCTCGTCTCTTCGACAGCGCGCGGAATGCACGCCGCCTGGCCGGCTCGGCCTGGTGACCACCATTTTGGGAATTTCATCGTTCGACTGAATGCGCGACGCTCGGCAGTCATTCTTCCATGAATCGGAAGAATGATGGTCTCAGCGCTGCATCGCCACCGACTCGGCCGAAAGCCGGGCGAAGTCCGCGCGCAGCCGGGGCACCGCGAAGTCGAGGAACGCCCTGACCTTCGGCACGCTCGAACGCCCCTGCGGCAGCACCAGATTGACTGGGCGTGCCGGTGGCTCGGCGTCCCGCAGCAGGAGCTGGAGCGATCCATCCTGCACGCGCTCGGCGACGTGATAGGTGAGGAGGCGGGTGACGCCCAGCCCGCCGACGGCCGCGCCGAGCGCCGCCCGCACGCTGTTGACGATGAGTCGCGGCTTGAACTGGACGGAGCGGGGAACCGAGCCGCCCTTCGCGGGCGGGAAGACCCAGGCGTCGCGCCCGAAATCGGTGCAGGCGACGATGCTGTGCCTGCTGAGATCGCCGGGCTCGGCGATGCGCGGGTGCTGGCTGAGATAGCGCGGCGAGGCCACGATCACCGGCCTGACGCCGCCGCCGATGCGGATCGCCGTCATCGCGGAATCCGGCAGCTCCAGGATTCGCAGGGCGATGTCGATCCCCTCCTCGATCAAGTTCGCGCCCCGCACGAGCAGGACGAGATTGACCGAGACGGTCGGGTAGGCCTCGACGAAGGCGTCGATGATGGGCCGCAGGATCTCCTCGCCGCTGATCGGCGGCGCCGTGATGGTCAGGGTGCCATGCGGCGCGACGCGCTCGCCGGCCGCCACGGCTTCGGCTTCCTGCAATTCGGTGAGGACGCGGCGGCACGCGGTGGCATAGCGCTCGCCGATCTCGCTCAGTCTGATCGCCCGGGTGGTACGGTGGAGCAGCGTCGCGTCGACCTGCTGCTCGAGGAAGGCGATCGCCCGACTCACAGCTGCCGGAGACCGCCCGAGCTGGCGCCCCGCCCCGGCGAGGCTCCCCTCGTCCAAGGCGGCTATGAACACCTTCATCGCGTCGATGCGATCCATGCAGTGCCAGTAGCCTCGTAACGCCCAACCTTCGCGGTTTCAGCAGCTTGTCAAGCGCGGAGCCTCGGCGACCGGATGGCACACTTGCCCTCGTCGACGCGCGCAGCCGGTATCAGCCGGGCGCGACATCCGGGTCGTCTCGTCAGAGCCATGCGCATCAGTGCAATGGGATCCAGAGCGGCCGCCGCCTAAGGGCTTTCGTTCCTCTTCTCGTTCAGCGGCGGAAGCTACCGGCTGCTGTTCGTGATCGGCGCCGCAGCGATGATCCTGGCTTTGACGATCGACCTCGTCGCAAACCGATCGCCAAAGAGCTCCCAGCGGAGGCCTATCGCGGCTAAGCTCCGTCCCGCCCGCCAACAACCGGGCACCAATCGAAGAGGTTCACCGTGAACGCGACAGGAAACACGAGACTCCTGGATCTCCTGGGCATCGATCTGCCGATCATCCAGGGCCCGATGGCTCTCGCGACGACACCGGAGATGGTCATCGCCGTGAGCGAGGCCGGGGGGCTCGGCTCGCTGGCGGGCGCGCAATACAACGAGGCGGGCCTCAGGGCCGCGCTCGACAAGGTGCGGGCCGGCACGCGCCGGCCGATCAATGTCAACTTCTTCTGCCACACGCCCCCGAGCGACGATCCGGCACGGCAGGCAGCCTGGCTCGCACGGCTGTCCGGCTATTACGCCGAGGCCGGCCTCGATCCGGACATGCCGAAGACGCCGAGCGGCCGCACGCCCTTCGACGCAACCCTCGCGACTGTCATCGAGGATTATCGGCCCGAGGTCGTCAGCTTTCATTTCGGCCTGCCCGCTCCCGAATTGTTCGAGCGGGTGAAGCGCGCCGGCGCCAAGGTGATCGCCTCCGCCACCACCGTGCCCGAGGCGCGCTGGTTGGCCGAACACGGCGTCGACGCCGTCATCGCCATGGGCGCCGAAGCCGGCGGCCATCGCGGCACTTTCCTGACCGACCGGATCTCCGAGCAGGTTGGCACCTTCGCGCTGGTGCCGCAAATCGTCGACGCCGTCTCCGTCCCGGTCATCGCGGCCGGCGGCATCACGGACAGACGCGGCGTCAGAGCCGCTTTCGCACTTGGCGCCGCTGCCGTCCAGGTCGGCACCGCCTATCTGTTCACGCCCGAGGCGAACATCTCGCCGATCTACCGCAAGGCGCTCGGCATGAGCGAGCGGCCGACCGCGATCACCAACCTGTTCACCGGCCGGCCGGCGCGCGGCATCGTCAACCGCGTGATGTCGGAACTCGGACCGCTGTCGGAGCTGTCGCCGGCCTTTCCGACCGCCGGCACGGCGCTGGGGCCGCTACGCAGCGCGGCCGAGGCGGCAGGTCGCGACGACTTCACCCTGCTTTGGGCCGGCCAAGCCTTCCCGCTCGCAAGGCCGATGTCGTCCGCCGCTCTGACACGGATGCTGGCGGGCCTGGACTCCTGACGGTGTCAGCCGGGGCCAAGGGCGCAGAGCTGTGTCGGATCAGGCGGATATCGACATCGATGTTGCGGCGGATCGCCCTTGAATAGGGGCGGATCTCATGCGCATCATCGACGATCGCCTGCCGAGGCGGTGTGGGCGAAGCCGGGACTTCGCTCATCCTGCTGTGTCCATGCCATCCTCATGGCAATCAATACGCAGCTGAAAAACCGCTTCGCATCGCAGCTGCCGACATGACCCGGCCCCGGCCGATATGAGCACAGGACCACTTTCAGGACATTCGCAAAGCGAGGAGTCCGATATGAGCGACACTCAGGAACATAGCGAAACTGCGGGTGGAGCGGCCAAGGTGCCGGGCGTCGACCTGAAGCTCGAGGTCGTCGCCATTCCCGTCGCGGATGTCGATCGTGCGAAACGGTTCTACAGCGGATTGGGCTGGCGGCTGGATGCCGACTTCCCGGTTGGTGCCAGCTTCCGCGTCGTCCAGTTTACGCCGCCTGGCTCGCCCGCCTCGATCCATTTCGGCACCGGCATCACCTCGGCTGCGCCCGGCTCGGCCAGCGGTCTTTATCTCGTCGTCTCCGATATCGAGGCCGCGCGCACCGAACTCGTCAAGGGCGGCGCCGAGGTCAGTGAGGTATTCCATCGGACGGGGCCGGGCCAGCCGGCACTCAGCGGCCGGGATCCGCAGGGGCGCAGCTATCTTTCATACGCGACCTTCACCGACCCGGACGGCAATGGCTGGCTGCTGCAGGAGATCACCCAGCGCTTCCCCGGACGCGTGGACAGCGGCAACACCGCATTCGCGTCGTCGGACGACCTCGCTGCCGCGCTCAAACGCGCCGCCGCCGCGCATGGCGAGCACGAAAAGCGCACCGGCGAGCACGACGAGAACTGGCCGGAATGGTATGCCGACTTCATGGTAGCCGAGCAGAGCGGCGCGCCATAGCCGAGCTGACCGGCATCGGCGCGGCGAGCCGCTGGCGCAACGAGACGTCCGCCGACAGCCACGACCGTAGTTCCCGTCCCAGCATGGATGGAGGCCCACGCCATGGAGCTCAGCTTCGACGCCATCATCATCGGTGCCGGACAGGCTGGCCCTCCCCTCGCGGGGCGGCTGACCGCTTCAGGGATGAAGGTGGCCTTCGCCGAGCGTCACCTGTTCGGCGGGACCTGCGTCAATACCGGCTGCATGCCGACCAAGACGCTGGTGGCAAGCGCCTATGCCGCGCATCAGGCCCGTCGCGGCGCCGAGTACGGGGTCGGGATCGACAGCCCGATCCGCATCGACATGGAGCGGGTCTCGGCCCGCGCCAATACCGTCGCGACCAATGCCCGCACGGGTGTCGAGAGCTGGCTGCGAGGGATGGAGGGTTTGACCGTCTTTCTTGGGCATGCGCGTTTCGAAGGCCCTGACCGCGTCCGCATTGGAGAGACCCTGCTGAGCGCGCCGCGCATCTTCATCGATGTCGGCGGGCGCGCGAGCGTGCCGGACATGCCGGGCATCGCCGAGGTCGACTACCTGACGAACACCTCCATTCTCCGGCTCGACACCGTGCCGAAGCACTTGGTCGTCGTGGGCGGGAGTTACATCGGGCTCGAATTCGCGCAGATGTATCGCCGCTTCGGCGCGCAGGTCACTGTCGTCGAGAAGGGGCCGCGGCTGATAGCCCGTGAAGACGAGGACGTCTCCGAGGCTATCCGGGAGATCCTGACGGAGGAAGGGATAGCGGTTCGCACGAACGCGACCTGCATCGCGTTCAAGCCGCAGCAGGACGGCGTGGCTGTCGGCGTCGACTGCACCTCCGGTGATCCTGAGGTGGTCGGCTCGCACGTCCTGCTGGCGGTGGGACGCCGGCCGAACACCGATGATCTCGGCCTCGACCAGGCCGGCGTCGCGACGGACGCCCGCGGCTACATCACCGTGGACGATGGCCTCGCCACCTCCGTTCCCGGCATCTGGGCGCTGGGCGATTGCAACGGTCGCGGCGCCTTCACCCACACCGCCTATAACGACTTCGAGATCGTCGCCGCCAATCTCCTCGACGGCGCGAGCCGCCGCGTCAGCGACCGCATCCCCGCCTATGCGCTCTATATCGACCCGCCGCTCGGCCGAGTCGGGATGACCGAGACCGAGGCCCGCAAGAGCGGGCGGCCCCTGCTGGTCTCGAAGCGACCGATGACGCGGGTAGGCCGCGCCGTCGAACGGGCCGAGACCAAGGGTTTCATGAAGGTCGTGGCCGATGCCGATACCAAGCGGATCCTCGGCGCCGCGATCCTCGGCGTCAGCGGTGACGAAGCGATCCACGGCGTCCTCGACACGATGAATGCCGACGCCCCCTACCCGACCCTGCAATGGGCCGTGCCGATCCACCCGACTGTCTCGGAGCTGATCCCGACCGTGCTCGGAGATCTCCGGCCGATCGCGTGAGCCAAGTACCCACTGACATGATGTGACGCTGAGTCATCGCTTCTGTGATCCGCCCATGGCGGCAGATCGGCCGGGGCGGCCGCAGCGGTCCTAACGAGGAAGGTATCTCGATGGCCGAAGCATTCCAGGAACCGGGTCGTCTCAGGTCAACGACCGGCTCGCTGCAGCATTTCTCCAGCCTGCACGATTGGCGGCGGCAGGTCGCCGATCTCTATGCGACGATCCGCTCCATGCCGGGGCACGAAGGATGGGAGCTTTGGCGCAGCACGCGCGAGCGGCTGTTTCGCGAGCACGTGCAGTCGCCGCTTCCGCCGGAACGACGCGCCCGCTTCGGCGGTATCGATTGCTTCCCCTACGATCCGGCACTCCGCTTCGATGTCGGTCTGCAGAGCGTCGGCCCTCGCGAGGCGATCGATATCAGCCTCGGCGAGGATGAGGCGGTCCGGCTCGTCCCGTTCGCGCTCACCGATGGGCTCGGCGCCGCGCTCGGCAAGGAACTCACGCTGTACTGGATCACCGGCTATGGCGGCGGCGTCTTCCTGCCCTTCGGCGACCTGACCAACCGCGACGAGACCTATCCCGCCGGGCGCTATCTCCTCGACACGATCAAGAGCGCCGATCTCGGCACGAGCGGTGACGGCCGGCTGATCCTCGACTTCAACTTCGCCTACTTCCCATCCTGCGCCCATTCCGACGCCTGGGTCTGCCCGCTTTCGCCAGCCGAGAATCGCCTGCCGAAAGCGGTCCGAGGCGGCGAACGGAACCCGCTGCCCACCGGATAGTTCGAGCATGAGCCGATCGGGCGCCGGCCAACGCGGCAGGCCAGCTTCCCGCCCCGTCGCTTGCACCGGCCGCCCCGCTTGCTAGCCTGTCACCCACCGACGCTCAGGAGCTTACCGCCATGCGTCTCATCTCCATGCTCTTCGCGGCTGCTGCGCTCATCGCCTCTTCCGTGACGGCCGTTACGGCACAGACCATCAAGATCGGCTCGAAGAACTTCACCGAGCAGTTCATCGTGGCGGAGCTCTATGCCGCCGCCCTGGAGAAGGCCGGCTTCAAGGTCGAGCGCAAGATCAACCTCGGCGGCACGCTGGTCGCGCACGAGGCTCTGAAGAGCGGCGCGATCGATCTCTATCCGGAATATACGGGCACCGGCTTCAACGCGGTGATGAAGGCGACGACGACCGAGACCGACCCAGAGAAGGTGCGCCAGATCGTCAAGGCCTATTACGAGAAGGAGTTCAACCTGACCTGGCTGAAGCCGTCCAACATCAACAACGGCTATGCCATCGTGGTCCGGCCGGAGACGGCCAGGGACTACAACCTCAAGACCCTCAGCGATCTCGGCAAGGTGGCGAACAAGCTCAGCCTCGGCGCCGGCACCGAGTTCGTCGACCGGCGTGACGGCATCGCCGGGCTGAAGGAGGTCTATGGCGCCGAGTTCCGCGAGTTCAAGCAGTTCGCCGCACTGCGCCTGCGTTACGACGCGCTGACGCAGAAGCAGATCGACATCGCCAACGGCTTCTCGACCGACTGGCAGATCGCAGCCGAGAAGTTCGTCGCGCTCGATGACGACAAGGGCCTGTTCCCGCCCTATTTCCTGGCGCCCGTCGTCCGCCCCGACATCGCGAAGAACGAGAAGGTCGTCGCGACACTCGAGAAGGTGAACGCCCTGCTCGACAACCCCGTCATGCAGGAGCTCAACCGCCAGGTCGAGGTCGACAAGAAGGAGCCACGCACAGTCGCGGCCAGCTTCCTGAAAGCCAAGGGGCTGTGAGATTCAGCGCTCGAGCATTTTCGTATTTCGATTCAAGAGAACGCCCTATCTCTCTGTTTTGTCGCATTTTCTTCACGCGAACCGGTGCCCACTTCACTCGAAAATGCTCTAGGCGATCCCTCTCATGACCTGGACGTTCGAGAACTACGACCGCCTGCTCGTGGCTCTCTGGGAGCATATCCAGCTCGTGGGTACGGGCCTTCTGATCGCGCTGGCGATCGGCCTGCCGCTCGGCGTCTTGTCGGCGCGGCGCCCTCGCCTCGCGCTCGGCGTCCTGCTGGTCGCCGGTGCGCTCTACACCGTGCCTGCCCTGGCGATCTTCGCGCTGCTCATTCCCTATCTCGGCCTCGGCTTCTGGCCGGCCATCGTCGCGCTCGTCGCCTATGCGCTCCTGATCATCATCCGCAACACCGCGACGGGTTTGCGCGAAATCCCGCGGGATATCCTCGATGCCGCAGATGGCATGGGCTACGGCCCATGGCGCCGCCTCTTCGCCATCGAGCTGCCGCTGGCGCTGCCCGTGATCATCGCGGGCATCCGCATCACCGTGGTGACGCAGGTCTCGGTCGCCACCGTCGCCGCATTCATCAATGCCGGCGGGCTCGGCGACATCATCTTCCAGGGCATCACCCAGGACTTCGGCGAGAAGGTCTTTATCGGCGCCGTCGTGACCTCGGCGCTGGCCATCTTCTGCGACGAGAGCCTGCGCAGGTTCGAGATCCGGCTGCGCGCCCATCAGGCGGAGCAGGCCTGATGTATGGCTGGATCTCGGCACATCCGGAGACCTTCGTCACCGCCCTCCGGAACCACCTCTGGCTGAGTGCGGTATCGCTCGCCGCCGTGCTGTTGATCGCCCTGCCCGCCGGCCTCGCCCTGACGCGTCATCGCAGCTGGGCTCAGCCCGCCATTGCGCTCGCCAACATCCTTCGGACTATTCCTTCGCTGGCGCTGCTCGTGCTCCTGCTCCCTGTTCTGGGAACAGGCTTCCTGCCCTCGGTGGTCGCGCTGACGCTCTACGGTCTGCCGGCCCTGCTGCTCAACACCTATACCGGGGTGAGCGAGGTCGATGCCGACATCGTCGACGCCGCGCGCGGCCAGGGCCTGTCCGATGCCCAACTGCTGACGAGGATCGAGATTCCGCTGGCCCTGCCCGTCATTTTCGCCGGCATCCGCACCGCCGCCGTCCAGATCGTATCGGCGGCGACGCTGGCCGCTTTCATCGGCGGCGGCGGGCTGGGCGAGTTGATCACCAGCGGCATGGCCAACTTCAATTTCCCGCAGTTGATCGCCGGGGCTGTCGCGGTCGCGGCCCTGGCCTTCGCGACGGAGATCATCTTCGCGGGCCTCGAAAGGCTGGCGGCCCATCGGATGCAAACGAAACCAGCATGACGATCCGCCTGGAACAGGTCACCAAGCGCTTTCCCGGCACTGCGCAGCCGGCCGTCGAAAGCCTCGACCTCACGGTCGAGGCCGGCAAGCTCTGCGTGCTGATCGGCCCGTCCGGCTGCGGCAAGACCACGACGATGCGCATGATCAACCGGCTGATCGAGCCCAGTGCGGGCCGCATCCTCGTCGGTGACCGCGACATCGCCCAGGGCGATGCGGTCGAGCTCAGGCGCCATATCGGCTACGTCATCCAGCAGGTCGGCCTGTTCCCGCACATGACGATCGCCGAGAACGTCGCGACCGTGCCGAGGCTGCTCGGCTGGGATGTCGCGCGCATCCGGGTGCGTAGCGAGGAGATGCTGGCGCTCGTCGGCCTCGACCCGGCGCAGTACCTGTCGCGCTATCCGCGCCATCTCTCAGGAGGGCAGCGCCAGCGCGTCGGCGTGGCGCGGGCGTTGGCGGCCGACCCGCCGGTGATGCTGATGGACGAGCCCTTCGGCGCCGTCGATCCGATCCTCAGGAGCCGCCTCCAGGAGGAGTTCCTGGCGATCCAGAAGCGCCTGAGAAAGACAGTGATCTTCGTCACCCACGACATCGACGAGGCGATCCGCATGGGCGACGTCGTCGCCATCATGCGCGACGGCAAGCTCGTCCAGTACGACACGCCCGATCGTCTGCTTGCCGCACCGGCCGACGATTTCGTTGCCGATTTCGTCGGCGCCGACCGTGCGCTGCGCCGGCTCTCACTGGTGAGCGCCGCCGACGCCGTCGAGCCGGGCCATGCGCTCGATGGCTTCGAACTTCCCGGCTCCCTCCAGCTTCGGGGCGTGCTGTCGGCGCTGCTCGCGGAGGGCCGCGATGCCGCGACCATCGTCGACGAGCACGGTCGGCCCCTTGGCCAGATCACGCTGGCGGCGCTGCGGGCGCGCAGCGCCGGTCGCGCCACGGCCGGGAGCGACGTGGCCTGACTCAATGCGGCGCGGCCGCATCGTCACGCGCGCTCAGCTTGCCGCTGCCGTTCTGGCCACAAGGGAGCTTGCTGCGTACGGGCTGGAAGGGGCTTTCGGCGAATGGTCGATCTGTCGTTGGACCTGAGCGACGACATGCCGGGAAAACGGCCCCAGATGGAGATAGAGCGCGACCATCATCATCACATAGGGCAGCGCCTGGCGGTTGTGCGTGAGGCAGTCGACCACGGTCTTCCAGAACTCGCGACGGACGCCTCCCTTCGCCGTCGTCATTCGCCAGATCAGGCGCCACGAAGACTGCAGCTCTTGCCACTCCATCGATTTCGGCAGCTCCAGGCGACGATTGCTGCAGTCGAGCATGCGCCCTACCCGCCGAACGCGGCCGAAGAACGCCTGAGGCGCGTAGACGGCTTCCAGCACCGCCTTGTAGTCCTCCAGAATAGCGCGGCGCGGGCGGCTGGTCATGAAGTTGAGCCCTGCGGTGCATTGGTCGCCTAAGCCCTGCGCATGGTCGGCATCATTGGGGATGGACAGGCGGCCTTCCCGATCAAGGCGCCGGGTCAGCTGGGTGTTGGGCAGCGCATAGAGAAGGCCGACCATGCAAACCGGAATCGCCGTGTCCTCGATGCAGTCGATCATGCCCCGCGCGACACTTCCCTTCTCGCTGTCGAAGCCGAGGATGAAGCCGGCATTCACGAACAGGCCGGCCCTATAGATCCGGTGAACGCTTTCCTCGAGGCTGCGGCGGGTGTTCTGCTTCTTCTGCGTCGAGATCAGCGTATCGGTATCCGGGCTCTCGATGCCGACGAAGATCGTGAAGAAGTTGGCCTCGCTCATGGCCTGCATCAGGGCAGGATCGTCCGCGAGATTGATCGAGGCCTCGGTCGAGAACTCGAAGGGGAAATTCCTGTCCCGAATCCACTGGATCAGGACGGGCAGGAATTGCTTGAGCGCCTTCTTGTTGCCGATCAGGTTGTCGTCGACGAAGTCCACATGGCCGCGATATCCGAGGGCGTGGAGGGCCTCCAGCTCCCTGACGATCTGCGCGCTCGTCTTGGTGCGGGGCACGCGCCCATAGAGCTCGATGATGTCACAGAACTCGCAGTTGAACGGGCAGCCGCGCGAGAACTGCACGCCGATGTGCAGGTAATGCGCGAACTTCAGGAGGTCGAAGCGCGGTGTCGGGCTCTTGGTGACGTCGGTCTTGCCCATCTCGGAACGGAAGACACCGCTCCGGGTCCCCGCGCTCCAGGCCTCGACGAAGCCGTCCATGATCTCCTCTGCCTCGCCCAGCACCAGAAAATCGGCGGCTTCGTAGATCTCGGGAGTCGAGGTTGCGTCGGGGCCACCGACCACGACCGGCTTTCCCGAGGCGCGACACTGCGCGATGACGGCGAGCGTTCCGTCCTGCTGCGGCAGCATGCCTCCGGTCATGACCAGATCCGCCCAGGCGAGGTCCGGCTCGCCAAGTTCCTCCGCGTTCAGGTCGACGAGCCGAATCTCCCATGTCGCGGGAAGCAGGGCAGCGACGGTGATCAGGCCCAGCGGCGCGGCCGGGTGGCGCGCACCGGCCAGTTCGCAGGTCGCCTTGTAGTTCCAGAAGGAATTCGGGTTGAACCGCGGATAGATCATCAACACTCGGCAGCGATCGCTCGACATGTCATCTTCCCTGTTCGTGCGCAGCGAGGCGACGCAGGGCGCGTGGACCCTGCCTCCGGTCACGACGAGGCAACCGCTCCCGCCGGACCTGATGCCCGGCAGCCGTAGAGGATTTCGCTGCTTTGGATTGCAAGGCCTATGCCCGGAAGTCTGGGGTGCGATTTCCTCGATCGAACAATACGTTGGGTGAATCGGCCCCCTTGGGGGACCTCCAAAGATGTGGCGGCACGACAAAATTTGGGGGAACCTTAAGGATGGCCAACGCAACCGGCGTGCGCGTCGACCGCCGCCGCCAGGATCGCGGGAGAGTTCACTCCAGCGTTTGCCGACGTGCTGATTGCTGGGCCTGCTCGCAGCGATATGGCGAGGCCGCAGCACCATCCGCGATGCACTGACCCGGGACGGAAAGGTTGTCTCAGGGCCGGCATGATGCCGCCAACCAAATTGTCGGAGCTGCAGCCCTGGCTTACCTAAGGGCTGGCCGATCAAAAATCTGAAGGGCTCTGAACCAACTCAACGCGGAACCTCTGGGACAGCAAGCGTCACAGCGCGGATTGAGGCGCACTCTTCCGGCATCCCTGAGCGAATAGCGTTGCTCAAGCTGTATCAATGTGCCGGGCGCGCTCCGGCAGCGGTGTCGTTGAGTCGGGGCAGGAACCAGGCGAGGAGGCCGACCATCGGGATGAACGAACAGATCCTGTAGACGGTCTCAATGCCGAGCAGGTCCGCGAACTCGCCGAGCAGCGCCGCCGCCAAACCGCCGAGTCCGAAAGAGAGCCCGTAGAAGAAGCCGCCGACGAGCCCGACGCGGCCGGGGAGCAATTCGAGCGCATAGATCAGAATCGCGGCAAAGGCGCTCGACATGATCAGGTTGATCACGATGGTCAGCACGCCCGTCCAGAACAGATCGGCATAGGGCAGGATCAAGGTGAAGGGCAGCGCGCCCAGGATCGAGAACCAGATGATCTTGTTGCGGCCGATCCGATCGCCCAGCATGCCGCCGCCCAGCGCGCCCACCGCCGAGGAGGCGAGGAACAGGAA
Organism: Allobosea sp. 05L423; assembly: GCF_056397745.1. NCBI lineage: Bacteria > Pseudomonadati > Pseudomonadota > Alphaproteobacteria > Hyphomicrobiales > Alloboseaceae > Allobosea > Allobosea sp. 05L423. The sequence continues at coordinate 136,576 of NZ_JBFTOA010000004.1, read as the reverse complement.
CAGCATGACCTGCGAATTCTGCACGGAGATGCCGAATTTGCCGATCAGATAGAAGGTGTAGAACGAGGTGAAGCTGGCGGTGTAGGCGTTCTTCGAAAACAGCAGCACGATCAGGATCGTGATCGCGAAGGCGACCGAGCGACGGCCCGGCCGCGCGGGCGCTGCGCTCCTTGCTGCGGCGGCCTTGGGCGGACGAGCGCGGTCCAAACGGGCATAGCTCGATGCCGTCCAGATCATCAGCATCATCGCGACGAGCGCCGCGACCGAGAACCAGGCGAGGCTTCCCTGCCCGCGCGGCACGATGATGAAGGCAGCAAGCAGCGGTCCGAGCGCGCCGCCGGTCTGCCCCCCCACCTGAAAGATGCCTTGCGCAAAGCCATGCTGTCCGCCGGAGGCATTGCGCGCCATCCGTGTTGCCTCCGGATGGAAGATCGACGAGCCAATTCCGACGCAGGCCGCCGACAGGAGCAGGAACCCGTAGCTCCCGGCATAAGAGAGACCGATGAGACCGGCGAGCGTGAAGCCCATGCCGACGACCATCGAATAGGGCATCGGATGCTTGTCGGTATAGAGCCCGACCGCGGGCTGCAGCAGCGAAGCCGAAACCTGGAAGGTCAGCGTGATCAGGCCGATCTGACCGAAGTCGAGGCGATAAGCTTCCTTGATGATCGGGTAGGTCGCCGGGATCAGCGATTGGATCATGTCGTTGAGCAGATGCGTCACGCTGAGCGCGATCAGCACCGGCATCATGGCACGCTGGGGCAAGGAGGCGGTCTGTGCGCTGGTGGTCATCGCGGAGCCTTCCAGCACGCCCGGCCGGAACGATTCCCACCCGGCATGCAGAAAGCGCTCTCTAGACGATCTCCTGGGCGCAAACAATTTCGTGAGCCGGCGCCACGGCGATGCAAATAATGCATGCGCTGGCCGTAAGCCAGCCGTTGGACGCGGTATCCGGACCGCCAGCACCGTGCGTCCTTCGCTCATCGGCGCAGGAACGTGTGGTCAGGCGTGGCCCCGCTCTTGTCTCCGCACCGATTTTATCTTCAAGTTCGCCCGTCACATAGCCGACAGTCGCAGCGTCCAGCGTCGGCACGATATGGATTGCTTGGACGGCCGGGTTGCGAATGGTTTCGGTAGAGCTCAAGACCGTTTCGAAGAGCTGGGGCGGAGCCGCGGCCGTCGATGCCATCAGCTTCACCGTCGAAGGCGGCAATCTCGTCGCGCTGCTCGGCCCTTCGGGCTGCGGCAAGTCGACCACGCTGAGGCTGATCGCCGGGCTGGAGGAGACCAGCAGCGGCACGATCGCGATCGGCGGGCGAGACGTCACCCACTCCTCGCCCTCGCAGCGCGGCATTGCCATGGTGTTCCAGAACTATGCTTTGTTCCCGCATCTGAGCGTGGCCGAGAACATCATGTTCGGGCTCAAGGTCCGCAAGGTCTCGCGTGCCGAGCGCGACGAACGCCTCGCCCGCGCTGCCTCGATCCTCGGGCTTTCCGCCCTGCTCGAGCGCAAGCCGTCGCAGCTTTCCGGCGGCCAGCAGCAGCGCGTTGCGCTCGGTCGCGCCATCGTCGCCGAGGCGCCGGTCTGCCTGATGGACGAGCCGCTCTCCAACCTCGACGCCCAGCTGCGCGTCGAGATGCGCCGCGAGATCCGCGAACTGCAGCAGCGCCTCGGCATGACCATGGTCTACGTCACGCATGACCAGGTCGAAGCGATGACGATGGCCGATCAGGTCGTGCTGATGCGCAACGGCAAGATCGAGCAGGATGCTCCACCCGACGTGCTCTACGAGAACCCGGAGACGATCTTCGCGGCACGCTTCGTCGGCACGCCGCCGATGAACGTGCTCCCCCTCGCCACCGTGCAGGCGCGCGGCGGCACGCTGACCCCGCCCGCCGGCCTCGACCCGGCGGGGCTCGCGGTCGGCATCCGTCCCGAGATGATCGAGATCGCGGACAGCGGTGTCGCCGCCGATGTCGTCGCGGTCGAGTATCTCGGCTCCGACACGCTGCTCGAAACCCGCATCGACGGCCATTCCTTCATCATCAAGCGGCCCGGAAAAGTCCGGGCCACAGCCGGCGAACAGGTCTACATCACGTTGTCACAATCGGCGCTGCACTGGTTCGATCTGGCGTCCGAACGGAAGGTGGTTCGCAACTGAACCGGCCGAAGCGTCGGACGTGCGGACCATCCCAGCAAGGGAGAGAGGATATTATGGACAGGCGTGAATTTCTTGGCGGCACGGCCGCCCTTGCGGGCGCGACCGCACTCCCCGGCATCGCCCGGGCGCAGAGCACGGAGCTTTCGTTCTTCTATCCGGTCGCCGTCGGCGGGCCGATCACCAAGCTGATCGACAACTACGCCGCCGGCTTCGAGAAGGAGAACCCCTCGGTCAAGCTGAAGCCGATCTATGCCGGCACCTATCAGGAAACCATCGTCAAGGCGCTGACCGCGCATAAGAGCGGCACGCCGCCGGTGCTCTCGGTGCTGCTCTCGACCGACATGTTCACCCTGATCGACGAAGAGGCGATCGTGCCCTTCGACGACTTCATCAAGACCGACGAGGACAAGAAGTGGCTCGCCAGCTTCTTCCCCGGCTTCATGGAGAACAGCCAGACCGGCGGCAAGACCTGGGGCATCCCGTTCCAGCGCTCCACCGTGGTGCTCTACTGGAACAAGGAGCTGTTCAAGGAAGCCGGCCTCGATCCCGAGAAGCCGCCGAAGACCTGGGCCGAGCAGCTCGAATTCGCGCAGAAACTGACCAAGCGCGACGCCGCCGGCAACGTCACCCAATGGGGCATCCAGATCCCCTCCTCCGGCTTCCCCTATTGGCTGTTCCAGGGGCTATCGACGCAGGCCGGTGCGATCCTCGCCAATCCGGCGGGCGACAAGACCGATTACGCCAACCCGGGCGTGGTCGAGGCGCTGCAATACTGGGTCGACCTCGCGCAGAAGCATAAGGTCCACCCGCCTGGCATCGTCGAATGGGGCACCACGCCGCGCGACTTCTTCGAGAAGAAGGTCGCGATGATGTGGACCACCACCGGCAACCTCACCAATGTCCGTGCCAACGCCAAGTTCCCCTTCGGCGTCGCGGTGCTGCCCGCCGGCAAGAAGCCGGGCAGCCCGACCGGCGGCGGCAACTTCTATCTCTCGAAGAAGGCGACCAAGGCCGAGCAGGAAGCTGCCTTCAAGTTCGTGCGCTGGATCACCACGCCCGAGCGCGCGGCGCAGTGGAGCGCGGATACCGGCTATGTCGCGGTGACGCCGGCCTCCTACGAGACCGAAGCGATGAAGAAATACGTCGCCGACTTCCCGCAGGCGCTGGTCGCGCGCGACCAGTTGCCGAGCGCAGTGGCCGAGCTCTCGACCCATGAGAACCAGCGCGTCACCAAGGCGCTGAACGATGGTCTGCAGGCGGCGCTGACCGGCACCAAGACGCCGCAGAAGGCGATGGAAGATGCGCAGGCCGAGGCCGAGCGCATCCTCAAGCCCTACCGGTAGAGTATGTCGATGAAGTTCAGCCGTCATTGCGAGCGCAGCGAAGCAATCCATGGGACCGTCGAGCCCTGCCGTCCCTGGATTGCGTCGTCGCTCGCACTCCTCGCAATGACGGGGCGGTAAGCCGATGACGAACCGCGCGACCGCAACGATCCATGGCTGGCTGCTCCTGCTGCCGGCCATGGCGTGCCTGGCCCTGTTCACGCATTGGCCCGCGGTCGCGAGCTTCATCGAGAGCTTCTACTCGACACCGAAGGCGCGCCGCCCGGCGCGTTTCGTCGGGCTCGAAAACTATCAGCAGATGCTGGGCGACCCGATCTTCTGGAAGGCGCTGAGCAACAACTTCTGGTTCGCGCTCGGCACCATCCCGACCTCGATCGCGCTGGCGCTGCTGATGGCGGTCTGGGTCAATGACAGGATTGCGGGGCGAACACTCGTCCGCATGGCCTTTTTCACGCCGACGATCCTGCCGATGATCGCGGTCGCCAATATCTGGCTGTTCTTCTACACGCCGCAATACGGCCTGCTCGAGCAGGTCATCGGCCTGTTCGGCGGTCGCTCGACCAACTGGCTGGGATCGCAGGACACGGCGCTCTACGCCATCACCATCGTCGCGATCTGGAAGGAAGCCGGCTTCTTCATGATCTTCTACCTCGCGGCGCTGCAGGCGATCCCGCCCAGCCTCGGTGAGGCCGCGGCGATCGAGGGCGCCTCGCGCTGGACCTTCTTCCGGCGCATCCAGTTCCCGCTGCTGATGCCGACGACGCTGTTCGTACTGATCAACGCCGTGATCAACGCCTTCCGCATGGTCGACCATATCGTGGTGATGACGCGCGGCGGCCCGGACAACGCGACCACCCTGCTGCTCTATTACATCTACCAGGTCGGCTTCGGCTTCTGGGATACGGCCTATGCCGCGACGCTGACCTGCGTGCTCCTGGTGCTGCTCGCGCTGGTGGCCTTCGTCCAGTACGGCTGGCTCGAACGCAGGACGCACTATCAATGAGCGCCCCGACGCGCACAGACCCTTACGCGCCCAAAGGCTTCTCGCTCACGCTGGAATCCATCGGCGCGATCCTGCTCGCCCTCATCTGGGTGCTGCCGCTGGCCTATGCCGTCTGGGCGGCGTTCCACCCGGCCGAATACACGACGCGCTTCGTGCTGACCGCGCCGCTGACGCTGGACAATTTCACGCGGGCCTGGGCCGCGGCGCCCTTCGCCCGCTATTTCCTCAACACCTTCATCCTCGTGACCATGATCCTCGCCTTCCAGCTCGTGCTGGGGACGCTCGCGGCCTATGCGCTGGCACGGCAGGATTTCTGGGGCCGTGACATCGCCTTCGTGCTGATCCTGGCGCAGCTGATGATCATGCCGGACGCGCTGATCGTCGAGAACTACCGCACGCTGGCCAAGGTCAACCTGATCGACACGATCCCGGCGATCGCCCTGCCCTACATCGCCTCGGCCTTCGGCATCTTCCTGCTGCGGCAGACCTTCAAGACCGTGCCGAAGGAACTCGACGACGCCGCCCGCGTCGAGGGAGCGAGCCCGCTGCAGGTGCTGATGCGGGTCTATGTCCCGCTCGCGAAGCCGACCTACATCGCCTATGGCCTCGTTTCGGTCAGCTACCACTGGAACAACTTCCTCTGGCCGCTGCTCGTCACCAACTCGGTCGAGTCGCGGCCGCTGACGGTGGGCCTCCAGGTCTTCTCCTCGGCCGACCAGGGCATCGACTGGGCGGTGATCTGCGCGGCGACGCTGATGACCTCGGCACCGCTCCTCGTCGGTTTCCTTCTGTTCCAGCGCCAGTTCGTGCAGAGCTTCATGCGCGCAGGCATCAAGTAGGGTCGAGGCCGGCTCAATGAAGCTGATCACCTGGAACATCCAGTGGGCACGCGGCGTCGACGAACGCGTCGATCCGCGCCGCATCATCGACCACGCCAGGCAGATGGCCGATTTCGACGTGCTCTGCCTGCAGGAAGTCGCGGCCAACTTCCCCGATCTCGACGGCAACGACCGCACCGACCAGTTCGCCCTGTTCAGCGAGTTGCTGCCGGGCTTCACCGCCATCGAGGCGATCGGGGTCGACGTCTCCGACAGCCAGGGCGGGCGCAAGCGCTTCGGCAACCTGCTGCTGACCCGGCTGCCGGTGGCGCAGGCGCTGCGCCACACCCTGCCCTGGGAAGCGGCGGCGACGCGCAACATGCCGCGCGTGCTGGTTGAGGCCATGGTCGAGACGCCCTTCGGCCCGATCCGGCTGATGACGACGCATCTGGAATATTCCTCGCCCATCCTGCGCGCCGCGCAGGTCGAGGGCATTCGGCAGATTCATCGCATGGCCGCCGCACGGCAAGCGACGCCTCGCCAGCCCGGTCCCCACACCTATGCGCCGACGCCGAACGCTGCGAGCGCGATCCTGACGGGCGACTTCAACATGCGGCCGGACGACGCCGGGCTGGCGCAGCTACTCGCGCCGTTCGACGGGAATGTGCCGCCGTTGGTCGATCTATGGCCGGTGCTGCAGGGCGATGCGCCGCATCCGCCCTCGGCCTTCATCTGCGATCAGACCTATGGTCCGCCCGGCTGCCTCGACTATGTGCTGGCGACGCCGGATCTTGCCGAGCGGGCACGCGCCATCGTCTACGACATCGAGACGCGAGCCTCCGACCACCAGCCCATCCTGGTCGAGTTCGACCTCGGATGATCTTCACCCGGCAGGACCATGACCGGCTCGACGCCATCCTGAGCGAGGCGGCCCGCCGCGAGGTGATGCCGCGCTTCCGGCTCCTCGCCGATAGCGATATCCGCGAGAAACAGGCACCGGGCGATCTGGTTACGGAAGCCGACGAGGCCGCCGAGCGCTTCATCTGCGCCGAGCTGGCGAAGGCCTTTCCGGGTGCCGCGCTGATCGGAGAGGAGGCCGTGACGCGCGAGCCCGCGCTGCTCGGCCAATTGGGCGATGCCGATCTCGCCTTCGTCATCGATCCGATCGACGGCACGCTCAACTATGCCTGCGACCTGTCGCTCTTCGCAGTGATGGCAGCCGTCATCGCCAGGGGCGAGATCGTCGCCTCCGTGATCCACGATCCCGTTGCCGGAGACAGCGCCATGGCGCTACGCGGCGAAGGCGCCTGGCTTCGTCGCGCCGATGGCTCCAGCCGCGACCTGCGCGTCGCCCCGGCCGTCGCGACGCGCCACATGAACGGCATGGCGAGCTGGCAGTATTTCCCGGAGCCGCTGCGCAGCACGCTTCCAGGTCGCTTTCCGGCCTTCCTCGAAGTCGGCTCGCTGCGCTGCTGCGGGCAGGAATACCGGCTGGCGGCGGCAGGACGCCTGCAATTCCTGCTCTACGGCGTCCTCAACCCCTGGGACCACGCACCGGGCGTGCTGCTCTACAGCGAGGCCGGCGGCCACGCACGACTGCTCGACGGCCGCAGCTATTCCCCGGCCGAGCGCCCGGCCGGGCTGCTCTGTGCGCCCGACGCAGAAAGCTGGAAGGAAATCCGCGGGATTCTGCTCAATTGAACGGCGCCCGCCGCCCGAACCCGGACCTCTGACCGGAACCCTTCACTCCGAATCTCTCACGGCCTTGAATCCCGATCAGGCCACCGCCGCCATATCCGTCTGGACGGCGGAGACAAGACGCCTTTGCCGCAACTCGGGGTGCTCTTCGAACGGCTGGAGCGGCGTCATCCAGCGCTTCAGCGTCTGCGCCCTTGCGATGCGAGCCGAAAAAGGGTCGGCGCCGTGGACCGTCCAGGCGATGGTCTCACCGAGCTCGAGAAGAGCGAAGGCGCCGGCAGGCCCGGGCATCGTCGTGAAGCTCTCGGTAAGAGACTGCAGCGTCAGGTGCGGGATGCCGTCGACCGTGGTCAGCGTGTTCCAGTGGACATGGCCGGCGATGCAGATCACCGGCACTTTCGCCCGGGCGAGCACAGCACGGACGCGCTCGGCACCGGGATAGGTCGAGGATGCCGGATTACGCTCGAAGTAGTAGTTGCTGGTCTGGGCGTGGCCGGAGACCGGAACATGGCTCATCACGACCAGCGGCCGATCGGCGGCCTCGATGGTCGCGGCGAGCCAGATGAGGTCGGCCTCGCGCAGCACGAAGCCGCCCGGTCGGTGGATCCGCGAATCCGCGGCCCAGAGCACGAGGCGCCAGTCGCCGAGGTCGACGGTGCGATGGCCGAGCGCCTGGCCGAGGATCTCTTCGTTCTCGGCGACGCTGAGATGATCGCGATCATGGTTGCCGCAGAGATGGAAGCGCGGCGCCGCGATCGGCGCGAAGGCCTCCGCAACCTCCCGCTCCAGCCGCAGATCGGTGGCGTGATCGACGTCGGAGATGCGATCGCCGAGATCGATCACGGCGTCGGGCTGCGCATCGGCGGCGAAGCGGCGGAATTCCTCCATCAGCCGCAGGGCCGCGGTGCCGATTTTGGTGAAGCTGTTCGCACCGTGATGGATGTCGGCGACGAAGGCGAGGCGAAGGGATCGGGTCATGGCGTGGCTCGTCGAGCAGGGTCGGAAATAGGAGGCGGGAGCCGGCGATACCGGCTCCCGCAATTGCATCAGCGCGCTGCGAGCGTCGCGCGGCCGGCGCGGAAGTCGAGCACATAGGGGATGTGCCCCTGCAGCGGCCGCCAGGCGAGCGAGCGCTTCATGCCGTAGGACTCGTAGGGCTGGTAGAGCGGCAGGACCGGCGGGTCGTTCTTGATCGCCTGCATCAGCGCGGCATAGGCCTGCTTGCGCTCGGTGAGGTCGGTCGAATAGCGGAACTTGTCCCAGAGCGCGACATAGGCGTCGTCCGCCTTGAAGCGGCCTTCCGAGGCCGAGTTTCCGGTCGGTGCCCACATGATGCCAAAGGCGCCGGCGGGATCGGGGAAGTACATCGGGTTCGACCAGCCGCGGGCCATCATGGTCGGATCGGAGCCCGTCCACTGCTCGGTGACGTTGAGCTGCATCTTGACGCCCACGGCGCCCCACATCTCCTGGATCGCCTGCGCGGCGAGGAGGCCGTTGGTGTAGTAGGCCGCCTGGATGTCGTAGCGGATCGGCGCGCCGTCATAGCCGGCTTCCTTGAGCAGCGCCTTGGCCTTGGCCGGATCGTATTCGAAGGTGTTGAGCTCGGGCATGTAGAGCGGGCCGAACTGCGCGAAGCTGTGGCTCGTCGGCACCTTCGCCTTGCCGAACCAGAGCGCCTCATTCAGCGTCTTGCGGTCGATGGCGTAGGAGAGCGCCTGGCGCAGCTTCGGATTGGCCATCTTCGGATTCTGGGTGTTGAAGATGACGACGTGGAAGAGCGGCGTCTGCATGCCCTCGACCTTGAGCTTCGGATCGGCGGCGATCGGCTCGAGCTGATCCGGGGGAACATTGGTGATCAGATCGACCTCGGCGTTCTTCAGCGCCGTCAGGCGACCGGACAGCTCGGGAATGCGGGTCACCGTGACCTTCTGGAAGGGAGCCTTCTCGCCCCAGAAGCCGTCATAGCGCTCGTAGACCAGGCGCTGGTTCGGCACGAATTCGGTGATCTTGTAGGGCCCTGTGCCGACCGGCTTCAGCGCGAAAGCCTCGAAATCGGAGGCTTCGGCGACATTAGGATCGCCGGTCAGGCCCATCACGTATTTCTTCGGCACGATCATGCCCTGCTGCACGTTGAGCAGCGTCTCGAACAGCGGCTCGGGCCGGGTCGCGGTGATGCGCACGGTCTCGGCGTCGACGGCCTCGACCTTGGCCATGTTCGGCAGCGTGTCGCGCTTGCGCACGGTATAGGGCGCGAAGGTCGAGTTGATGATGCGGTCGAAGGAGAAGACCACGTCCTCGACCGTCATCGGGTCGCCGTTGTGGAAGGTCACGCCCTGGCGGATCTTCAATTCGAACACGGTCGGCGAGACCTGTTTCCAGCTCGTGGCGATGCCCGGCTGCCAAACGCTCTCGGCGCGGGTGGCGTCCTTGCCGATCAGCGGATCGAAGGCGTTGAAGTAGAACTGCGAGCCGACATTCGAGAAGTCGCGGCCGGGATCGAGCCAGGGCGCCATGTTCTGGACACCGACCTTCAGCTCCTGCGCCTGGGCGAAACTGACGAGAGGGGTCGCCGACAGCGCAGCGATCGTCAGTATTTTCAAGATCTTGAACATGTTTCTAATTCCTTTGGATGAACAGCACGAATGGCGAGCGGGCGTTCAGCGCCCGCGCAGGCGCGGATCGAGACGGTCTCGCAGCGCATCGCCGAGCAGCATGGCGACGAGGCTGACCAGCACGATCACGACAGCCGGAACGGCGACGATCCAGGGGGCGGATGCCATGTAGTCGCGCCCCTGCCCGACCATCGAGGCGAGCGTCGCCGTGGGCGGCTGGACGCCGAGACCGAGGAAGGAGAGTGCCGATTCCAGCAGGATGAGGTTCGAGAAGTTGAGGCTCGCCATCACCACGACCGGCGAGATCAGGTTCGGGATCATGTGGACGGTGGCGATGCGCCAGGGGCCGGCGCCGGCCGCTCGGGCGGCCTCGACGAAAGGCATCTCCCGCAGGCTGAGCACCTGGGCCCGGATCAGCCGAGCGAAATGGGCCCAGTAGGCGATCCCGAGCACGCAGATCAGCACCGTCACATCGGTCCCGGCGAGCGCCACGACGAAGAGCGCGACGAGGGTGAAGGGCAGCGACATCATGATGTCGACCAGGCCCATGATCAGCGCATCGGCCCAGCCGCGCAGCAGCCCCGCCGCGAGCCCGAGCGCCGCACCGATGGCGAGGCCGAGCAGGGTCCCGAAGAGCGCGAGTGAGAGAGTCAGACGCAAGCCATGGAGGCAGCGCGAGAGGAGATCGCGGCCGAGCTGGTCGGTGCCGAGCCAATGGAGCGGGTTGGCGCCGGCGATGCCGACCGGAGGCTTCAGGCGTGCGAGAAGCCGCTGCTGGTCGGGCTCGAAGGGCGAGACCAGCGGCGCCAGCGAGGCGAGCGCGACCAGGAGAAGCCCGAGCAGCGCGGCGGCTACGACCAGCGTATCGAACCTGCCTGCCCAGGCAAACCTGATCCGCAGCAGCCTGCGGGGCGGAAGCATCAACTTGGCGTCAGCGATCTCGGCCATGGCGGTCAGGCTCCGACGAGGCGCACGCGCGGATCCGACGCCGCATAAGCGAGGTCGATCGCGACGTTGACGAGGATGACCGCACTCGCGACGACGAGGACGCCGAACTGCAAAACCGGGTAGTCGCGGCGCAGCGTCGCGCCGACGAGCAGGTCCCCCACCCCGTTCCAGGCGAAGACGGTCTCGACCACGACGGCACCCGAGACCAGCGTGGTGATCTGCAGGCCAAGCACGGTGATCACCGGGATCAGCGCATTGCGCAGCCCGTGCCGCAGGACGATGGCTGGCTCGGAGAGGCCCTTGGCGCGGGCCGTGCGCATATAGTCCTCGGAGAGGACGTCGAGCATGGCGTTGCGGGTGTAGCGGGTCAGCGCAGCGACGAAATAGGCGGCCAGCGCCACGGTGGGCATCGCATAATGCAGCAGGGTGGCGGAGCCGGCGCTCGGCAGCCAGTGCAGCGTGTAGGAGAAGATGAGCAGCAGCAGGATGGCGAGGACGAAATTCGGGACCGCGTAGCCGAGAAAGGCGATGAAGAGCACACCTTGGCCGCGCGGCTGCCCACGCCAGAGCGCGGCGAGGACACCGAGCGGCACGCCGACCGCGACGGTCAGCGCCAGGGTCGCGACCAGGAGCGAGGCGCTCTGCCAGAGCCGCTCGCCGAAGATCACCGCGACCGGCCGGCGCTCCATCAGGCCGAGGCCGAAATCGCCCGAGAGCAGCGACTTCCAGAACAGCAGGTATTGTTCTGCGATGGGCCGGTCGAGGCCCCAATAGGCGATCATCTCGGCGCGGGAGGCGGCGTCGAGCCCTTCCGGCATCAGGAAGTCGATCGGATTGCCGGTCAGCCGCGTCGCCAGAAAGACGGCGGTGACGATCGCCCAGAGCGTGATCGTCATGCGCAGGAGACGGCTGCCTAGGAATACGAGCATGGCGTCCTCTGGGACGGGCTGCGGGGCGCTGCGCGGCCGCTTCAAGCGGCGGGAGCCCGAGCCTTCTGGCAGCCTTCCATGACAGGCTCATGAATATAATTTAGGTCGACGACTGTTTGACACTGAGACAATCTCAGTTCATGCCTGCCGCGATCCGAGACGGAGTTTGCAGTGCGCGCAGCGGACGATATTCGTGGCTGGCTGATCGATCTCGACGGCACATTGGTGTGCGGCGGCCGGGCGATGCCTGGCGCCAGCGCCTTCCTCGACGCCTGCGCCGGCCGTTTCGTCGTGGTTTCGAACGATGCCGAGCATACGCCGGCAGAGTTGAGGCGTGGCCTGCGGCGGATGGGGCTCGACATTCCGACTGACCGTATCGTGCTGGCGGGAGCGGTCGCGCTCGACGATATCGCCGCGCGCCGTCCCGGAGCGCGCGTGCTCATGCTGGCGAGTCGCAGCCTGATGCGCCATGCGCGCCAGCGCGGCCTCGTGCCGGTCAGGGAGCAGCCGGATGTCGTCTTTCTCGGCCGCGACCGGTGGTTCAGCCACGCGCGGCTGGCGCTGGCGGCCAATGCCGTGCGGATGGGGGCCGAGCTCGTCGTCGCCAATCCGGACCTCGTCCATCCGGGCGCCGACGGCTCGGTCGTTCCGGAAACCGGCGCGTTGCTCGCCGCGCTGCTCGCCTGCACCGGCCCCGTGAGCTACCGCCTCATCGGGAAGCCGGAGCCGACCCTGTTCGCCGCCGGCCTCGCCCTGCTCGGATTGCCCAAGCGGGCTGTCGCGATGCTCGGAGACAATCCCAGGACCGATGGCGAAGGGGCGCGCCGCTTCGGCCTGCACTATGTCGAGGTCACAGACGGGGTGCTCCCGCAACTCCATATCGAGACGACTTGCCCGCACGAGCAAGACATGATCGCCTTGTCGGCATGAGCTCATCTCATCGAAAGCCGCATGCCGACGTCATGGCGGAAAGCCCCGACAAGGCGCGCAATGGCGGCAATGACGGCTTCGATGGCGTGATCGAGCGGCTGACGGCGCTGCGCGCGACGCTGCCACCGGCCGCCGCACGCATTGCGGACGTCTTCCTCAGCCATGCGGCCGATGTCGTGCACATGTCGGTGACGGAAGTGGCCGAACGCGCGGAGGCGAGCGAGGGCAGCGTGATCTCGCTCTGCCGCCAGCTCGGCGCGCGCGGCTTCCAGCAGGTCAAGATCGCGCTGGCGCGCGATCTCGTGCAGCCGGTGCAATTCATCCACGAGGATCTCGCGCGCGCCGACGACACCGGGACGGTAATCGAGAAGATCTTCGGCAGCGACCTGCAGGCGCTCCACGACACCATGAAGGTGCTCGACCGCGGCGCAATGGAGCGTGCGGTCGCCGCGATCCGTGGGGCGCGCCGGGTCGAGCTCTACGGCATCGGCAGCGCCGCCCCGATCGCGGAGGACGCCAATTACCGGCTCCTCCGCATCGGTATCGAATCCAAGGTCGTGGTGGATTCCCACGTCCAGGCGATCAGTGCCTCGCTGACCGGCCCGGACGTCGTGACGATCACGATCTCGCATTCGGGATCGACACATGAGACTGTCACCGCGACCAGGCTTGCGCGAGAAGCCGGCGCAACCACGATCTGCATCACCAACTTCGGCAAATCGCCGCTGCTCGCCTATGCCGACATCGTGCTCAACACCATGGCGCGCGAGACCCAGTTCCGCACGGAGGCGATGACGAGCCGCATCGCCCAGCTCGCCGTCATCGACGCCCTGATCGCCTGTCTTTCGCTGGCCGATTACGACAAGGCCGTCGCGACGATCGGCAAGACCTTCGACGTGCTCTCGACGAAGCGGTTCTAGTCGTCCGGGCCGGGGCCTTGCTCTCACTCGCGTCGCGGATGCCGCGATGGCATGGCGGCCGTTCTCTGAATGCACGCGGTCGTCAGGGCTCGCGCGCAACGCGGAAACCGTTGGTGTAGAAGCGCACATCGGCTTCGTATTTGAAACGGGCGGCCGAGCGCAGATAGCGCGGGTCGTTGTTGAAGGAGCCGCCGCGCAGCACGCGCTCGCGGCAGCCGGGCACCACATAGGCGCTGCCGTCGGGCGGGGCGCTGCGATAATTCTCGCTCCAGCAATCCGCGACCCATTCGGCCGCGTTGCCAGCCATGTCGTAGAGGCCGAAGGCGTTGGGCGGAAACTGGCCCGAAGCGACGGCGCTGCGGCGCGGCTGATCGTTGCAGCCCAGGCAGTTCGCGCGGTCCTTCTCCACGGTTTGGCCCCAGGGATAGGTCGTTGTCGTGCCGGCACGCGCGGCATACTCCCATTCGCTCTCGCTGGGCAGCCGATAGCGCTTCCCCGTCTTGGCCGAGAGCCAGGCGAGATAGGCGTTGGCGTCGTTCCAATGAATATCCGTGACGGGGCGCTTTCCGCGCCCGAGCCCGCGATCGTCAGGCCGATAGTTGCAGCCGCCCTCGTTCACGCAGCGATCCCATTCCTCGAGGCTCACCTCCCGCATACCGAGATAGAAGCTGCGCACCGCAACGGGGTGAACGGGCTTCTCGAACTCGTAAAGATCGTTAGAGCCCATTTGGAAGGAGCCGGGCGGTATCGCCACCAGCTCGGGGCAGTCGCTGCAATCGCGGATCGGAGCCGTCTTGGACGCTGCTGCAGCGGGCGTTGCAGTGACCGGAAGCGGAGTGGCCGAGGCTGCAGCCGCAGCCGCCCCGGGCTTGCCGCGGTAGAGCTGCTCGCGGGTGCGCGCCAGCGCCGAGAAACGGCCATTCGGATAGGCGTCGAGATAGGCGCGGTATTCGCTGGCATTCTGGCTGTTGCGGATCGATTCCCAGAAGGCGAGTTCGAAGGCGTCCGGCGAGGCGTCGGGGCCGCTCGGTGGCAGGATGACGGCGCGGTTCGCCTGCGCGACCGCAACGGGCTGGCCGACAGGCTTCACAACGAGCCCCTTCGGCGGCTCGGATGAGAGCCAGATTTGCTGGCTGCGCCGGCTCGCCCGCGCCACCGCATCGCGCACACGGACGATTGCGGCCGCCATGTCGAGACCGGGCGTGCGGATCGCCTTCAGCCATTCCTCGACCACGGGATTGCCGCGCGGCCCGGAATCCGCGACCGTCTTTCCCGGCGAGGCCGTGAACATCACGGCAACGGTCTCGAGCGGCTCGGTCGCGCGCAAGCCCCTCCCCCGCGTCTGCCAGGGATTGTCCCGGCTGGCATCGATCAGCACGAGGGCACTGGATGGCCTGGCAATGATCAGCGGGTCGATCACCTCGTCGAGATCGACCGCGTCCTGCACCGGGTTGGGCGAGATCGGCACGAGGAAGTCGCGGTCGCGCTGTTGCACGGCGTGGCCGGAATAGAAGACCACCGCCAAGGCGCTGGGGCGCAGCTTGCCGGCAAACTCGGCAATAGCCTGCCGCATCTCGGCACGGTCGCCATTTTCCACCGCGATCACCTCGAAGCCACCTTCGCGCAGAGCCGCGGCAACCGCGCGCCCCTGTGTCGGCGCCTGTGCGACGGCCGCGTCGGGGTAGGCGCCGTTGGCGATCACGAGCGCAACCCGGGCGGGCGGCGCCGCCTCCTGCGGCAGTGCAGGCATTGCCGCGAGCGCAACGAGCGGGACGGCGAGGAGGAAGGAGCGCAACCAGTCCATGCTAGCGACCATTCGTCATCGGCGGCGTCTCGGGGCGCGGGCCGCCGCAGTCTCAGCGCACATAGATCGTGATCTTCTTCGACATCACGGGCGGATCATGCGGCGTATGGTTATGGTCCCCGACCAATAATTGCAGCGTATGAGGCCCTTTCGGCAAGGTGACGACAACCTCCGTTTGACCGTTGCCAAGATGGATATTGTTGTAATCGGACGGAATCGGCTGGTCGGGCGGGCCGGGATCGGTGTCGATCAGCAGATGATGATGGCCGGTCGCCGCGTGGTCGACGCCGGCCGGTGCGACCCCCATGTTGTGCAGCCCGATCCGGACGGTGAAGCGCTCCGGCACGCGCAACCCGTCGAGGGGATAATGGAAATAGACCTGCGCGCCGGGCGGCGCCTTCTGCCGCTTCGCGGCCTGCGCCAGCGCATCAGTCGGCCAGAAGGGACCAGCCGTCGCACAAGACCAGACCGCCAGGAGGACAGCGACGCTAAGGCGCAAAACGCTCATCGACGCCTCACCGGTTTGCGGCCGCCCGGCATCACCATGACCGTGATGCGCTCCGACATGACCGGCGGATCGTGCGGCACGTGGTTCTCGTCCGCGAGCAGGAGCTGCAGCGTGTGCTTGCCGGGCGGCAAGGTGATGCGCCGCTCCGTCTGGCCACCGCCGAGATGGATGTGGTTGAGGTCGGACGGGATCGGCTCGTCGAGCGCCGGCGTCGCCACATCGACCAGCAGGTGATGGTGCCCGGTGTTCGGCTTGGCGACGCCGGCCGGTGCGACGCCCATGTTGCGTAAGCCGAAGCGGATCGTCGAGTTCGGGAAGATCGTCTCGCCATCCTTCGGATAGATGAAGTAGACGGCGGCGTCATTGGGCGAAGCTGTGCGCGGGCGCCCCGCTCCCGCTGCGGGGGCAGCGGGCGCCGCAGGGCCGGCCTGCGCGGTATCGACGACGCGCACCCGGATCCGCTCGGACATCACCGGAGGGTCATGCGGGACATGTTCGTGATCGCCCAAGAGGAGCTGCAGCGTGTGCTCGCCGGGCGGGAGCGAGAGTTCGACCTCGGTCTGGCCGCGCCCGAAATGCAGATGGTTGAAATCACTGGGGATCTCGCGGTCGAGCGCTGGAACCTCCGTGTCGACCAGCAGGTGGTGATGGCCGCCATTGGGGCTCATCGTGCCGGCGGGTGTGATGGCGATGCCCTCGATGCCGAAGCGGATCTTCGCGCGGGTCGGAATCGTGGCGCCGTCCTTGAGGTCGATGAAGAAGACCCGGGCGCCGGGAGCTGCGGCGGAGCGCGGCTTCTCGGCCGGATCGGCCGCGACCTCGACGGTGATCCGCTCCGAGACGACCGGCGGATCATGCGGCACATGGTTATGGTCGGCGAAGAGAAGCTGGAGCGTGTGCCGGCCGGGCGTCAGCGCGATCTCGGCCTCGGTCTGCCCGCCGCCGAAGTGGATGTGGTTGAAATCGCTCGGGATCGGCTGGTCGAGCGGCGGGAGCTCGGTGTCGATCAGGAGGTGATGGTGCCCGGCATAGCGCCTGGCCTGCCCGGCGGGCGCGATCTCCATGCCAGTGATCGCAAAGCGGACGGTGAACTTGCCGGGAACGCGGTCATTGTTGGTGAGGCCAACGAAGCTGAGCTTGGCGGTAGCCGGGGCCGGGCTGCGCTGCATCGCGCGCGCCTGGGCCGCAGCCTCCCCGATTGGAAGCGCGATGGCGATGGCGCATGCCAGAGCCGCCGGTACCAGGGCGGGTATGAGGCGAAGCGCCCTCGATGGCATCGACGTCCCCCATCCACGAGATGGATACAGGGAGGCTACCAGCGCGGCTGCTCTCCTTCAAGCAGAACACCTGGCACTGACGCAGCTGGAGAGGCTTTGTTCTGGAGTCCGGCCAAATCCTGCAGTAGCCTCCCCCAAGGAAGGGGACCATGATCCTCATCGCCAGACTCTGCGGGCTGATCATGCTCATGCTGACGGGCCTGGCCATGGCGGCGCCGGCTCCGGAGCGCCGCGTTGCGCTCGTCATCGGCAATTCCAGCTATCGCAACGCGCCGGCCCTGCCGAATACGGTCAACGACGCCCGCGACATGGCCGCGGCGCTGCGCAAGGTCGGATTCGAGGTGATCGACGGTGTCGATCTCGACAAGCGCGGCATGGATGCGGCGCTGACCCGCTTCGCCCGGCTGGCGCAGGACGCCGATTCCGCCATGTTCTATTTCGCCGGCCACGGCTTCCAGTTCAACGGCGAGAACTATCTCGTGCCGGTCGAGGCCAAGATCGAGGACGAGGTCGGCGTCCAGTACGAGACGACGCGGCTGAACGACGTCGTCACGGCCCTGAACTTCGCCAAAGGCGTCAAGATCATGGTGCTGGACGCCTGTCGCAACAACCCCTTCGTCAACCAGCTCGCCAAAAGGCAGGCGACACGCGGATTCTCTGTCGGCTCCGGCCTCGCTCCCGTGGCGCGGGCGCAGGGCATGGTCATCGCCTATGCGACGCAGGCCAACGACGTCGCAGCGGACGGTGCTGGCCGCAACAGCCCGTTCACGGCGGCGCTGGTGCGCGAGATCGACCAGCCGGGGTTGGAAGTGGCGACCCTGTTCCGCCGCGTCCAGAAGAGCGTCTACGACGCCACTTCCGGCCGGCAGACCCCCGAGCTCTCGCTGTCGCTGCTCGGCGACTTCTACCTCAACCGCGAGGAGACCGACGCGGATGTCTGGCAGCGCATCCGCTCCAGCGACGAGCCCGGCGTGCTCCGGGACTTCATCCAGCGCTATCCGGCGAGCTTCTTCGCCATCGATGCACGCACGCGGCTCGACCTGATCGAGCGCCGCTCGCTCGCGACGAACGAACGCGACAAGCTGGTGCGCGAGTTCGCAGAGCGCGAGCGCGCGCTACTGGAGCGGCTCGAGCGGGCCGAACAGGGACGTCAGCAGGCCGCGACCGATCTTGCCCGGCAGGAGCGCGACGATACGGTCCCGCCGCCGCCCGCGACCGGGGATAGCACGCGGGCGAAGCCGGCTCCTATCCAACCCAAGCCACCGACCGGGGACGCGGCCGAGCGCTCCCGTCTCGCCGACGAACTGGCCCGGCGCGAGAAGGAATTGGCCGCGCTCGAAACCGAGAAGCGGCGCTTGGCCGAGGAACGCCGCAATGTCGAGCAGGCGCTGGCGGCGCGGCTCGGCACTTTGGCGCCCTCGCCGCCCGATCGCTCGACGCAGCCTCAGGCCATGCCGGCCAGCGCGGCGCGCCCGGGCGAGCGCCGCGCCGAAGCTCCGGCTGCCGGGGCGCCGGCCAAGGCGAATTGCAGCGAGCTTCTGCTTCGGGCCCAGCTCGGCGAGCTGACGCCGGCAGCGCGCGAGCAGCTTCAGCAATGCCGCTGAGCGGCATGGGATCGAGTGAGGCGAGAGCCCGGCACGGGGAGGAATGAAGCTTGTCGATCGTCACGCGCCTCGGCCGCATTCTGACTCCGCTGGCGCTTCTGGCGAGTGCCGCTACCGCATGGGCACAACCGGCCCCCCCGCCCACGCCAGTGCCTTTCCCGCAGGCTCTGCAGAAGGCGGCCGACGACCTCTTCGGCAAGGCCACGCTCACCGAAGAGCAGGTCGATCTCGTCATCGACCCGCTGATCGACGCAGCCTCCGGCTCCCAATCGAGCGCCACCCGCTCGATGCAGCAGACGCTGATCGAGATCGTGCGCAAATCCTATCCGCGTTTCGCCGTGCGCGCCTTCGATAGCGAGGCACTGGCGCGCAAGCCCGTCGTGCTGGTCGGCACCTTCACCGCCGTCAACAACCAGGGGACGGCGGACGGTCCGAAGGACGCCTATCGGATCTGCCTGACGCTGGCGGATCTGAAAACGAACAGCGTCGTCTCGAAGGGCGTGGCGCGCGCTCAGATCGAGGGCGTCGACGCGACGCCGACCCCATTCTATCGCGACTCGCCGCTCTGGGCGCAGGACCAGGCCACCAACGCCTACATCAAGACCTGTCAGGGCACGAAGCTCGGCGAGGCGATCGATCCGGCCTATGTCGAACGACTGACGGCGAATGCCTTGGTCAATGACGGCATCCTTGCCTATGAAGCGCAGCATTTCCGCGAGGCGCTGGCCTATTATCGGGCTGCGCGCAAACTGCCGGGCGGCGAGCAGCACCGGGTCAGGATTGGGACCTACCTCGCCGCCAGCAAGCTCGCGCGACGCGACGACATGGTCGATGCCTTCGGCGACCTCGTCGATTACGGGCTGGGAAACAACCAGCTGATGGTGAAGCTGCTGTTCAAGCCCGGCACCACCCAGTTCATCGACGATCCGCGGATCACCGAACCCTATCCGATGTGGCTGAGCCAGATCGCGACGCATGCCCGTCAGAAGGGAGCGTGCCTGGAGATCGTCGGACACACTTCGCACACCGGGCTACCGCAGGTGAACGAGCGACTTTCGACGCTGCGCGCTCAGTTCGTCATGGATCTGCTGCTGACCGGTGCGCCGGATAACCGCAACCGCATGATCGCGACCGGGCGCGGCTTCAAGGAAAACCTCATCGGAACCGGCAAGGACGACAGCAGCGACGCGCTCGACCGGCGGGTGGAATTCAAGGTGATCGGCTGCTGACGACGCCATTGCGACGTCAGATGTTCGCGAGGTTTATCCGTGCGCTCCTGCGAAGTCGTTTTCGGACTACGAACAAGATCGACAGCGCCGGAATTGAACGCTACCTCAGCTGTGGGGCGACAATCGGGGCTAAGATATGCGTGGAGCATGGATCAGATTGGCGGGCACGCTGATCCTGTTCTTTGCGCGCTTCCTGACTGCCGTCCGCGGACGGTGGGCAGGCGCGGCCCCAGCTGCCGAGCAGCGGATCTATTACGCCAATCATGCAAGCCACGGCGATTTCGTTCTGATCTGGACCGTTTTGCCGCGCCGCATGCGATTTGAGACCAGGCCAGTGGCAGGGAGCGATTACTGGCTGAAGAGCCGCATGAGGCGTTTCATCGGTTGCGACGTCTTCAACGCCGTTCTGATCGATCGCGATCGCGCGAGCCGCACAAGTGACCCGATCGTCCAGATGACGGAAGCGTTGGATGCCGGCTCGTCCCTCATCGTCTTCCCGGAAGGCACGCGCAACACCACGGAGGCCCCGCTCCTGCCGTTCAAGAGCGGGCTGTTTCACCTTGCGAAGGCGCGGCCGAACGTCGTCCTCGTGCCAGCCTGGATCGACAATCTCAACCGGGTCATGCCCAAGGGCGAGTTCGTGCCGATCCCGCTGATCTGCACGGTTACATTCGGCGCACCACTTCGTCTTGCCGATGCGGAGACTAAGCAGGATTTCCTGGCCAGGGCGGAGGCGGCCCTGCTCGCCCTGTCACCGAAGGCGAACGCGTCATGACCATGCCGCATCCCGATCTGGTGGCCGTGCTCGCCGGCATCCTCGGCGTCCTGGTCCTCGCCTCCACCATCGGCTTCGTGCTGCAGCGCAAGCTCTCGCCCGATGGCTCCAACGCCGTGGTCGAGAACCTGAACGACCGCATCCGGGCCTGGTGGGTCATGGTCGTGCTGATGGGGCTGGCGCTGGTCGGCGGCAAGACCGGCGTGACGCTGCTCTTCGCCTTCTGCTCCTTCGCGGCCCTGCGCGAGTTCATCACGCTGATCGATACGCGCCGGGCCGACCACTGGGCGCTGGCGGCCGCCTTCTTCGTCGTGCTGCCGGTGCAGTACTACCTGATCTGGATCGAGTGGTACGGCCTCTATTCGATCTTCATCCCGGTCTACGCCTTCCTGCTGATGCCGATCATCGCGGCGCTGCGCGGCGACACCGACCATTTCCTCGTGCGCATCGCGGAAGTGCAGTGGGCGCTGATGATCTGCGTCTTCAGCACCTCGCATGTGCCGGCGCTGCTGAGCCTCGATATCGCCGGTTATCAGGGACGCAACGTCCTGCTGATCGCCTTCCTCGTCATCGTCGTGCAGATCAGCGACGTCCTGCAATATGTCTGGGGCAAGCTCCTCGGCCGCACCAAGATCGCGCCGAGGCTCTCGCCCTCGAAGACGGTCGAGGGGTTCGTCGGCGGCGCGCTCAGCGCCACCGCCGTCGGTGCCGGCCTGTCCTGGATGACGCCGTTCACGCCGCTCCAGGCCGCCTTCCTCTCGCTGGTCATCGTCCTCCTCGGCTTCTGCGGCGGGCTCGTCATGTCCGCGATCAAGCGCGATCGCGGCGTCAAGGATTGGGGGCATCTGATCGCCGGCCATGGCGGCTTCATCGACCGGCTCGACTCGGTCGTGTTCTCGGCCCCGATCTTCTTCCATCTGGTCCGCTACGGATGGTCGGCCGTATGATCCGGCCGCTCGCACGCCTGATGCGCAGCAGCGTCGTCCATGTCGCCTTCGCCTTCCTCGCCATGGGGAGCTGGGCGACATTCGCCAACCGCGCCCATCCGATGCCGGCGCCGCTTCAGGCCGGGCTGATCCAGGGGGCGATCTCGGCCACGATCACGCTGATCCTGAAGCGCTCGATCGAATATCTCGCCAGTCGTTTTACCGGCCTCGCCGCGCTTCTGGCGCCGCCCGCGATCGCCGGGCTCGTCTCCGTAAGCGTGCTGACCGTCATCCACACGATCGGCGGCACGCCGGAAATCGGCAGGACGATCGCCGTCCCCCTCACCGTCGCGACCAGCTATGCGGCTCTCTACAATCTCTCGCTCTGGCGGAGCAGGAAGGCCTGAACCGTGGCGCAGGACGACAATCGACGCCCGCTGGCGAGCCGCGATTCCGGCTGGGCCCGGTCCATCGCCCGCCTGCTGAGCGCCGCGGCCGTGACGCCGAACCAGATTTCGATGGCGAGCATGGTGATGGCGGCCTTCGCCGGCATCGCCTTCTGGCAGGCGGGCGCGGTGGATGCCTGGCCCCGCGCCGCCATGCTCTTGGCGGCCGCCCTGTTCTGTCAGCTCAGATTGCTCTGCAACCTGTTCGACGGAATGGTGGCCATCGAAGGCGGCAAGCAGGAGCCCGATGGGCCGTTCTGGAACGAATTCCCGGATCGCGTTGCCGATATCCTCATTCTCGTCGGCGCCGGTTACGGGGCTGGCGTGCCGGCCTTGGGCTGGGCGGCTGCCGGTTTTGCCGTGCTGACCGCGTATACGCGCGAACTTGGCCGGGCCTGCGGGCTGCCGGCCGATTTCTCAGGCCCGATGGCCAAGCAGCACCGCATGGCGACGATCACTGCGGCAGCCCTGCTGTCACTGCTGGAACCGCTTTGGCGCGGCCACGACGAGGTACTGACGATCGCTCTCTGGCTCATCGCCGCCGGGGCCGCCGTAACCACCCTCAGGCGGGCTAGGAATATCGCACGAGGTTTGCGCGCGCGCTGAGTGCTCGCAAACCTCGGCGCAGGAGCGGAAAAGCTTTCGGGCGGCCCGAACGGATGAACATGCAGTCGCATGCACCTGGGGCCTTGGCGGTGGCGCGCTCACGCGACGCCCATGTCGGCTGGCGCGGGCCTCCCGAGAATCCCGCTCAGGACCTGCGGGATAAGTCCGCCGGATTTCAGCAGGGTGACCTCGAGCGACGTTTCGATTGCGGCGCGCAAAGTGAGCTGGACGGGTTTTCCGTGAGAGCGGAGGATCGTCAGCGGGACCGCGCAACGGGGCGTCAAATGGTCCGGGCAGAGGTCGATCGCGAACAGGTCGTCTGAGCGAATATCAAGCACGTCGGGATGGATGCCCTTCGGAAGCAGAAGCGGCAAAATCCCCATTCCAATCAGGTTCGTCCGGTGGATCCGCTCTATACTCGATGCAATGACGGCGCGAACGCCGAGCAGCGCCACCGCCTTTGCCGCCCAGTCCCGCGAGGAACCCATCCCGTACCGTTCGCCCGCAACAAGGACGAGGGGCGTCTTCTCCCGGGCATAGCGTTCGGCGGCCTCGATCAAAGGCACGATGTCCCCAGAAGGTTCGTGACGCGTGACGCCTGCTGGCACCTCTGTCGGCACCAGCCGATTGACGGCCTGCCGGTTCGTGAAGGCGCCGCGGATCATCACCTCGTAGTTGCCTCGCCTCGAGGCGAAGACGTTGAGGTCCGCAGGGGCGCCGCCTTGCGCGATGATGTGCCGGCCGGCGGCACTGTCCGGGCGGATCTGATTGGCAGGCGAGATGTGGTCGGTGGTGACGTCGTCGCCCAGGACGATCAGGGGCCTGGCATGCCCTTCTGTCGGAGGCAGCCCGCAAGTCCGGACGAACGGAGGCCTTCTCAGATAGGTGGAGGCCGGATCCCATGGAAATTGCGGTCCAGCCGGCGCATCCAGATCGACCCAAAGCGGGCGAGTGGCCGCCTCGTGATAGGCTGCATCGAAGTCCGCGACGTCCCAACCGGAGGCCACGGCAGCGTCGATTTCGGCACCTGTCGGCCAGATCTCGTGCAGCATCACCGGCCGACCATCGGCCTCAAAACCAACCGGTTCCCGCGTGATGTCGATGTTGACCGTGCCGGCGAGCGCGAAGGCGATGACAAGCGGAGGCGAAGCCAGAAATCCGTTTTCGAGATCGGGGTGGACGCGACCCGGGAAATTGCGGTTGCCGGAAAGGACCGCCACGGGCCGGAATCCTGGCCTGCCGAGCTCGCTTCGCACGACATCGAGCAAAGCTCCCGAGTTGCCGATGCAGGTCGTGCAACCGTAGCCGACGATGCCGAACCCCAGTCCCTCCAGATCGTCCAGCAGACCGGCACGACGCAGGAAGCATTCAGCGGTCGGTGACCCCGGCGCCAGGGAGGTTTTGACGTAACCGGGCGGCTTCAATCCGCGGGCGCGGGCCTTCCGGGCCAAGACGCCGGCGGCGGCGAGCAGACTGGCGTCCGATGTGTTCGTGCAACTGGTGATGGCTGCGATCACGACAGCCCCGTCCGGTATAGTAACGTCGCCCGCAGTCGACAAAGGTGGCTTGAAGGCGGAGCGAGTGCCGCCGGCAGGCAGCCTGTCCTGCGGGCGACGCGGACCTGCCACGCTTGCTTCGATGGCGTCGAGGTCGACTGTGATCGTTCTTGTGAAGCGCGGTTCAGCGTCGGGATCAAACCAGAGATCGCAGGCCTTCGCATAGGCCTCGACCAGGCTGCAGTCCCGGGGCGGCCGACCTATCCGCGCGAGATACGCCAGAACCCTCTCATCGATGGGGAAATAGCCGGTCGACGCCCCGTATTCCGGCGCCATATTGGCGATCGCAGCGCGCTCTCCAACCGAAAGCGTCGAGACGCCCCAACCGAAGAACTCGACAAAATCGCCTGTGACCCCGATGGCGCGCAGCGCGCGGGTCACCTCGAGTGCGAGGTCAGTGGCCAGCACGCCATCCCGCAGTCGCCCGACGAGTTTCACGCCGATCACATCAGGGATGCGCAGGACGACCGGGACGCCAAAGAGAGCCCCCTCGGCCTCCAGGCCGCCGACGCCCCAACCGAGCACGCCGAGACCATTGACGGTGGGTGTGTGGCTATCGGTTCCCAGCAGAACGTCCGGGAAGGCACGGCATTCGCCCTGGTGCATCTCGCTGGCGACGACCTTGGACAGTCGTTCAAGATTGATCGTGTGCATGATGCCCGATCCCGGGGGGTGAACCCGGATGCCTGGCATGGTCGAAGCCGCCCACTTCATCAGGCGATAGCGCTCGGCGTTGCGCGCAAATTCCTTCTCGAGATTCCGCTGGAATGCATCGGCGCGGCCGAAGAAGTCGACGCCGGATGAATGGTCTGTGGAGACATCGACAGGAATGCGCGGCGTCAGGAGATCCGGGTCGCGCCCGCTTTCGGCGAGGACGTCACGCATCGCGGCAATATCGACCAGCGCCGGGCCGCAGGTCGTATCGTGCATCATGATCCGGTTTGGCAGGAACGGGATTTCGACAAGACTGCTGCCGCCTGCGAGCCACTCCCGAAGCGCCCGCGGAAGATGCGCGGTCTCCTCTGCGGGAGCCGACCGCATCGCATTCTCGAGCAAAATGCGCAGGACATGCGGCAATCGCCGAAAATCCGCCCCGAGGAGCGATGCAACGTCGAGGCGGCGGAACGTCTCGCCCGCCGCCTCCAAGGACTTCCATTCGGCTTTCTGTCTCAACTGCACGTTCTCGATCGGGCTTGAAGCCCGCCTTGTTCAAGATGTCGGCTCGAGGGGGGACCCGGCCGTCACCAGCTTCTGCATGGCGGCGCCGGCCAGGCTTGCCCTTGAGCGATGTTGTTCAGCCACCCAGCAGGCGCCGAAGTTTTCTGACGGCGGCATCCGGCGACGAGAGAACCGGCCGTGACGTCAGCGCCCGGCAGGCCGCGCCTGCACGCGACGTCGAAAAATGAGCGAGCAGGATCGCGTCCCGCTCGCCGAGTTCGGCCACGCCTTCGGAAACGCGCTGATTATGCGTTTCGGCGTCGCCGGCCCTGAGCGCCTCGATGGCACCGGAGGCCAGGTACAAGGTCAGCCGGGCACTCGGCCTGAGCCGCTTTGCTTCTTCTGCAAACTCCTGCTCCATCATGGCGACGGCCGGACCGAAGGTCGCGACCATCCCGATGTTTTCGCCATAGCCGAGGGCCTCCTCGAACATCGCCGCATTCGGCTTCAGGACTGGAACCGGCAGGATGCGAGCCGCCTCCTCGATGGCCGGCCCGAAGGCCGAGCAGGTGAAGAGGATCGCGCTTGCGCCGGTCGAGAGGCCGTACCGAGCCAGCGCCGCAATGCGGCGCGACAAGGCCTCGGTGAGCTCCCCAGCGGCGGCCCGATCCAAGGCCAGGCCATCGTCCAGGACACCGATCGTATCGGCCTCAGGCCAGATATGCCGAAACGACTGGGCGATCGGATCGACGGCCACCGGCGTCGCGTGGACGAGCGCAATGCGGATGCGGTCGGACATTGGTCCACCCTCAGGGATTGTACAGCCAGGTCGCCGAAGCCGGGATCCGGCAGTGCGCGACTGCCGCGCTCAGCGGCTCGTGACCTTGTGCGCGCAGACGCAGATCCCCCCGCTTCAGCCGGTACTCCCATTTCTCTCCGAGATAGATGCAGCCCTCGACATCGAACGGCGCGCTGCCGGAGCTCGCCTCCGGCGAAACCGAGATCGCCTCCATCCGGATGACGGCACGCACGGCGTTCGGGTCCGCGGGAGCCTCCCTGTCCTTCCAGACACCCGGCAGGGACAGGCCAGCGCAGGCGATTGCATCGGCTTGCCCTGACGCCCTTACAAGCTGACCGCTCAAGACGTTGTTCGTGCCCATGAAGTCGGCGGCGTAGAACGTCTCCGGCTTGCTGTAGATGTCGAGCGGGGTTCCCGACTGGACGATGCCGCCGCCCTTCAGCAGCAGGACCTGGTCAGCGATGGCCAGGGCTTCGGCCTGGTCATGCGTGACCATGATGGCACAGATCTTCAGATCGAGGATCAACTTGCGGATCCAAAACCTTGCTTCCTCACGCAGTTTTGCGTCGAGATTCGAGAGAGGCTCGTCGAGGAGCAGGACCTTCGGTTCGTAGACCAGGGCGCGGCAGATCGCGACGCGCTGCTGCTGACCGCCCGACAACTGGTCGGGATAGCGTGCCGCAAGATGCGCAAGGCCGAGCTTCTCCAGGATGGCTTCGACCTTGGCCTTGATTTCGCTCGCACCGACATTCCGGAGCTTCAGGCCATAGGCAACGTTCTCGAAAACGGTTCTGTGCGGCCAGAGCGCATAGGACTGGAAGACGAGACCGATCTGCCTCTGCTCGGGCGGCAGCGCGACACCGGCCTTGTCGTCGAGAACGCTGGTGCCACCGATCTTGATGACACCGATCTCGGGCTGCTCCAGGCCGGCGATGCAACGCAGCAGCGTGGTCTTGCCGCTGCCCGAGGCGCCGAGCAACGCGACGATCCTGCCCTTCTCTGCAGTGAAGCTCGCCCCGGACAGGATCTGCAGGCCGCCCAGCCATTTCTGGACGTTGTCGACGACGAGGTCAGTCATGGATCTTGGCTCCCAGCCGCAGGGCCAGCGTCAAGCCGACCGCAGTCAGCAGGATTGAGATGAAGGAGAGCGCGGCGATCTGGTCCATCGCGCCCGACGTCAACAGCGACACCATCAGCGAGCCGATCACTTCGGTTCCGGCGCTCATCAGATAGACGCCGGTGGCATACTCGCGCAGGAAGACGATCATGATCATCGCCCACGCGCCGGCCAGTCCCGGGCGAACCAGCGGGATCACCACGTCCCGCCAGGTGTGGAAGGTCGTGGCACCGGCGGTGCGCGCCGATTCCTCGAGCTCCGGCGCCACCTGCAGCAACGTCGCCTGGATGATGCGAAGGCCATAGGACAGCCCGACGATGACGTAGGCGATCAACAGGCTGAACAGCGTCGTCCGCAGCGGCACCAGGAAAGGCACGAACAGGAACAGCCAGAAGAAGGCGAGACCGACGATCAAGCCCGGCAGCGCCCGCGGGATGAGGACGGAGTAATCCAGGAGCGTGCCGGTCCGGCCGTGATTGCGGTGCCCCGCAAGACCGACCAGCAGGTAGAACGCGACCGCGAGCGCACCGCCGACGGCTGCCAGCAGGACCGTATTGACGATACCGCGGGACAGGCTCTGGATCTCGAAGACCGCGCGGAAATTGGCGAGCGTCCATTGCTCGGAGAGCCGGACGCCCTCGCCCCAGTTCTCGACGAAGGCGCGCAGCACGACCCCGCCCACCGGCAGGACCACCGAAACCAGCAGCCACAGCCCGATGATCGAGAGCGCGATCAGTTGCCCCGCGCCGCCGAGCTTGAGGAGATTGGTGCGCGCCCCCTTCCCGCCCACGGCCGCGAAGCGGCGGGCATGGCGCAGGAGCCGGCGCTGGATGAAGACCAGCGGCAGGGTGATAAGGATGAGGAAGACCGTCACGGCCGCCATGACCTGATAGGTCGGCGCGCCGAAGATCGTATTGACCTTGTAGATGTAGGTCGTGAGCACCAGGATGCCATTTGGGTCTCCAAGCACCAGGGGGATGCCGAAGGTCTCGAAACCCAGCAGAAGATTGAGCGCCGCGCTGAAGACCAGTGCCGGGAGCACCATCGGCAGCGTGACGTCGAGAGACACACGCCAGATGCTGGCCCCCGCCGTTCTGGCAGCCTCTTCCAGGTCGCTGGGCAGGCGGCGCATCGCTGAAGCGACGTAGAGATAGACGGTCGGGACGTGGCTGAGGCCGCCGATCAGGATGATGCCGGGGAGCGTGTAGATGCTCCAGGGAGCTGATCCGAAGATGTTCCGGAACGCGATCGTGACGAAGCCGGACGGCCCGACGGCTACCGTGTAGCCGAAGGCGAGCACGATCGAGGACAGGAACATCGGAACCAGGACGAGCGGCTCAAGCCAGCCCCGCCCCTTGAGATCGGTGCGCGTGATCAGGAAGGCCAAAAGCCCTCCCAGCGGCACGGCGACGACGATCATGCCGATGGCGTAGAGGGTCGTCGTCCAGAGAGCCCGATAGAATTCGGGGTCTGTCAGAATGAACTGATAGGCTTCCAGGCTGGGTCGAGCCGCCTCGTCAAAGAACGGAGCGCTGAGAAAGCTCTGGTAGATGATGAGAGCGGCCGGCGCCGCGACCATCGCGAACAGGGCCAGGATAACCGTGGCCCTGAAGCGGGGTGCTTGAGCTGCGAGTGACATTGGATCCCTCGGAGGACTGACGGCTCAGCCGCGCAGCGCCTCTTTCCAGCGGCGGAAGAAATCCGTGCGGTTCTTCGGCTCGGTTGCCTCGAGGAGCGCGGCCGTGACCGGGATCGGCTTGAGGTTACCCTTGGCCATCTCGGTCAGCTTGGTCAGGTTCAGACCGCTGGTGACGTCGGTTCGGATCGAGGGCGCACCCACCGACGCCAGCGCCGACTGACCCGTGGCACCTATCAGGAAGTCAAAGAAGACCCTGGCCGCGTTGGGGTGCGGGGCGCCCTTGGAGATATTGGCAACGCGCGAAAACGCTGCGGTGTGGTCCGAGGTCAGGATGTAGCCGAGCGCCGGATTCTTCGCCGCCCACTCGATGGCGTAGGAGCCGATGACGTTGAACGCGAGCCAATGCTCTCCGGACACGATTTTTTCGCGCATCGCACCGGAACTGCCGTAGGTCTTGCCCTCGGTTGCTCCGAACGCGCGAACGAGGTCGAACGTATCCGGCATGTTGCGGGCATCGTTGCTGAAGAACAGGAAACCCGTCCCGYTCTTTTCCGGATCGAACGTTGCGAGCTTGCCCTTCAACGCATCCTTGTTGTCACGCATGAACGCCAGCAGTTCCGGCCTGGTCTGCGGCAGCTTGAACTGGGCGAGCTGAGCCTTGTTGTAAAGGATTCCGACCGGCTCGACCGTGGTGCCGTAGAGGGTGTCGTTGAAATTGGCCCAGCTCGGCAGATGGCTGGCTTCGGGCGACTTGTAGGCCTCGGCAAGCCCCTTCTGGACAAGCACCATCTGGAGGTCCATCGCCGAGGTCCAGACGATATCCGAGCCGACCTGCTTGGCAGCCGCTTCGGAAATGATGCGGTTGTAAGCGCCGTTGGTGCCGAGATCGTTGTAATCGACGCGAATGCCGGGAAAGGCCTTCTGGAAAGCCTCGACGATCGGGCGCCCTTGCACGTCGTCGGTCGAGGTGTAGATCGAAACGACACCTTCGGCGCGCGCCTTTT
This sequence comes from Allobosea sp. 05L423, assembly GCF_056397745.1. Taxonomy (NCBI): domain Bacteria; kingdom Pseudomonadati; phylum Pseudomonadota; class Alphaproteobacteria; order Hyphomicrobiales; family Alloboseaceae; genus Allobosea; species Allobosea sp. 05L423. Next base: position 106,765 of record NZ_JBFTOA010000004.1, on the reverse strand, counting down.
CGATGACCGCCTTGTAGTCGGCCGGATAGCCGGCGGGCAGTTCCTGGGCACGGGACGGCGAACCACAGCCGAGCGCCCCAAGGCCCGCAGCCGACGCGAGCACGAATTGCCGACGATCCATCATTGCTACCCTCCCGTTGCTTTTCATTGTGGGGAGGAGCCTATCTTCGCAGATTGGCTTTATCAAGATATAAAACCATTTTCCTTTTGACGCGCATTTTGGCGCCTCGAAGGCCCCTCGCGCCTCGCCGGGAAACGGAGCTAGGCGGCGCGGTCGGCGTCGCCCGATTTCGGATGCACGACCGGTGACTTGGAAGCCAATGCGCCGCTGAGATGCCGGCGCATCAAATGGGCCGCCTCCAGATTATCTCCCTTGGCAAGGAGATCGAGGATCTGGAGGTGTTCGGTGCTCTGAACAGCAATGCGCTGCGGATTCACTTTCAGGCGGTATTCCGCCAGGCGCCGGAGCTGGTTCGCCCGCTCCAAAGCATGGAAAAACATCGGATTGCCCGACATTTTGATGATGCCCTCGTGGAACTCGGCACCGGCAGCGGTCATGGCCGCGGGAGCCAGCCCCTCGAGATTGCCTGAAGCGAGGCGCTCCTGGGTTCGACGGAGCGACGCCGCCATGGCCTTGTCGAAACGGAAGCTTGGCTCGAGTAGCGCTGCCGGCTCGATCACCGCCCGGAAGCGATAGATTTCCTCGAACGCCTCGGCGGTTTTGGCGACCTGGCGCAGCTTCCAGCCATATCCCGGCTTCGGTTCCGCCCAGCCTTCGCGAGCGGCACGGGACAGAAGATCCTGAGCCTGCGAGCGCGTGAGATTGTATCGCTCCCGGACGGCCTGCTCGGTCTGTTCCGCGCCGATCCGGTCTTTCAGCCAGTCTTCCGCCAGCTGGTAATAGGGATCGCTCTCCGCAGGACCGAATGGTTCCAGCGCGCCCTCCCCGCCCTTGCGGCGCTCCGTCGCGAGCACGAAGAATCCGCGATTACGCCGATTCTCGATAACCCCCTGATCGCAAAGGAGAGCAAGCGCCTCGCGAACAGGCGAACGCGAAACCTCGAAGCGCTTGGCGAGCGCTTCGGTCGCGAGGTGCGAACCTGTTCCAAACTCTCCCATCCCAATGCGCGCGATGATGTCGTTGGCGATGCGAAGAGCGAGAGGGCTATTGGGCATGACGGGCGCCGATTGAACTCCATGAGTGATCGCAGGTCGCGTGGGCGATGGCAATCACCCCAGGCCACCTTGACCCATTATTGGTTTTATTACATTTAATAGCCAATTCAAAGACCGTGACGGTGCCCGAGGAAAGCCAAAATGAAAATTCTCGTCCTGCCCTGCGACGGCATCGGCCCGGAGATTGTCTCCGCCTCGATGGCTGTCCTCGAAGTCGCGAGCGACCGCTTCGGTCTCGGCCTCCAGTTCGAATACGACGATGTCGGCTTCAAGAGCCTCGAGAAGCACGGCACCACGCTGCGCGAAAGCGTGCTTGATCGGGCGCGGTCGGATTTCGATGGCGTGATCCTCGGCACCCAGTCGCACGCCGACTACCCGGCGCCCGAGAAAGGCGGACGCAACGTTTCCGCCGGCTTCCGCATAGGCCTCGATCTCTACGCCAATGTGCGCCCGGCCCGCACGCGCCCCTTCATCGAGTCCAACATGAAGCCCGGGAAGACGATGGATCTCGTCATCATGCGCGAGGCCACCGAGGGGTTTTATCCGGATCGCAACATGCATCTCGGCTGGGCGGAGTTGATGCCCTCGCCGGACATGGCGATCTCGCTGCGCAAGATCACGGCTCACTGTTCGAACCGCATTGCGCGGCGCGCCTTCGAGCTCGCCTCCAAGCGCCGCAAGAAGGTGACGGCCGTCCACAAGGTGAACAGCTTCCATCAGACCGACGGCCTTTTTCTGCGTGAAGTGCGCAAGGTCGCCGCGGAGTTCCCGGATGTGAAGCTCGATGACCTCCTGATCGATGCCTCGACGGCGCATCTGGTTCGGAGCCCCGAGCGGTTCGACGTCATCTGCGCAACAAACTTCTATGGCGACATCATCTCGGATCTGGCCAGCGAGCTGTCCGGCAGCCTGGGTCTTGCCGGCTCGATGATGGCCAGCGACACGCATTGCTGCGCCCAGGCCCAGCATGGTTCCGCCCCGGATATCCAGAACCAGGACAAGGCGAACCCGGTTTCGATGATCCTGTCTTGCGGCATGCTCCTGCAGTGGTTAGGCGAAAAGCGCAAGCTGCCGGCTTTCGAGCAGGCGTTCCATGCCATCGACAAGGCCATCGACACCGTGCTGACCGATCCCGCCTCACGCACTCCCGATCTTGGCGGCAAGGCCGGCACGACGCGCTTCGGCGAACTCGTCGCCGAAACCCTGCGGACGGCCTGACGATGGGCGAAGAGGCAAAGCTCATCAGCCAGATCGTCGGCGCTCCGCCGGATGCGGTTCGCCACGTGCTATCGCGTCATGGCGTGCTGCGAGCCGGCATCAACCTGTCGAACTTTCTGCTTGTTTCGAGCCAGACAGCCGATGGCGGCCCGGCCGGCGTCTCACCCGACATGGCGGCCACCTTGGCGGCCTGCCTGAGCCTGCCGCTGAAATACATTCCCTATGAATCGCCCGGCAAACTCGCAGATGCGGCTGAGCGAGACGAGTGGGACGTGGCGCTGCTTGGGGCCGAACCCCAGCGCGCCGCCGTTATCGACTTCACCCCGGCCTATGCCGAGATCGAGGCGACCTATCTGGTTCCTCCGGGATCGTCTCTGCAATCCCTGGCAGAGGTGGACATGAGGGGGCGGCGCATCGCGGTTGCCGCCCGCACGGCGTATGGCCTGTGGCTCGAACGGAACGTCCGCGAGGCCGAACTCGTGACGGGGCTCAATTTCGACGAAGCTTATCAGCATTTCGTCGACGGCAAGCTCGATGCTCTGGCAGGCCTGAGGCCGAAGCTGATCGAGGACGAAAAGAAGCTACCGGGTTCGCGGATTCTTCCCGGCCGCTTCATGGCCGTCCAGCAGGCGCTCGGCACGCCCAAGGCGTCCGGCGTCGCGCTCGATTATCTTCGCAGCTTCGTCTCGGCGGCCATCCAAACGGGACTCGTTGGTCAGTTGATCGCCAGGCACGGCGTGGTCGGGCTCTCGGTCGCCTGGACCAACACCGACAGCTGAAGCGACGAAAGGCCGGATGAACCCGGCAAAATCGGGCTCCTTCCGACAGGTGGATTTCTTCGCCCTCGCGCTCGCCACCCTCGAAGGCTTGGCGCGGGCGGTGGTTTCCGGGAAGGATCTCCGAAGCGCTGTTTACGCGGCTGACGGGCTCGACCAGATTGCGAAGCTCCTGATCCTCAGCTCCGGCCGCAGCGACAAGTTTCGTGGCGAGACCGAAGTCGAGGAACTCAAGTGCGTCTTCGGGGGCTGAGCGCGATGTCTCTCACGATCGGTATGGTGGCCCATGACAGCAAGAAGCCGGATCTCGCTGCCTGGGCCGTGCAGCACGCAAACTTGATCGCGCATCATACCGTCATCGCGACGGCGACGACGGGTGGCGTGCTGAAATCCTCGCTTCCCGATCTCAATATCCGCCTGGTCAAAAGCGGCCCGCTTGGCGGCGATCAGCGGGTTGGCGCGATGATTGCGCAAGGCGAATTGGACGTGCTTCTGTTCTTTCCCGATCCCCTCGCCGCCCAGCCTCACGACGTCGACGTCAAGGCACTGCTGAGACTGGTCCTCGTATACGACATCCCCGCAGCCTTCAGTCCCAGCACTGCGAGCGCCCTCGCCCGATCAGGCCTTTTCGATCGATAGACACGGCGCGATGCGACGCTGGCGGCCCCGCCAAGGGCCGCCACGTCTCAAAAGAGGGTCCGCGGCTGGAGACAGGCCCCTGGCAATAGGCGCCGGCCCCAGTCCGGTCAGTAGGTCTGGCCGAGGTACTCCGCGATGGCCTTGGCGTCCTTCTCGTCGATCGGGGCCTTGTAGACCTTGATCATCTTCTGGACCTCGGCATCCCAGAAGGCCTGCCCCTTCCTGCTCGGCTGGTAGTTGATGTAGTCGACCGAGTGACAGGCCGTGCAATTGTTCTTGGCGGCCTCGAAGCCCGGCTCGGAGCCGGGCTTGAGCGTGGCCGTCTCGTCCGGGAGCTTATAGGTCTTCGGAGCGGCGAGCGCGGTTCCGGCAAGGGCAAACGCCAGGATGAATACGGCGCCGAACGTGCGGGGGCGGCAAGTGGTCATCGTCATGACAATCTCCCTCACGCTGCCGTGACGCGCGTCGTCTCGACGACATTGCGCAGGTAGCCGGACGGGTTCCAGAGCGGTTGCATCGGCTGGGTCTGGCCCTTGGCGTTGGTGGCCTTGACCATGAGCTTCTGCTCGCCGGCTGCCACGGGGACATTCGCCTTCCATTCGCGGAAGGAGTACTTGCCGAGATCTTGCCCCAGACCGGCCTTGACCCAGGACTGCCCGCCATCGCCGGAAACCTGGACTTCGGCGATGCCGGCGCCCCCATCGAAGGCGATGCCGCGCAGCGCCAGTTGGCCCGCCTTGACCTTCGCGCCGTCCAGCACGTTGGTGATGAAGGAGCGAACGGTGAAGCGGTTGATCGGGATCGTCGCCACGGGCGCCTTTCCGGGCTCGACGCAGGCGCAATCATTGTCGGGAATCCGGTAGGCCGTCTTCATCCAGAAGCTGTCGAGCTCCTTGTCCAGCACGGTGATCTCGTTCAGGTGCTTGACCCAATAGGTGCCGTAATAGCCGGGCACGACGAGGCGCAGCGGATAGCCGTTGAGCCAGGGAAGATCGGTCCCGTTCATGGCATAGGCCAGCATGACTTCACCGTCGCGGGCATGGTCGAGCGCGAGCGCCTTCGTGAAGTCGGGCGTATCGGGCGAAACCGGGCCGTCGAGCCCCCCGAAGGCCACCTGCACGGCTCCCGGCTGGACCCCGGCTCGTTCCAGCACAGCCTTGAGCGAGACGCCGCGCCAGCGCGCATTGCCCATGGCACCGTTGCCGAGCTGGCCGCCGGCGACCCGCGGCTCGACGAAGCCGCGGCTATTGCCGGAGCACTGGTTGACCGCAACGACCTCGATCGCAGGGAAGCTGCCTTTCAGTTCGCGCAGCGACAGCGAGAGCGGCTTGGATACCTTGCCTTTCACCTCGAGCCGGAAGGTTTCGGGATCGATCTCCAGCGGAATGTCGGCGAGATGGTAGCGAACGAAGAAGGCGTCGTTCGGCGTGATGACACCATCGTTGAAGACAGAGAACGGCGTCTCAAGCTGCGGCGGGCGAGCTGTCTGCTGGATCAGCGGGCGTTTTCCCGGCACTTTGACGAGTTCGCGCTCGCCGTTCTCGAAAGGCAGTTTGACGGTTTCGGCGGCCAGGACCGAGAAACGCGATCCAGCGATCGCGACGGCTCCCACCCCCAATGCGGCACTGCCGGCAGATGTCAGCATCTGTCGTCTGTTCAACATGGCGTTTCTCCCGAGGACACATTCCTCGGGAGATTGAGACGCATGAGAGCGTCGATTTATTCCATATCGAGGAAAGAAAGTGGTCAGGCGCCGCAAGGCTGGCCGATATTCGGCACGTCCCGGAGAGCCGCAACCTGCTCGTCGGTCGGCGCCTGCTTCTGACGGGTCAGCTTGGCGATGACGTCGGCAAGGCGGTCGAGACGCGCTGGATCCATGCCCTGGCTGAGCAGCGCATAATCGGCTCCCACCGCACTCCACGCGCGAATGCGCAGCCCATCGCGGTCGGACCTGGCCGGCGCTGCATTCCAGCGTCCGGAATGCGGTGCCATCCAGAGCCCGAGCCGGCAGCCATGTGGGCCGCGATAGCCGGCCAGCAGGCCTCCATCGCCCGACGTCGGATCGAGCGAGAGATAAGTGAGCTCCAACGCGGAGGCACGCAAATCGGGAAGGTGTCCGCTCTGGGCGGCAGCGAGATCGATCCGGACGCGCTGCTCCAGCGCCTCAGCCTGGCGTCCTGCGATCCAGTGGCGATGAGCCTCGACCGCTGCGGCGAGCACTCCGTCAGGCGCCGTCGCCGGGCCGGAGGGGCGCAGGGCGAGGAAACCGATGCATGCTGCGAGCGCCAGAGCGGCCGCGATAGGCAGGGCCGCGCTGAAACGACGCCTGCGCGGCAGCATGAATGCCGGCGGCGCCATCTCGGGAGGCAGGCGGCGTGTGACGGCGCGCAGCCGCGACAGCGTCGCCACGCGCTCGGCCAGCCGTGGGTCACAGGCGATCGCGGCCGCAACATTGGCTGCGTCCTCGGGCGAGAGCTCGTCGTCGACGTAGGCATTCAACCTGTCGAGGGAAACTCTGTCTCCCCCAGCCGATGTTTCACCGTGCATGTCGGTGCCTCGACTGGAGCGGGCGCAGGTTCTCGCGCTCGATGACTGCCAGCAATGCCTGCCTGGCCCGGCTCAACCGGCTCATGATCGTCCCTTGCGGCATGCCCAGGATAGATGCGACCTCGCCATAGCTGAACCCGGCCAAATCAACCAGTTCGATGATCTCGCGGTGGTGGGGCGGTATTTGCTTCAAGGCCTGCCGAACGGTGATTTCAGCAATGATGCTGTCATCGTAGCGATAGTCGAAGCCGGGCCCCTCCTCCACAGCTCCGTTTTCAGGCTCGTCATGGATGTGGCGGGTGCGGCGATAATTGTCGATCCAGGCATTGCGGACGATCTTGAACAACCAAGCGCGCACGGCTTCAGGGCGGGGCTGAGCACCCGAGCTCCCGAGAGCCTTGAGAGCGCAAGACTGGAGCAGGTCCGCAGCAGCGTCGGCATTGTCGGTCAGGCGGAGCGCATAGGAAAAAAGGCTCTTCCAGTTGCTGCGCAACGCTTCTTCGATCATCGCTCGCAGGGCAACACCTCTCGAACCTGATGCTGTCTCGCTCCGTTGGCGGCGCCTCTGCCGGGAGCCCCGATACAAATTTACGAGATGCCCAGCAGTCGGATCAGGCCGACGCTGACCGCGGCGAGCGCGAGCAGAGAAAGGAAAACCGCCGCCGTTACGCTCCGACCAGCCCTGGCAACCGCGCGAATGTCGACGCCAAGCCCCAACGCGGCCATCGAGATGATCGTCAGGATCGTCGCAGCTTGAGCGATAGGTGCAAGAGCAACCGCCGGGATACCGCCGTGCGAACGGAGCGCCGCCATCGCCAGGAAGGCGATGATGAACCATGGGACGAGCTTATGCACGGGCAAGCGGCTACGGGGCTGGTTCGCTCCGGCGAAATTGTCGGCCTTGGCCTGCGCCCGGCTGCTCAGAATTGAAAGGATGAGAACGACCGGCCCAAGCATCAGCACACGCACGAGCTTCACGAGCGTTCCGATCTGGACACTGGTGGCCGCAACCGGTGCCGTTGCCGCAAGAACCTGCGGGACCGCGTAGACGGTGAGGCCCGCCAGCACGCCGTATTGGATATCCGACAGTTGCAACAGCGGCACCAGCAGCGGAAGGCCCAGCACCACCAGGACGCCCAGCACCGCGGTGAATGCGATGGATGCCGCCACGTCGTGACCGCTTGCGCCGATCACGGGCGCCACCGCCGCGATGGCCGAGTTGCCGCAGATCGAATTGCCGCAGGCAACCAAGACGGCCATGCGCTTGGGCAGGCCCAGCACGCGTCCGATCAGAAAGCTGACGGCAAGCGCGACTGCGACGACCGCGGCGATGCCAACGATCAAGCTTGGCCCGGCCGCGATGATGGCCTCGGCATTCAGCGACGCTCCGAGGAGCACGATCGCGATTTCCAGAACCATCTTCGATGAAAACGCGATCCCCGGCAGCCAGAACGTCGAAGGGCGCCAGAAGGTCCGCACGGCGGTGCCGAGCAGGATTGCCAGTACGAGAGCCTCCAGCCACGCACGGCCCGTCAGATGTGCTTCCAGCACTTCGAGGCCGTAGGCCGCGGCGCTGATGAGCACGCAAAGCCCAAAGCCAGGCAGGAGTTGCCCAGCTCGCTGGATTGGCGAACGGAAGATTGCGGAAACGTCACTCATGGATGGGGCGCCAGGGATTAGAATAACTCTTTCTTTCTGGCACCATCTTTTAGAAAAATCATCCAATCAAACGCATTGAATCGAACGTTCTGATCTGCTTTGCCGAACGCTTCCTGCTGGCCTCGGCCGATGGCGGACACCCGGCTCAACGCGCTCCGGGCAGCGTGCATCGTCAGCCGAGCTGCGCGGCAAGCGCTTTTCTTCTCCGACACGCCGCCACCTAGGCGCGAGGCCGCATCCTGTGGCGGCGAGGTATCTGCCGCCGAACACATGGCTGCCACGAGGACGCCGCAGAAGACGTTCATGCATTGGGCAGGAACTTGCGATACTATCGTCGGTTGAGTGTTGAGAGCCGTCGTCGAGGAGACCACCGATCGGTGGATGGCTGCCATGATCGAGAGAGACAGCGAGGTATTCCGCTTATTCTCCGAGGATTACCGGAGCTACTCACAGGAGGAGATGAGCCTGCAGGAATACCTGCTGGCATGTCGCGAAGATAAATCGATGTATGCCTCCGCGGCCGAGCGGATGGTCGACGCTATCGGGAAGCCGACATTGTTCGACACCAGCAAGGACGAGCGGCTCGGCCGGATTTTCGGTAACAGGACCATCAAGATCTATCCCTCCTTCGCCGATTTCTACGGCATGGAAGATACGATCGAGCGGATCGCCGGCTATTTCCGCTATGCCTCGCAAGGGCTGGAGGAGCGCAAGCAGATCCTCTATCTCCTCGGCCCGGTCGGCGGCGGCAAGTCCTCGCTGGCGGAGCGGCTGAAGAAGCTCGTGGAGGAGCGGCCGTTCTACACGCTCAAGGTGGGCGGCAAGATCAGCCCGGTGTTTGAATCACCTTTGGGCTTGTTTCACCCGGACCGCATGGGCGGTCTGTTCGAGGACAAATACGGCATCGCACGGCGGCGCCTCTCCGGCCTGATCTCGCCATGGGCGGCGAAGCGGCTCGACGAATTGTCCGGCGACATCTCCAAGTTCAGCGTCGTCAAGCTGATGCCGTCGCGGCTGCGCCAGATCGGCATCGCCAAGACGGAGCCGGGCGACGAGAACAACCAGGATGTCTCGACGCTCGTCGGCAAGGTGGACATCCGACAGCTCGAGAATTTCAGCCAGTCGGACCCGGATGCCTATTCCTATAGCGGCGGGCTGAACCGGACGACGCAAGGCCTGCTCGAATTCGTCGAGATGTTCAAGGCGCCGATCAAGGTTCTGCATCCTCTGCTGACCGCGACCCAGGAGGGCAGCTACAACGGCACAGAGAATTTCGGCGCGTTTCCCTACCAGGGCATCGTGCTGGCTCACTCCAACGAGTCGGAATGGCTCCAGTTCAAGAACAACAGGAACAACGAGGCGTTCCTTGACCGCATTCTGGTGATCAAGGTGCCTTATTGCCTGCGCGTTACCGAAGAGCGGGAGATCTACGAAAAGCTGCTGCGCGAGAGCGAACTCGCCAACAGCCCCTGCGCTCCCGAAGTGCTCGACATCCTCAGCCGGTTCTCGGTCTCGACACGGCTGACCGAATTCGAGAATTCGCCGCTCTACACAAAGATGCGCGTCTATGACGGCGAGAATCTCAAGGAGCTGGAGCCCAAGGCAAAGGCAATCCAGGAATACCGCGACGCCGCCGGAGTCGACGAAGGCATGACCGGCGTGAGCACGCGCTTCGCCTTCAAGATCCTTTCGCAGACATTCAACTACGATACCCAGGAACTCGCCGCCGATCCCGTGCACCTGATGTACATCCTGGAAGGGGCGATCAAGCGCGAGCAGTTCCCCAAGGAGACGGAAGCGGCCTATCTCGACTTCATCAAGTCGGAGCTTGCCACACGCTACGCCGAGTTCATCGGGCACGAGATCCAGAAGGCCTATCTCGAATCCTATGGCGAGTACGGCCAGAACCTGTTCGACCGCTATATCGCCTATGCCGATGCGTGGGTCGAGGACCAGGACTACAAGGATACCGATACCGGCCAGATCCTGAACCGCCAGGTTCTGGACAACGAACTATCCCAGATCGAGAAGCCGGCGGGCATCGCCAATCCCAAGGATTTCCGCAACGAGGTCGTGAAGTTCACGCTGCGTGCGCGGGCCCGCAACAACGGCCGCAATCCTTCCTGGACCAGCTATGAAAAGCTCCGCGAGGTCATCGAGAAGCGGATGTTCGGACAGGTCGAGGATCTGCTTCCCGTCATCAGTTTCGGCTCGAAGCAGGACAGCGTGACCGAGAAGCGGCACCAGGGCTTCGTCGAGCGTATGGTGGAGCGGGGTTACACCGAGCGCCAGGTCCGGCGCCTGGTGGATTGGTACATGCGCGTGAACAAGGCGGGTTGACGTCGGCCCGAGCGGTCCCATGCCCATCTTCATCGACCGTCGATTGAACCCGAAAGACAAAAGCCTCGGCAATCGCCAGCGCTTCCTGCGCCGCGTGCGCACGGAGCTGAAGCGGAACATCCAAGAACAGATCCGATCCGGCAAGATCGCCGATGCGGACGGCGAGCGTGCCATCTCGATGCCCGCGAACGAGACGCGCGAGCCGAGCTTTCGCGATGCGAAGGATAGCGGTCATCGCCAATACGTCCTGCCCGGAAACAAGCATTTTTCTCCGGGGGACCGGATGCCGAAACCGGGCCAAGGTGGCGGGGCGGGATCGTCACCGGGCTCGCAGTCGTCCGAGGATGACTTTCGCTTCGTGCTGTCGCGCGAAGAGGTGCTCGACCTGTTCTTCGAGGATCTCGCGCTTCCCGACATGGTCAAGCTCAACCTCAAGGAAATTCTCGCCTTCAAGCCGCGGCGGGCCGGCTTTTCGGTGAGCGGGTCGCCCACCAACATCAGCGTCGCGCGCACCATGCGTAACAGCCACGGCCGCCGCATCGCGCTCCGACGGCCCAAGCGCGCGGAGCTCGAGGCAATCCTGCGGGAGCTGGCCAGCCTTGAATCCCACCGAGCAGATCCCGAGGCCCGCCAGCGTATCGCCAGCCTGCGCGAGGAACTCGACCGGCTGGAGCGCCGGCGCAAGGTCATCGCCTTCGTCGACCCGGTCGACATCCGCTTCAATCGCTTCGACCCGCAGCCCCTGCCGAACGCGAAGGCGGTCATGTTCTGCCTCATGGACGTCTCGGGCTCGATGGGCGAACGCGAGAAGGATCTCGCCAAGCGCTTCTTCGTCCTGCTGCATCTTTTCCTGAAGCGGCGCTACGACCGCACGGACATCGTCTTCATCCGCCATACCCACGCGGCGCAGGAGGTGGACGAGGAAACCTTCTTCTACAGCACGCAGAGCGGGGGCACCGTCGTCTCGACTGCGCTGGATGAAATGCATCGCATCATCAAGCTGCGCTATCCTAGCCGGGAGTGGAACATCTATGCCGCCCAGGCTTCGGACGGCGACAATCTTGCCACCGATTCCGAGCATTGCCTGACGCTGATGGATGGCGAGATCATGCGCCTGTGCCAGTATTTCGCCTATGTCGAGATCATCGACGAGCGCGAAAGCGAGATCTTCGGCTCGACCGACAACGGAACATCGCTCTGGCGCGCCTATCAGGCCGTCAAGGACAGGTGGTCGAATTTCGACATGAGCCGCATCGCCAAGGCGGCCGACATCTACCCGGTCTTCCGCCAGCTCTTCACCAAACAACAGGCACTGCAGCGCGACTGAAAGGAGCGCCGATGCCCAAGCACGCGCCCAGGCTCGACCTGCTGTTCTCCGGTTCGGACTGGAATTTCCGGACGCTCTCGCGTGCTTACGACGTCATCGAGGCTGTTGCGAAGGAGGAGCTCCATCTCGATATCTATCCGGTCCAGATGGAAGTCATCTCGTCCGAGCAGATGCTCGACGCCTATTCATCCATCGGCATGCCGCTGATGTATCGCCACTGGTCCTTCGGCAAGCATTACCTCCATCATGAACTGCTCTATCGCAAGGGCGGACGCGGACTCGCCTATGAACTCGTGATCAACTCCAATCCCTGCATCGTCTATCTGATGGAGGAGAACACCATGGCCCTCCAGGCTCTGGTGACCGCGCACGCGGCATTGGGCCACAATCACTTTTTCAAGAACAACTATCTGTTCCAGCAATGGACGGACGCCGGCGCCATCCTGGGCTATCTCGATTTTGCCAAGGGCTTCATCGCCCGCTGCGAGGAAAGGCACGGCGTCGCGGCGGTGGAGGCTATTCTCGATGCCGCCCACGCGCTGATGGACCAGGGCGTGTTCCGCTATCGCCGCCCTCCGAAGCTCTCGTCCGACAAGCAGCGCGAGGGCCTTCGCGAGCGGCTGGAATACGAAGAGCGCTCCTACAATGATCTATGGCGCACAGTCCCCCGCCCGGCGGACGGCACCAAGGCCGACGAGACGGAGGATACGGTCGCCGAGCGCAAGAAGGCGCTCAATCTCCCCGAGGAGAACCTGCTCTACTTCCTCGAAAAGAACAGCCTGATCCTCGAGCCCTGGCAGCGCGAGATCCTCAGAATCGTGCGGGTCATCGCGCAGTATTTCTACCCCCAGCGGCAGACGCAGGTGATGAACGAAGGCTGCGCTACCTTCGTGCACTACACGGTCATGAACGCGCTGTTCGACCAGGGCCGGATCAGCGAAGGCGCCATGCTGGAAATCCTGCGCAACCACTCGAACGTCGTCTTCCAGCCGGCCTTCGACGATCCCCGCTTTTCCGGCATCAATCCTTATGCGCTGGGCCTGGACATGATGCAGGATATCCAGCGTATCGCGACCGAACCCACTGCGGAGGATCGCGACTGGTTTCCCGAGATCGCGGGACAAGGCGACTGGCGCGCGATTCTGCTCGACGCCTGGGCCAATCACCGCGACGAGTCTTTCATGCGCCAGTATCTCAGCCCCACCCTGATCCGAAAATGGCGGATGTTCCTGCTGTCCGACGCGGCCGATGAACGCTTCTACACTGTGGCGTCGATCCATAACGAACGCGGCTACGAGCGAATAAGGGCTGCGTTGGCCCAGAAATACGATATTGGCGCGAGCTATTCCGATATTCAGGTCGTGGATGTGGACCTGCTCGGCCAGAGGCATCTGCGTCTGCAGCACAGGGTCAATGGCGGCATTCTGCTGGAAAGCACCAGCTGCGACGCGACGCTGCGCCGTATCCATGAGCTTTGGGGTTATGAAGTCAACCTGGAAGGAGTGGACGCGCAGACGGGAGCCAGGATCTACGAGCGATCCAGCCGTCAGCTTGCGTAACAACTGCTCCACCCGACAGAATTGGCCCAGCCTGAATTATATCCGCAGGCAAAGCAGTTCCAGCCATCCGCTAATTCGCGATGACTACTCACCAAAACCTCGGGAACGAGCCGTAACGCGCAGCCGGATCAGCAGGATGGATCCGATGTCGGAGTTCATTGATCATAATGAGCGCGATGGCGCCGCAATACCCCCACGTCGCAATGGAGGCACCGCACCGGCCGCAGACGACTTCACTCTCTGGCTTGAGGATGCTCGGAATCGAGACATGTGGGGAGCCACATGTCTCGCAACGAAACTCGTTCTGATCCATGCCGAAACCCCCGGCTTACTGGTTATTCGTCGCGGCAAGCCGCGTTCCAGTTCATCGTCGCCAAGGATCGTTAGGGGTGGCGCTTGCCGGCCCCGCGACCTCGAACAAGGCCGATATCGGCCCCTCTACCTGAGCAGCGCTCCGGCCCCATGCTGCCGAAACCCATGTCAGTAAGGCTGGCCTGCTGGATCAAGTCGAGAAGCGACGATCCTTCTCCGTGACCAGCAGAACAATGTCGGCAGCAACAGATCGATCGTGATCCGGCCGGCTGCAAGGCCGCCTGAGGGAACTGGGCGGCCGCCGCAGGATCGGCGCCTCCGGCTTACATCCAAGCGCAGAGTGCGAGTTCGGAAAGCGCGCTCGATGACGGCGGGCTGAGCGCTGCCAAGGTCAGCAAATCCCATTTATCCTTGAGCAGTTTCCGGAGCTTGCCGACATCATTTGCGGCAACGGGTGCGGAGTTATGTGTACGGAGGATAGCTTTCCTGTCGGCGACCGCGATGTATCCGGATGCCTCGCACCGGGGGCACCCTTCGATGTGCCCGGGATAGGCGAGGTTCGCGACCGAACGAAGGCCCCGGCAGCCCGGACAAACCATTTGTGTTTTCATGCTTCCCCCGCGTTCAACCCCAAGCGGACGGCCATTCTTCTTGTAGAAAGCCCCCATCTTTCAAAAGAGTAAAGCACAAATTATACGCAACGATGCCATCCATTTGAGAGGCGAGCACGTCGTATTGCTCCGCTGTTCCATTACTCAAACGGGAATCGGATTCTGTTGCTGTCTAACTCTACGGCAATTTACGCCGCACAGCCTGCAATTGCGAGACACCGACCGATCGAACGCAACACGGTAACGATCACATCGCGTGGCTGTTCGCGCTCTTGCACGCCCATCACCAGCGGTCGTCGTAGTCGCGGCGATAGCCATAAGCCGGCGCCCAGGGAGGCGGGCCGCCGTATCGGCGTCCGTAGCCGTATCCGTTCCCGCCACCATAGCCGGGACGACGCTCATGGTAGCGCTGGCGCTCCATATTCTCCTGAATGATCATCAGGCGCTCACGCTTGGCTTCGCTCATCGTGAATTCTGCCGCCTGCTTGTCGAGGCGCCGAGCAACATCTCCGGGCAACGCCTCGCTGGCGCGCACCGACGTCAATGAAGCGGCAATGCCGAAGCCAACAAGTGCTGTGATCGCAAACCGACGCATGGGAATCTCCCTTTTTGCTCTGGCCAGTAGAGCAGTCGGTTATCGAACGTGGCCTGAACAGGATTGTTCGCGGGCGTTCATCTTCCCAGCTTCCCGTTCGGCGGTATCCCCGTCTTTGAGAGCCGTACGAGAGCCATGAAGGCGTGGCGGGGGGCATGCTGGAAGGAAGAGCACGCCAGACGGCGGTTCCTCTTTGCGCCGGCGGTCAAGGAGTGGCCCTGCATCCGCCGGTCGACCGCCAAACGGCGTTGGGTTCGGCCCCTATCGGGAGCCGGGCAGCAGGAACGGCGCGCCCTTCACCGATACGAAAACGGTCTGTCCGATCTGCGGCCGGTCCATGCTCGAAACCTGTGCCGTGAAACGGATTTCCCCGCCGCCATGGTTCGTCCGCAGTGCCACAGTGCATTGCGCGCCCCGGAAAGCGACGCTCTCGATCAAGGCTTCGAGGCCCGGACCGACCGGCGACAGCTGGAACTGCTCAGGCCTGAGCATGATGGTGCCAACCCCGCGGCGACCTCCTGTCTCGGCTTCGAACTCGCCAAGCCCGCAGGAGACGCTCTTCTCCTCGATTTTGGCCTCGAACAGAACGGCGCTTCCCAGGAACAGGGCCGTTTCGACATCCGCCGGCCGCCAATAAAGCTCGGCCGGCCGGCCTGATTGCACAAGCCTGCCTTCACGCATCACCGCGAGCTGATCGGCAAAGGACAACGCCTCACCCTGATCATGAGTGACCAGGATGGTCGTGATGCCGGCTCGGGCGAGCACGCGCGCCACAGCCTGCCGGACAGTCTCGCGCAGCCCCGTATCGAGCGCGGAAAACGGCTCGTCGAGGAGCATCAGGGCCGGTTTCCGGGCGAGCGCGCGGGCGAGCGCGACACGCTGCTGCTGCCCTCCGGAGAGCTCGTGCGGCCTGCGGGTCAGCATCGCGGCATCGAGCTCGACGAGCTCCATCAGCTCGCGCAATCGGCCCGCCCGGTCCGGCTCGTTTCGCGGGATGCCGAAGCCGAGATTGCCGGCAACGTCGAGATGCGGGAACAGCGCCCCGTCCTGAGTGACATAGCCGATCCGGCGCCGATGTGCGGGGGCGATCGCCGGCCCGTCGGCCAGCACCTGCCCGTCGAGCACCACAGTTCCCGCATCGGGGGCTTCGAAGCCGGCGATGACACGCAACAGCGTCGTCTTTCCCGAGCCGGAGGGCCCGACGATGGCGACGCGGCTGCCCGCCTCCACGGAAAGGGACACGCGATCCAACGCCACCGTCGCACCGTAGCGCTTCGAGACTTCCGAGATGACGAGCTGGGTCATGCGCCGAGGGATTTGCGTGCCTGAGCGTGCAGCAGCGCGGTCATCGGCAACGAGAGAAGGATCATCAGCACCGCATAGGGCGCGGCATTCGCATAGTCGAGTTCGCTGGTGAGCGCCCAGAACTCCGTGGCCAGCGTGCGGGTGCCGTTGGGAGCGAGCAGCAATGTCGCGGTCAGCTCCGTTGCCACGCCCATCGCGACGAGTGCCATCGCGGCGGCGACGCCGGGCGCTGCGAGCGGCAGCGTCACCGACAGAAGCGTCCGGGCCGGGTTGCGGCCGAGCGCCGCCGCAGCGCGCTCCAGCTCGACCGGAACCTGCGCGATGCCGGCCCGCAGCCCGACCAGCGCGCGCGGCAGAAACATGAGGACATAGGCAAAGACCACGGTCGCAGCCGTCTGGTAGAGCGGCAAGGCGATGCGCACCGTCACGGTGACGAGGGCCAGCGCCACCACGACACCCGGCAGCGCACCCAGATAGCTGTGGCAGCTTTCCAGCAAGCGGGTCGCCCGGCCGGGTACGCGGACCGAGAGCCACGCCATCGGCAGCGCGGTAGCAGCGGCAGCGAAGGCGCCGGCAGCGGCATAGCCCAGCGTCTCGACCAGGGACGCCGCCAGCGCGCTCTGCCGCCAGACATCGTCTCCTGCGGCCATGAGCCATCGGGAGAGCGTCAGCGCGGGTACGCCGAGGCTGAGCGCGGCGAAGGCGAACGGCAGCGCCAGGGCCGGCAGCCGCCAGGCTCCGAGCCGCTGGCGCGGTGCCGGGCGCGGCGCGCCGGAGCCGAGCCGGGCATAGCGCGCGCCGCCGCGCAGCAGCCATTCGAGCCCGATGAGCCCGCAGCAGCTCAGCACCAGCACGCCCGCGAGCATGTTCGCCGCCGGGCCGTTATAACTCGACTGGAACTGGTCGATGATCGCCGTGGTGAAGGTGTCGAAGCGGATCATGGCGTAGAGCCCGTATTCGGCGAGCAGGTGCAGCCCGACCAGAAGGCTGCCGCCACAAATCGCAAGCCGCAGTTGCGGCAGCACCACCCGCAGAAGGACGCGCGACGGAGACTGCCCGAGCGAGGCTGCTACATGTTCGAGTTCAGGGTCGAGCCGGCGCATCTGCGCGGCGACCGGCAGATAGAGGAAGGGGAGATAGGCGAGGACCGAAACCAGCACCGCGGCCGGCAGCCCGTGGAAGCGCGGCAGGAAGCTGACCCAGGCATAGGACTGGACGAAGGCCGGCACTGCGAGCGGTGCGACCGCGAGCCAGGACAAGACCTTGGCGCCGGGCATGTCGCTGCGCTCGGTGAGCCAGGCCAGCGTGACCGCCAGCAGGATCGCAGGCGGCAGCGTGCAGAGTTCGAGCAGCAACGTGTTGACGAGCAATTCGCCGACGCGTGGCCGCCAGATCAGCGAGAAGGCCGTCTGCCAACCGGTCTCGATCGCAATCCAGACGATGAATCCCAATGGCAGCAGGGCGCAGAGGGAGACGCCGCCGGCGAGCAGCAGCATTGCCCGGCCGGCGAGATTGCGTTGCCGCCTGAGCGGCAAAACCGGCAGAGCCGGCGTATCGACGGAAAGAGAAACGGTCATGGGACAATGCGCGTGCGAGCGCATCTCGCACGCGCAATTAATCTACGCAACCGGGTCAGAGCAGGCCCGCGGCGGTCATCAGCTCGGTGACCTTCTTGCTGTCGAGCTGCGAGGGCTCGACCTTCGGTGCGTCGAGCTTGGCGATCGGCTCCAGCTTCGGGTTCGAGGCCTCGCCGTTGCCGATGGCGTATTCGAAGGAATCACCCTCGCGCAGGACGGCCTGCCCTTGCTTGCCGCTCATCCACCTCACGAAGGCTTCCGCCTCCTTCTTGTGCTTGCTGGATTCGAGCACGCCCGCGCCCGAAGTGCTCAGGAAGGCGCCGGGATCCTGGCCGCGGAAATAGTGCAGCCCGACATTGCCGCTGTTCTCAGCCGTCTTCGCCTGATCGCCGAAGTAATAATAGTGGTAGATCACCGCGCCCTCGACCTCGCCGGCATTGACCGCCTTCATGGCGACGCTGTTGCCGCGGTAGGCGCTGGAGTTGTCCTTCATCGCCTTGAGCCAGTCGCCCGTGACCTTCTCACCCTTGAGAACGAGGAGCGCGCCGACGATCGCCTGGAAGTCAGCGCCCGACGGCGAGGCGGCCCAGCGCCCCTTCCACTTGGCGTCGGCGAGATCCAGCATCGACTTCGGCAGCTCCGCCTCCTTCAGCTTGCGCTTGTCGTAGGCGAAGACGGTGCTGCGCGCGGCGACGCCCGTCCAGCGCCCGCTCGCGGGGCGAAACTGCGCCGGAACCTGATCGAGAACGTCCTTGGGCAGCGTCTCGAACAGCCCGGCCTTCTCGACCAGCACCATGGCCGGGGAATTCTCGGTGACGAAGACGTCCGCTGGAGAGGACGCGCCCTCCTGGACGATCTGGTTGGCGAGTTCGGTATCCGACCCCTTGCGGATCGTCACCTTGATGCCGGTCTCTTTGGTGAAGCCGTCGGCCCAGGCCTGCGTCAGGCTGGCGTGCTGGGCGTTGTAGACCGTGATCCCGTCCTGAGCCCGAACCGCGTTCGCCGCGCCGAGGGTGATGGCGAGAACGCCGATACGAAGAGCAAGGGACGAGTACGACGCCATGGTGACCTTCTCCTGCCAACGCAGTTCGTGAACTGGGCCGGCGTTAGATTCCCAAGCGTCAAAGCTGTCAATTATTATTGTCTAGTTTATAATCTTTCGAAACAATACGAATCCGCCGACAAGCACTACTGTCGGGCTGCGTTTCACCGCCCTCCCCCTCGGTATGATCTTCCGAACGGGATGGGCGGCGATGACGCCCGCTCACACCGTCCGCGTTACCTTGGCCAAATGGGGCGGCCGATCGGGATCCAGACCGCGGCTTTTCGCCAGAGCCGCGACCGCGCCGTAGAACGCGCGGACTTGCGCCAACGGCAGCAGCGGGGCTGGCAGCGCAGGCGGCAGAGGCAGGCTCGTGCCATGCCCCCCCTCGCGCGCACCGGCATAGCACAGGTCGGCGCCGAATTGCGCCAGGGCGGACGCGGCGTCAGCGACGCTGGTGCTGCCCTCGTCGCCCGGGTCGAGCGCCAGAGCCGGGAAGCCCGGCCCGACCAGAGCGAGCGGGCCGTGCCGCACCTCGGCGGCGCTGAAGGCCTCGGCGTGGATCCGGCAGGTTTCCTTGAACTTGAGCGCGATCTCCTGCGCGATGCCGAAGCTCAGGCCACGCCCGATCACATACAGACTGCGCGCTTCGCGCCAGGCCGAGAGAGCCGGCCCCCAGTCGCAGCGGCCGGCGGCATCGAGCGCTTCGGGCGCCTGCGCCAGCGCGGCGGACAGGGCATCGTCCTGCGCCCATTCGGCCGCCAGATGCAGGAAAGCGAGACAGGTGGCGAGGAAGCTCTTGGTCGCAGCGACGCTGTGCTCCGGCCCGGCCCGCAGCGGCACGAGCACGTCGACCATCTCGGCGAGCGGCGAAGCCTCGTCATTGACGAAGCCGACCACGAGCGCGTCGGCGCGTTTTGCGGCTTCGGTCAGGCGCAAGGCATCGGGACTGCGGCCCGACTGCGACACGGCGATGAACAGGGCACGGGAGAGGTCGAGTTCGCCGCCATAGACCGAGGCGAGGCTTGGTCCGAGCGAGGCGACGGGCAGACCGAGCGCGAGTTCGATCAGATATTTGCCGTAGGTTGCCGCATGGTCCGACGAGCCACGCGCGCAGGTCGCGACGAAGGCCGGCCGCTTGATGCGCAGGCGCCCGGCCAGATCGGCCATGATGGCCGCGTTTTCCGTCCGCTGACGGAGCGCGACAGCTGCGGACTCTGCCGCTTCTCGGGTGAGCAGAGCTTCAACCATGGTGGCGCAACGGTGTTTCGAGCAGATGGTCCGCGAGGTGGGCGACGTGCCGCGGGTCGAGCTTGCTTCCTGCACCTCCGACGCTCTGAACCGAGAGCGTGCCGCAGACGACGCCCTCGGCAAGTGCGCGAACCGGAGAGCTTCCGGCAAGCCAGGCCGCCAGGAAGCCGGCATTGAAGGCATCGCCGGCGCCTGTCGTGTCGAGCACCTCCCGGCACGGCGCGGCCGGCAGGGTGACCTGCTCGCCGCCGTGGTAGAGCCGCGCTCCAGCGCCGCCGTCCTTGATCGCTACCAGTGCAAAATGCCGGGCGAGCCGCTGCCCCGCGAGGTCGAGATCATCGCAACCGGCGATCACGCGAGCTTCCGCCGCATTGGGCAGGAAGATATCGACGCCGCTGCAGCGTGCGAGGAGATCAGGCGAGCGGATCAGCGCGTCATCCCAGCTCGGATCGAGCGAGACTGTGAGGCCGTGACGGCGGGCCTCGCTTACCACATCGGGAATCTCGGCCAGCGTCGCGAATTCGGCGATATGGAGATGGCAGGCGCGGGTATCACCGAGCGCGGCGTTCAGTGTCGCCGGGCGCGCCGGACCGGCACGGCGCGAGAGAAAGGCGCGCTCGCCATCATGGATCATCGCGACGGTGAGCTGCGGACCCGCATCGGCGGCGCATTCGAGAAAGGCGAGGTCGACGCCGCTGGCTTCGAGTGCAGGCCGCAGCGCCTGCGAGATCGGGTCCTCGCCGAGGCGCGCAAGCAGGCCGGCAGGCCGGCCGAGCCCGATCAGATGCGCAGCGGTAATGAAGCCGCCGCCACCGGGAACGACGGCGACCTCGTCGGCGAAACGCTCCTCCCCGAGCCGCGGCATGGCCGCCAGCCCCCGGAAAACGAGATCGCAATAGAGCCGGCCGATGCTCAGCACCAGCCCGTCGGGCTGCGGTCGTTCGGCCATCACAGGGCCCGCTCACTCTTGGCGTCGAACAGGCGCAGCGCCGATGCCGGAGCGCCAAGCCTGACAGCAGCGCCGATGGCAGGCGGCCTCTTGGCCGAAGCCGAGGCGAGCAGCAACCCGCCTTCGGTATCGACATGCACGAAGGTTTCCGGCCCGAGCGGCTCCACGACCGCGACCGTCCCGGAGAGCACGAGGTCCGCGCCCTCGCCCGGCTCCAGCACACGCAATTCCTGCGGGCGGACGCCGACGAGGAGCTCGGCTGGAAGCGGACCGGACCAGGCAACCGGCGCCTCGCCGAGCTGGAGGGTACTCCGACCGGCTTCGGAGGCTGCTCTCGCAGGCACGATGTTCATCGTCGGCGAGCCGATGAAGCGCGCGGTGAAGACATCCGCCGGCTTCTCGTAGAGCTCCATCGGCGCACCGACCTGCAGGATGCGCCCGTCGCGCATCACCACGATCCGGTCGGCCAGGGTCATCGCCTCGACCTGGTCGTGGGTGACGAAGACGATGGTGGTGCCGAGCCGCTGGTGCAGCCGCTTGATCTCGAGCCGCATCTGCCCGCGAAGCTGCGCATCGAGATTGGAGAGCGGTTCGTCGAACAGGAAGACGGCCGGATCGCGCACCATGGCGCGCCCGATCGCGACGCGCTGGCGCTGGCCGCCGGACAGGGCCGAGGGCCGGCGCTCCAGCAGCGCGGTCAGGCCGAGCACTTCGGCGACCTCTTCGACGCGCTTGCGCTTCTGCGCCTTGTCCAGACCGGAGGTGTAGAGGCCGAAGGCGATGTTCTCGGCCACGCTCATATGGGGATAGATCGCGTAGTTCTGGAACACCATGGCGATGTTCCGTTCCTTGGGCTCCAGCTGATTGACGATGCGCCCGCCGATCGCGATGGAGCCGCCGTCGATCTCCTCCAACCCGGCGATCATGCGCAAAGTCGTCGACTTGCCGCAGCCGGAAGGGCCGACGAAGACGACGAACTCCCCGTCCTGGATGTCGAGGTCGATGCCATGCACGACCTGCGTCGGGCCATAGCTCTTGACCAGCTTCTCGATCGCGATCCCGGCCATCAGACGGCTCCTGCCAAGGCGGCGAATGCGCCGTTCAATTCCTGCCGCGCAGCCTCCTCGCGCTGCGCCGTCGCGGCGGCGGCGTCCTCGGCTGCGGCAAGCTCGGTGCGATAGCCGGCAAGCGCCGCACCCAGCGCCTTCGGACCCGGCCCGCCGAAACGCTCGCGCAGGGCGACAAAATTCTCCGGCGAGACGGCGAGCGCGAAATCCTCGCGGCTCAGGGCAGGCTCGCGGCCAGCAGCATGGCGGAAGGCATCGACGAAGGCGTCGTAGCCATCGCGCTGCAGGTCGCCATCCCGCGCGACAACGGAGCGCGCGACCGCCGAGGCGATCTCGTGCGCGACCCGGAACGGCAGGCCCTCGCGGCGCACCAACGTGTCGGCAAGCTCGGTGATGGTGATGCAGGACCGGCGGATCGTCTCGGTGACGCGGCGGCTGTCGACCGAAAGCTTCGGCAGCAGCGCGGCGAGCAGATCGAGCACACGGCCCCCCGTCTCGAAGGCCTGATAGCCCGCTTCCTGGGTCTCGCCCTCGCTGTCATTCATGTCGGTGAACGGCGTGTTGTGAACGATGTCGCGGGCCATGCGGGCGCGGCTCATCGTCTGCGAGGAAAGATGACGCAGATGCTCGATCGGAACCGGATTGCGCTTCTGAGGCATGATCGAAGAAATCTGCACGAAGGCATTGGGAACATAGATCTGTCCGACCTCGAAGGCCGTCCAGAACTGCAGGTCCTGGATCACCCGGCCGAGATGCAGGAAGACGAGCTCGACCGCGCTGAAGACGCTGGTCACATAGTCGACCGCGGCGATGCAGCCATAGGAGTTCTGCAGCGGCGCCTTGAAGCCGAGCAGGTGCGCGACACGGTGACGGTCGAGCGGGAAACCGCTTGTGGTGATCGCGGCGGCACCCATCGGGCAGAGATCGAGGAGCTCGCGCGCCTGCGTCAGGCGCAGGTGGTCGCGCAGCATCACCTCGATGGCGGCCGAGAGATAATGCCCCAGCGTCGAGGGCTGGGCGGGCTGACCATGGGTATAGGCAACGATCAGTGTCGCCCTCTCGCGCTCGGCCAGCGTCAGCGCAGCGGCAATGACGGCGCGCAGGCGCGCGGCGAGCTGGTCCAGCCGCGGCTTTAGCGCGAGCTTGAACAAGGTGTGGTCGATGTCGTTGCGGGACCGACCGGTGTGCAGCCGGCCGTCATCCTCCGGTTTCAGGCGCTTGCGCAGCTCGGCTTCGACGAGGAAGAAATAGTCCTCGACCTCGCCGGTGTAGCTCAGCGCCGCTGGATCGATTTCGCGCTCGATCGCGGCCAGTGCGTGAGCAATGCCGGACGCCGTCTCACGGGGGAGAACGCCGGTCTCGGCCAGCATGACGAGATGGGCGCGGTCGATGGCGCGGAAACCCTCGACATGATGGGTCTTCGCCCCATCGAAGAGCGGGCGCAGCACCGTTTCCTTGTAGACCGGATCGGGAAAGATGGACTTGTCGCGCGAGCGCGGGTCGGCGTTGTCGGTCATCGGACTTATCCCTTCAGCCCGGCGAGCACGACGCCGCGGACGATATAGCGCTGCAGCACCAGGAAGACGGTGAGCGTCGGCAGGGTCGCGAGCGCCGCCCCCGTCATGATGAGTTCCCACTGCACCTGCGCCTCGACGGCGAAGCTCGTGAGGCCGACGGGGAGCGTGTAGAGCTCCTTGCTCGTCGTCACGATCAGCGGCCAGATGAAGGCCGTCCAGTTGCCCAGGAAGGTGAAGATCGCGAGCGCCGAGAGCGCAGGCGTCACCAGCGGCATGGCAATGCGCCAGAAGATCGCGAATTCGTTGAGCCCGTCGACGCGCGCCGCCTCGAGGAAATCGTTCGGCACCGTCTCGAAGAACTGCTTCATCAGGAAGGTGCCGAAGGCGGTCATCATGCCCGGGAACATGATGCCCCAGTAGCTGTCGAGCCAGCCGAAGTTCTTGGCCATGACGTACCAGGGGATGACCAGCATCTCCGTCGGGATCATCAGCGTCGAGAGGATGGCGATGAAGACCAGATAGCGGCCGCGGAACCGGAACTTCGCCAGCGTGTAGCCCACCAGGCTGTCGAAGAAGACGTTGGAGAGCGTGACCGCAGCCGCGATGCCGAAGGAGTTCGCGAACCAGCGCAGGAAACGGCCGTCAGAGAGAACCGTGACGTAGTTCTCGAGCGTCGGATGCGCCGGGAAGAAGGCGAGATCGTAGATCTCGGAGGAGTCTTTCAGCGAGGTCGCGAACATGAAGGCGAGCGGCGTCACCATCAACAGGCCGCCGCCGAAGAGCAGCAGCCAGGCGAGGATGCGACCGGGTCCGGTACGGCCGGAGAGTGGCGAGGCGATGGCGCTCATCAGCGGTCCCTCAGCAGGCGCAGCTGCAGCAGCGAGACGCAGAGCAGAACGAGGAAGAGCACGACGGTCTGGGCCGCAGCATAGCCCATGTCGAAGGAGGAGAAGGCAGTCTGATAGATCATCAGCACGAGCGGCTTGGTCGCGTTCAGCGGCCCGCCGGGGTCGCTGCTCGTCTGGCTCGTCATGTTGTAGACCTGATCGAAGATCCGCAGGAAGCCGATCGAGGAGAAGACGACGAGGAAGATGATCGTCGGCTTGAGCAAAGGCAGGGTGATCCGCCGGAGGATGGCGAGGTCGGGAAGTCCGTCGATGCGGGCCGCCTCGTAATAGGTGGTCGGGATCGCGCGCAGGCCGGCGAGGAAGATCACGACCTGGAAGCCCAGCCCCGCCCAGATCGCCGGCGCGAGCACGGCAGGCAGCGCCTGCGTCGTCGAGCGCAGGAAGGGCTGCTGGGGAATGCCAAGCCCGGCGAGCAGGTTGTTGAACAGGCCGATCGGCACCGGCTGGTAGAACCAGCGCCAAACCCAGGCCATCGCCGCCGCCGTAGTGAGGAAAGGCAGGAAATACAGCGCCCGGATGAAGCCGTGCATGAAGCGGACACGGTCGAGGTGATAGGCGATCGCGAAGGACAGGATCAGGCTCAGCGGCGTGCCGATGACGAGGTAGAGGAAGGTGTTGGCGAACACCTTCCAGAACACCGGATCGGTCAGCAGGCGCTCGAAATTCGCCAGCCCGACGTAGGTCGGCGGCGTCATCAGGTTCCACTTCGTGGTCGAGATCACGAAGGCCTCGAGCGTCGGGTAGAAGCGAACCAGCCCGTAGAACAGGATCGGCACAGCCAGGAAGGCCCAGGCCCAGACGACCTGCTTCTGTCGCAGGCTGAGGCCCTGCCAAAGGCGCCCGCCGGAGCGGGCGACATCGGTGTCGATTGTCATATGCGTCCTGTCCCGATGGCCTGCTCAGACAGCTGCGATCACTTCTTGTAGAAGCGGTCGAGGATCGCCTGCTCGGCCTTGGCGGCCTCGGCAAGCGCCGCCCTGGGCTCCTGGTCCTGGAGCAGAACGCGGTTGGCCATGTCGAGGATCACCTGGCGCTGCGGCATCTCGTCGACGAACACGGTCGCCTGCGAGTAGTTCAGCGCCTTCAGGAACGGGCCGTAGACGGGATGGGCGAGGTTCTTCTCGGTCTCAGCCGCGGCCTTGCGCGCCGGCAGCTCGCCGACGGTCTCCAACCAGAGCTGCATCGCCTCGGGCGAGGTCACGAAGGCCAAGAACTTCTTCGACGCCTCGAGCTTCTCGCCGGTCGGCTTCGTGGTGATGGCATTGACCCAATAGCTGGCGAAGTTCGACTTCGTCCCGTCGGGTCCGGCCGGCAGCTCGGCGACGCCCCACTCGAAGTTCTTGATGCCGCCGAACGCGCCGAGGCGGAACGAACCGTCGATCGTCATCGCCGCACGGCCAGCGCGGAAGGCGGCCTGGCCCTCATCCATGAAGCCGGCGAGCCCGACCTTGTGGACGCGCTGGAGATCGGCATACCAAGCGAGCGACTTGGCGCCGGCCTCGCTGTCATAGGTCACCTTGCGGTTGTCGGCGCTGTAGGGCGCGCCGCCCATCTGGCGCAGCAGCACCTCGCGCCACCAATGGTAGTCCTGGCCGGGCATGTCGAGCGTGATACCCGCCTGCAGCATGTTGCCCGCGCCGTCGCGCTTCGTGGCCTTCTTGGCGACGTCGAGGAACTCGTCGAGCGTCTTCGGCGGCTTGGCCGGATCGAGCCCCGCCTCCTGGAAGATCTTCTTGTTGTAGAACAACGCCAGCGAGCGCACCGCCGTCGGCAGGCCGTAATATTCACCGTCGCGCTTCATCGCCGAGACGATCGGATAGAACTCCTTCTCGATCATCTCCCGCGGGAAGGCGTCGCGCGGCAGCGGCCGGATGACCTTGCCGGCAATGAAGTTGTCGACCCAGCCATAGAAGAGCTGGACCACGTCCGGCCCCTGCCCCGCGGGCGCCGCTGCGACGATCTTGGTCTGGTAGTCGGCATAGGGGAAGGTCGTGTGCTTGACCTTGATGTTCGGATTGGCGGCCTCGAAGCGCTTGATCAGCTCGTTCATCGCCTTGACGCGAGCGTCGAACACATACTGCCAATATTCGATCTCGACCGCCTGGGCGCGGGCGCCGGCGATGGCGCCGACAGACATCAACATGCCCAGGAACAATCCGCGAAAGCCGCGCATGGTCTCTCCCCTCTGGTTGTGACGCCCGATTCATCTGCTCCCGGCAGACGGGGCTGTCTGGCGCCATGCTTTTCCCGGCGCAGGATCGCTGTCAACAAATTAATTCACTTGAATTGAATTAATAACCGCCGCAGCTTGTCGAGACGAAGAACCCCGGTTTCCGATGCCGCACCGCAAGCCTCCCGCAGCGCAAAGCGCCGCCCTCGGCGCCAACCCCGAAAGGGCGCGCCACCACAACCGCCGCGTTGTGCTCGAGACCTTCCGTCAGCACGGCCGGCTCGGCCGCTCGGATATCGCCCACCTGACCCGGCTGACCGCCCAGACCGTCTCGAACATCGTCGCCGAGTTGCTGGAAGAGGGATATCTGATCGAGCTCGGCCGCCGGCGCACGGCGCGGGGCCAACCGCCGGTAGAGTTCGCCCTCAACGCCGATGGCGGCCTCACCGCCGGCATGGAGATCGCGGCGGACCACATCACCACGGTACTGGTCGACCTGACCGGGGAAGTCAGGGCTCAGCGCGTCGCCCCCCTCCCCGACCTTGCCGTGGAAGCGGTACAGGCGCTGGCTGCGGGAGAACTGGCGCGGGCGCGAGCGGCACAGGGACTTCCGGAGCGCCTGCTCGGCTGCGGCGTGGTGATGCCGGGCCCGTTCGATTTCGAGGGCACGCTCACCGTCGGCTCGACGGCGCTGCCGGGGTGGACCGGCCATGATGTCACGGCCCTGATGAGCGCCGCGCTCGGCACCTCGGTCACGATCGAAAACGACGCCACGGCTGCCGCGGTCGGAGAGCATCTCTACGGGATCGGCCGCAATCTGCGGCACTTCTGCCTGGTCTATTTCGGCCTTGGCCTCGGCCTCGGGCTCATGTTCGACGGCGAGCCCTATCGCGGTGCCTTCGGCAACGCCGGCGAGATCGGCCACATTCCGGTGGTGCCGCATGGCGAGACCTGCATCTGCGGGCGCCAGGGCTGCCTCGAACGCTATGTCTCGCCGCCGGCGCTGCGGGACGCACTGCGTCGCGCCGGCATCGACCAGATCGATGCCGGCGGAATCGCGCGCCTCCACGCCGAGGGGCATCCGGTCGTGACAGGCTGGATCA
This sequence comes from Allobosea sp. 05L423, assembly GCF_056397745.1. Taxonomy (NCBI): domain Bacteria; kingdom Pseudomonadati; phylum Pseudomonadota; class Alphaproteobacteria; order Hyphomicrobiales; family Alloboseaceae; genus Allobosea; species Allobosea sp. 05L423. Next base: position 79,117 of record NZ_JBFTOA010000004.1, on the reverse strand, counting down.
CCCAGGCGGGAGCATTGCTCGCCCCCGTGCTGGGCTTGCTGGAGAACCTGTTCGATCCGGAGACCATCGTGCTCGGCGGCGCACTGCCGGACAGCGTCATCGATGCGCTAATCGCAGCGGCGGGGCCGTTGCCGCTCTCCGTAGCAAGGCGTGGCGATCGCTCGGTTCCCCGCGTCCAGCGCGGCGCCACGGGCCAATTTACCGCCGCGCTCGGCGCAGCAGCGCTACCGCTCCTGGACGCGACGGCGCCGCGGCTCGTGCGCAATCCGACAACGGCCGACGAGAACCACTCCGCGGCCGCCGACGGCACTGCCGCATCCTGAGCGCCCGCCGCAGCGGCGATCCGGCAGATCGTGCTCGCTGGTGCCGCTATGCCCCTGCCAGCGGTCGCTCGGCCATCTCCGTTGCGACGCCGGCATCGATCGGCGTGTCGTAGGTCATCAGGATGTAGCCAAGGACAGAATAGAAGCCGACAGTCGCGATCAGGTCGAAAACCGCCTCGCGGCCGAGCGCGGCGGCCAGCTCGGACTCCAGCGCGACCGAGAGGCGCCGGTCGTCGAAGAGGGCATCCACCGCCCGCGCGATCAACCCGTCCTCGCCCTCCGGCATGCCGCGCAGCGCAGCGATACGCGCGTCGCTCATGCCCAGAACCCGAGCCCGGCTGACATGATGGGCCCACTCATAGGGCGAGCCCATGCGATGGGCCGCGCGCAGGATCACCACCTCCGAGCGCACCGGCCCGAGCGCACTGTCCTTGACGACGTGCTGGCGCAGCGGTGCCCAGGCCTGCAGCAGCGCCGGATGATGCGCCATCGTCCGGTAGACATTGAGCGCGCCGGCGAAACCGGTCTTCATCCCGGCGAGGGCTTCGGGCCAGTCGGCATCGCTGATCGGCGGGCAGGCAGAACGCGTCATCGGATGTCTCGCAGGGCTCAGGGCGTGAGGTATTTGGCGTAGAGCACGGCCATCCGGTCGGCCCCGATGCCGGTGAAGCTGCGATAGCGCACGACCTCGGCGAGGTCGATATCGACCCGCAGCACGTCCTCGCGATCATCGTAGAGCGCGCCGAGCGCGCGACCGTCCGGCCCGAGCGCACAGGAGCCGCCGAAGAAGCGCTGCCCGCCGCGGTTGCAGCTCAGAAAGAAGGCGCCGTTCTCGGTCGACTGCGTGCAGGCGCGATGGATCAACCGCCTCGTCCGAGGCCCCCGAGCGCGCCGAGCAGCGTGTGAAACAGCGGCAGGCTTCCGCTTTCAGCAGAACAGAAAATCACTCTCTGTCAGGGTTTCCGCGAAATTGTGGAGAGTCACCTGATCCGCCCCTGCGGTAACGATGACGTCGGAGCCACTTTGCGTAATGACGAGATCGGCGAACGATTCTACGCCCGCCACGCCACTGAACTCGATTTTATCGTGCTGGCACTGGCTGAAGTCCTCGATGGTGTTATTGGTTCCGACCGTCATTGAACCAGCGTCCTTGAACACGAACCGATCGGCACCGCCCTGAGCGTGGTCGCTCAGTTGTCCGTCACCCCACATGTCGTTGCTGACCGTGGATCCCGGTGCAGCGGTTCCGGCGATCAAGGTGTCATCGCCGCCCTTGGCGAAGCCCGACAGGCTTGCTGCGTCACCGAAGAGAACGTTCGTCACCGTGCCACTGCCGCTGTTGCTGCCGCCGGTAAGCGTATCGTTGCCAGCTCTCGCAGCTTCCGACATGAATTCCGCGTCGCCGTAGAGTTGGTAGTGAACATCACCGGCGCCGGCGTTGTCGCCGCCGGTCAGGGTATCGTTGCCGCCCCTGGCATCGCCAGACATCGTCTGGGTGTCGCCATACGCGATATCGTTGAATAGGCCTGACAGCGTCACGCTGCCTGGCAGCACCGCCACGTCGTCGCCGCCCTGGGCGTGGCCCGACATGCCGCCGGCCGCGTCGCCGTAGAATACGTTGGCAGAGTCGCTGCCAGCTATCAAAGTGTCGTTGCCGCCTTTGGCGAAGTCCGACATGTTGCCGCTCGCATCGCCGAAGAAGTTATTCGAGGAGAGGATGGCGCCGATGTAAGTGTCGTCCCCGCCCTGAGCATGGCCGGACATGCCGCCGCCCGCGTCGCCAGAGAAACTATTGGAGGAGTTGCTGCCGGGGCTGAAGGTGTCATTGCCGCCCTTGGCATGGTCGGACATGTTCCCGAGCGCATCACCCTGGAAAAAGTTGGTGGAGTTCTGCCCGCCCGTAAAGATGTCGTCGCCGCCCTGAGCGTGCCCGACCATATTGCCGCCCGCGTCCCCGTTGAAAGCGTTGATCGCGTCGCTGCCCCCGGTGAAAGCGTCGTTGCCGCCCCGACTGTGGTCCGACATATCGCCGCCCGCGTCTCCAAAGAAGTTATTGATTGCCCCCGCGCCGCCCGTGAAAGTGTCGTTGCCGCCTTGAGCATGGCCGGACATGTTGCCGCCTGCGTCGCCGAAGAAATAATTGCTCGACTCTGCGGCTCCCGTGAAGGTGTCGTTGCCGCCCTTGCCGTGGTCCGACATCTCACCACCCGCATCGCCGTAGACAGTGGTGAAGGATTGGAATGCGCCCGCAAAAGTGGCTGTGAAGGTATCGTCGCCGCCCCGCGCAGAATCAGAAATGTCGCCGAGCGCATCACCGTAAAAAGTGTAGGTGGCGGCGCCGCTCTCGGTGAAGATGTCGTTGCCGCCCCCGGAATGATCGAGCAGACTGCCGCCAGCGTCGCCGATCAGAACATTGTTGGTCGGATTGCCGGCAAGAATGTCATCGGTGCCCAATTGATGATCGGTCAGATCACCCGGGGTAAACGGGACGCGGTGAGACATGACATGCTCCCACTGAGTTACCCCAGCGCCCGCCGCGATATTAGGCTGATACGCCCCAGTCCACAACGACCGCAAACGGGCTAGTTCCTTTGGGTCGATGCCAGCCTGGGGGGCCATACTTGCTGCGATGTGGTCCACGCCGTGGCCCCGAGGCGCGCATCCATTAGCTGGCTATTCCGGATCGGGGCACCCGCGGCCCATGTGCACGGCGCCAAATCTCCGGTCGCAGGGGCCATCAAAAGTCCGCTTCCGGCACCGAGCGAGGTCGGCCAAGTGTGATCCGGCCGCCCCTCACACCGGCGGCATCGTCTCGAATTTCGGCAAGGCCGGATCGACGTGATCCCAGGCATGACCGCGCGCCGCGTAGGTCACCACCTGCGGAGCGTACCGGCTGGGATCGTCGAGGCTCGCGGCGTGCACGGTGAACAGATCGGGCATGGCCGCGAATGTCAGATATACCGGCGATCCGCAGGCGGGGCAGAAGCCGCGCGTCTTCACATTGCCGCTGTCGGCGACCACGTCCCAATGCGTCACCTCCCCCGCAAGCTTCACCTGCGCGCGCAACGGGAAGGTCAGGTAGGATCCATGCCCGGTGCCGCTCGTGTGCTGGCAGTCGCGGCACTGGCAGTCGTTCATGAAGATCGGCTCGCAAGAAATCTCGTAGCGGACCGCGCCGCAGGCGCAGCCGCCGGTGTAAGCGTCAATCATCGCTCTCTCCTGTCATGAAGCGTCGATGGATCGCGCGCAGATAGCAGCGATCGGAGCCCGCTCCGGGGCACGGCCTCGTGCCCGGTCAGTCCTGCTCGCCGGCGATGCTGCCGATGCTCGGGACGACCTTCTTCCAACCGTTGCCCATTGTCTCGAAAGCGGACTGGTTCCTCGGCACGACGAAACCGGCATGGACGAGGCGCAAGCGTGTTCCGTTCGCTGTCCTGAAGAGCGTCCAGCTGACGACCGTGTCCAGCAGCGAGCCGTAGCCGGCATTCGCCTCGTGCCCGCCCTTCCAGCTATAGACGAGGCTCTCGTTCGGGATCACCTCCAATACCTGGCAATGAATGGTGCCGTCCCAGGCGCCGGCGGGTTTGGTCTGGAAGGTGAATCGCCTGCCCTTCACCGGCTCGAACCCCGTCGGCGCCATCAGCCAGCGGCCGATCAGTTCGCCGGTGGTCAACGTCTTCCAGAGAGTCTCCGGCGCGTACGGGAAGACCTCCTCGACCACGATATCCCTGGTGTCGGATGCGGTGTCGTTCATGGATCGATCTCCTTGAGAAGGGCACGGAGGTCGCCGAACCGGTCGCGCCAGAAGGCGCCGTAGTGACTCATCCAGTCGGCCAGCGGCTCGAGGCCTTCGGGCCGGGCGCGGTAGTAGACCTTGCGCCCCTCGGGGCGCTCGGCGACCAGGCCAGCCTGCTTCAACGACTTCAGATGCTGGGAGACTGCTCCCTGCGTCACGCCGCTTCCCCGCGTCAGCTCGACAACGGTGATCTCGCCGGACTGGATGATCCGCTCGAACACCGCCCGCCGGGTCGGAACGGCAAGCGCCTGCATGACGGCGTCGATGGCGACGGTTGCGATCATGAAAATCAAATAGCTTTCGCTAATTGATTAGTCAAGACTATTATCTGAAGCGCCGTAAGGCATGTCCGCGTTTCTCCGAAGCGCCGACATGCCTTACGGCGCTGTTTTATCGCATTTTCTTCTCGTGAACCGGTGTCCACTTCGCTCGAGAATGCTCTAGACAGCCCGGCTGTAGCGGCGCGGCGATTGCTCGACATGGGCATCGAAGACCGATGCCACCTTGCGCACGAGCAGGCGCGCATTCTCCGGGAGGAGCACGCGGCTGCCATCGAAGTCGACCACCCCCTCCGACGCCAGTTGGTCGAGGGCGCGTAACGCGGGTGCGAGAACCTGCGGATCGACCGGATGCCGTGCGCAGACGGCATCGATATCGACCGCGAGATCGCACATCACACGCTCGATCAGCTCGGCCCGCAGGCGGTCCTCGGCGCTCAGGCCGTAGCCCCTGGCGGTGGGCAGCAAGCTGTCGGCGATGCGCTCCGCATAGCGGCCGATAACCACCTCGTTCTGGACATAGCCCTGCGGCAGGCGCCCGATCGCCGACGCCCCGAAGCCGATCAGCGCCTCACAGGGATCTGTGGTGTAGCCCTGAAAGTTGCGATGGAGCCGGCCTTCCGGCAGCGCCCGGGCCATCGCGTCATCCGGCCGGGCGAAATGATCCAGCCCGATGCGGACATAGCCCGCGGCAGTGAGGCTGCGCGCCATCGCCTCCGCCTGCTCGTGCCGCGCTTGCCCGTCGGGGAGGTCTTCAGTTGCGATCCGGCGCTGGTGCTTCTTGAATTCGGGCACATGGGCATAGCCGAAGATCGAAAACCGATCGGGCCGCATCGCCAGGCATTGCTCGACCGTGTCGAGGCAGGATTGCAGCGTCTGCTTCGGCAGGCCGTAGATCAGGTCGAAGCTGACGGCGCGGATTCCCTCCTCGCGCAAGCCTGAGACCACGGCGGCGGTCTGCTCGACGCTCTGGATGCGGTTGATGGCCTTCTGCACGGCGGGATCGAAGCTCTGCACCCCAAGGCTCGCCCGATTGACGCCGGCCGCCGCCAGCGCGGCCGCCATCGCAGGTTCGAGGCGGCGTGGATCGATCTCGACCGCAATCTCGGCGTCGGGATGGACAGCGAAATGCTGGCGCAGCAACCCGACAAGCGCGACGAAATCCGCCGGCTCGAGGATCGTCGGCGTGCCGCCGCCGAAATGGACGTGACGCACGTCAACAGATGCGCAGAGATGCTCGGCGACCAGCGCGATTTCGCCGCGCAGCGCTGCGAGATAGTCGATGATCGGGCCGTTGCGCAGCGCCACCGTGGTGTGGCAACCGCAATACCAGCACATCGAACGGCAAAACGGGACGTGCAGATAGAGCGACGTCGTCGTCCCCGCCGCGAGCGCCTTCAGCCACTTCGCATAGGATGGCCCGTCCACTTCCGCATGAAAGTGAGGGGCTGTCGGGTAGCTGGTGTAGCGCGGAAGCCGCTCGTCTCGATATGGCGTGGCCTGCATGGCGCGGCTCCGATCAATTTTAAACCGAGCCCTTGTTTAGTCGTCAGCGCGATCCTCTTCTTTGACATGCTGCAAACTCGCGCGGTGTCAGAGGCCTTCCATGCATGTGTCGAGGCCATGTCTTCTCCAGGTCGCAGCCATCAGTCTTATCGCGGCGAATGTCCGGCCTACCCGGTGGGTCCAAGCTCCTGCGTTGCAACCGTCCGGACCGCCTGTGTGAGCTTGTCGAGCAGCCGCACCGCCAATCGTGTGCGCTGCCAGTAAAGCGCAACCCCGATCCGCTTTTGCGGTGGCAGCTCGATCAGGCGGCCCGCGGCAACCAGCGGGCTCGCGAGCGGCACGGGAGCCATCGACCATCCCAGCCCGGCGAGCGTCATATCCAGCATGCCCTGCGTCGACGGCGTCCAGTGAATCGGCGGCGAGATCGTCGCTCCCCATGCCTCCCGCGCCCATCGCGACTGCAGTTCATCGCGGCGGTCGAAGCGCATCATCGGAGCGCGCTGCAGGCTCGACGCATCGGCGCCCGCCGGAAAATGCCTGCTCGCAAATGCCGGGCTGGCCACGGCCAGGTATTCGACAATGCCGAGTGGGTGAATCCTGCAGCCTGCGACGGGGGCCGGGTCCGCCGTCACCGCCGCCAGGACATCGCCCGTGCGAAGCCGCTCGGCTGTATGAGCCTCGTCGTCGAGGACAAGATCGAGCAGGCCACCGGTTTCAGTCGCGAATTGAGCTGCCGCCCCGGGAAACCATGTGCTGACGCTGTCGGCGTTGACCGCGACACGCACCGCATAGGGGCCGGCGTCCGGCCCTGCCGTCAGACCGGGCAGAGCGCCGACGACTTCGGTTTCGATGAGCCGGACCCGCTCGACATGGGCACATAGCTTGGCGCCGATCTCCGTAGGGCGGCAGGGCGAGCCTCTTGTCAGCAGGATCGCTCCGAGCCGTTCCTCGAGGCCTTTCACACGTTGCGAGACTGCCGAGGGCGTAACGCCCAGCGCTGCCGCCGCCTTTTCGAAGCTGCCTTCGCGTGCGACGGCGGCGACTGCTGCCAACGCCTGATAGTCGAGCATTAGTCTGCCTAAATCAGCATAAGTGAATTTAGTTAGACTACATCGATGCCCGGACGCATCAAGCCCGCATGACCAGCGCTCTCCTGCCTGCCTTCGCCAAAGGCTTTGTTCTCTCCGCCGGCCTCATCGTCGCCATCGGCGCCCAGAACATGTTCGTCCTCCGGCAGGGGCTGAAGCGCGAACATGTCTGGCCCATCGTCCTCTTCTGCGCGGCGGCGGATGCCTGCCTGATCGTCGCGGGGGTGAGCGGCCTGGGCAGCGTGCTTGCGCTCGTTCCGGGTTTGTCGCTGGCACTCGGTCTTGCCGGAGCAGCCTTCCTCGCCTGGTACGGCGTCTCGGCGCTGCGCCGGGCAGCCAGCCCAACCGCGCTCATCGTCGATCAGCAGGCGGGGATCAGCCTCGGTGCCGCGCTTGCGGGCACCGCCGCCTTCACCTTCCTCAATCCGCACGTCTACATCGACACTGTCATGCTGATGGGCGCCGTCGGGACGAGCCTGCCGCCCGTCGAGCGCACGCCATTCATGGCCGGAGCGGCGAGCGCGAGCTTCGCCTGGTTCGCTTCGCTGGGGTTTGGCGCGCGCTTCCTGGCGCCGCTCTTCGCCCGACCGGCAGCCTGGCGCATCCTGGATCTCGCGATCGGCGTCATGATGCTGGCGCTCGCCGCGAGCCTGGTGCGCGGCGCGCTGGCGAGTTGACGAGTCGGAGTTATCCAGCCTCAGTCACCGGATCGGGATGATGCTGGCTGCATCGCCACCAGGCGATCCCGCACCAAGCCATGAAAGGCGAACGGAGCAGACCATGGCGGGAACTTCGATCTTTCGGGGATTGTCAGCCTTTCCGCTGACGCCGGCCGATGCTGACGGCGTGGTCGATACGCAAGCCTTTGCCCGCATGCTCGACCGGCTCGTCGCGGCCGGGGTCGATTCCATCGCGGTGCTGGGCAGCACCGGCACCTACGCCTATCTGGACCGGAGCGAGCGAGCCCGCGCATTGGCTGCGGCCGTCGAGACCGTCGCAGGCCGCGTCCCGCTCATTGCCGGCATCGGTGCCATGCGAACCTCATGGGTGCGGGAGCTCGCCGGGGATGCGGAGCGGATGGGCGCTGATGGGCTGCTGCTGGCTCCGGTCTCGTACACACCGCTTACGCAGGACGAGGTCTTCGCCCAATTCGAAGCGGTCTCGGCGAAAACCGAGCTTCCGGTCTGCATCTACAACAATCCCAGCACGACCCATTTCACCTTCTCGCCGGAGCTGATCGGCCGCCTTTCCAGGCTGGCGAATATCGCGGCGATCAAAATGCCGCTGCCTGCGGACGGGAATTTCGAAGGCGAAATGAGCCTGCTGCGATCGTCCTGCCAGAGTGGGATGACCGTCGGATATAGCGGCGATTGGGGCGCCGCCTCGGCGCTCCTGGCAGGCGCGGATGCCTGGTACAGCGTCGTCGCCGGCATTCTACCTGCCGCCGCTCTGCGTTTGACGCGCGCCGCGATGGCCGGTGATGAGGAATCAGCTGGCGCTGCCAATGCTGCGTTCGAGCCGCTGTGGGCGCTGTTTCGCGCCCATGGCAGCCTGCGCGTGATGTATCGGATCGCGGATCAGCTCGGGCTTCAGCCCGGATCGCCGCCATTGCCGATCCAGCCGCTCGCCGGCTCCATCGGCGCGGCGGTCGAGGAGGCACTTCAGCTTATCGAGAAATCTGCGGCAGGCGGGAGCTGACCGGCGCCTTTCGCGCCGGCCGGCGGATGTCGGCCAGTCACCGAGCGCCTGGAAGCGGGCTAAGCCTTCTGCATCAGGGCAGAGCGCAGCTGAAGCAGCTCCTCGCACACCGCCTCGAGCTCCTGCACGACGAAGCCGTTGCGTAGAGTGGGGCAGTGTTCGGCGAGCCTGTCGCCGAGGATGCCGGTGAAGGCGACCTTGCCTTCGGGCGAGACGACAAGGCCGTTTTCCTGCTCGAACGCCGCATTCCAGGCAATCGCTTCGGCATCAGTGACGCCGCCCGGAAGATCGAGCTCAAGCGCCCCGTTCACGAGCCGGACCGGATAGCCGCCCGGCAAGCCGTTCGGCCCCGGCACATGCCCGCGCCAGGAGCGGCCGGAGGCCATGGCGAGCAGCATGGGAACGCCGCTCGCTCCCGATATCTCGATGACCGGTTCGGGTGTGAGCTGGATGTCGGCGAAGCGCGCATAGACGTCCGCGACCTCGGAGCCATCCAGCCAGACGCGAGGCGGCCGCCCGCCCCGATCCTCCGGCCGGCGGCGCCAGGCTGCGAGGTTCTGATAATGGGCGAGAACCTTGACCTCGCTTCCCGGCGGCGTGGCAGCCGATCCTGCGAAGACGTTGGACAGGATCGCGACATTGCCCATGCCGCAAGCGACCTCATGGCCCATTGCACGGATCATGCCGTTGACCACGTCGGGGAAGCCGCAATTGACCAGCGTCACCGGCTTGCCTCTGCGCGTGATCGCCGCAGCGACGCGCGAAGAAAGCAGCGCCTGGAAAACCGCAGTGGCGCTCAGGCCGCCCTCGGCCACGAGCTGCGTCCAGGCATTGCCGCTCTGGGCGATCACCTGCGAGGTCTGGATCGAGGCAGCCTGGACGACGATGCGCGGGCCGGTTGCGGCGAGCAGATCATCCGATGCGTTCGGAGTGAGCAGGTCGACCGCGTGGGTGGTGAAGCGCGCCTTCTTGCCGAACAACGCCGCGCGGGCATTCGCCGCGGTCCGCAGCCAGTTCAGCCGCTCGCGGTTACGGCCGGCGATGACGACCTCGACAGGCCCCTCAGCCGTCGCGGCGATGTCGAAGGCGATGCGCGCGGCGAATCCGCCGGTTCCGGAAACAAGGATATCGCAGCCGGCCATCTCAGTGCCCCATCGCCATCGCAGCCCTGTCCCAGCAGTCGTCGAGCCGGGGCGAGAGCTTATGCTTCATGATGCGCTGGCTCGCCGTGCGTTCGAATTCGTCGACGACGGCGATGTAGCGCGGGTTCTGGTAGGGAGCGAGGCGCTGGCCGAGCCAGCCGGACAACGCGCGCGGATCGATGATCGCGCCCTCGCGCGGCTTGACGAAGAGCTTGATATCCTGCTCGCCAACGTCGGCCGCGACGCCGATCATCGCGCAATCCTCGACCGCCTCATGCTCGGCCGCGACGTGCTCGACCTCCCAGGCCGAGACGTTCTCGCCCCTGCAGCGCACGCTGTCGGTCATCCGGCCGTGGAAGTAGAGATTGCCGTCGGCGTCGAAGGAGCCGAGATCGCCGGTATGGAAGCCGTCCGCGCGCAGGGCCTTCGCCGTCGCCTCGGGGTTGTCGAGATAGCCGGGGAAGATGGCGCCGGGAATGCTGGTCTCGATGACGATCTCGCCGCGCTCGCCGGCGGCCACCGCCCGGCCTTCCGCATTCTGCAGCTTCACCGTGAACCAGGGCATCGGCCGCCCGACCGAGCCGACCACGCCGGTGACGTTGCAGGTGGTGAGGCTGGAGGCTTCCGTCATGCCGTAGCACTCGCGGATATCGATACCGAAGCGATCGCGGAACTGCGGCCAGATGTCCGGCGGGCAGCCGCCGCCCCAGGCGATGCGCACGCCATGATCGCGGTCGCGCGGCGAAGCCGGCTGCTTCAGCAGGATCTGCAGGATGCCGCCGAGATAGTGGATATGGCTCGCGCCCTCCGCCCTGACCTGATCCCAGAAGCGGCTGGCGCTGAAGCGCTCGACCATGGCGAGCGTGATGCCTCTGATCATCGGCAGAGGCAGAAGCTGCGCCCCGCCGATGTGGTAGAGCGGCTCCCAGACGAAGAAGACATCATCCTGCTTCGCAGCCGAGAGCAGCGCGACGCTCTCCGCCGCGAGCCGCAGCATGCGGTGCGAGACGATCACGCCCTTCGGGCGCCCGGTCGTGCCGGAGGTGTACATGATCGCGAAAACTGCATCGGCGGACGGAGCGGGCTCCTCGAAGGAGCCGGTGCCGGAAAGAACGGCGTCGAGCTCGCCGCCCGGCTCATGGGCGAGCAGCGAGAGCTCCGCTTCGGACGCCATCGCCTCGGCGATCTGCGGCGCAAGCTCGGCATCGGCGACGACAAGGCGCGGCTGCGAATGCGTCAGCAGGTAGCGCAGCCCCTCCCCGCGCTGCTGGGCGTTGACCGGCACCCAGGCGACGCCGGCGCGCGCGAGGCCAAAGACCACCGCGATGGTCGCGATCGAATTGCGCATCATCACGGCGACCCGGTCACCGGCGACGATGCCGCGGGCTCTCAGATGCGCGGCGAAGGCGGCTGAGCGCCGCTCGATCTCGGCATAGGTCACCGGCTCGCCGCAGAAGCGCGCATAGACGCGCTGCGGTTCCGCTGTGGCACGCGCTGTCAGAAGGCTCACGAAGCCGTTGTCGTCAGGAGGCGTCATGTTCGTCGGTCAGTCGAGTCGGGAGGTGGAGCGGAAGCGTTCCGCGATGAGCAGCATCGCCGTCACCACGACGAAGACGACGACCGAGACCGCCGCGAGCGTCGGGTTGAGCTGCAGGATCATGTCGTCCCACATCTGCTTCGGCAGCGTCGTCTTGATGCCGCCCGAGACGAAGATCGCGATGGTCAACTCGTCGAAGGAGGTGATGAAGGCGAAGAGGAAGGCCGCAACGAGACCTCCCTTGACCAGCGGGATGGTGACGCCCGTCAATGTCCGCACCCGGTTCGCGCCCAGCGTCGCCGCCGCCTGGTCGAGGCGCTGGTCGTAGGTCTTCAGCACGGCTGCGATGGTGACCAGCGTGAACGGTATTGCCAGCACGGTGTGGCCGATGACGAGGCCGAGATCGGTCGCGATCAGCCCCAGCCGCGCGAAGAGATAGAACAGCCCGACGGCGATGACGATGCGCGGCACGATCATCGGCGCGAGGAAGAAGGCGAAGATCAGCCCGGCCCAGCGGGTACGGCTGTTCGCCAGTGCCAGTGCGGCGAAGCCGCCGATCGCCGTTGCTGCCAGCGCCGTGACGAAAGCGACCGTGAAAGAGCGGATCGTCGCCTGGATCCAGAGCGGCGAGCTGAAATAGGTCTGGAACCAGCTCAGCCCGTAACCCGGCGGGGGGAACTCCAGGAACTGCGAGGAGGTGAAGGCAAGCGGAATGACGAGCAGTGTCGGCAGCACCAGGAATGCGATGACGAGCCAACAGAAGGCGGGCAGCAGCATCGCGCAGACGCGTTTGCCGAGCAGGGATTGCGCCAGCGTCGCGAGACGACCTGCGAGGGTGGCGACCGCCGAGAGGATCGCAAGGCCGAGGTCGCGGATACGGCCCGTGCCGACCTGGGCTGAGCCGCCTGCGATGGTCGAGAGCCCGAAGACCCGGTCGTAGATCACACAGGAGACCAGCGCGGCCACCAGCATCATCGCCGACAGCGCCCCGGCGAAGGACCAGTTCAGCAGCTCCTGCACCTGCGTGATGATGAGCTGCGCCAGCATGGTCTCCTGCCGCCCGCCGAGAAAGGCCGGTACGATGAAGAAGCCGAGCGAAGAGATGAAGACGAGCAGCCCCGCCGCCGCCACGCCCGGCAGGGAGAGCTTGAAGTAGACGAGCCAGAAGGCGCGCGCAGGCGCGGCGCCCAGCGTCTGAGCCGCCTGGACCAGGCGCCGGTCGATGCCGGCCAGCACCGGCAGCATGGTCATCACAGCCAGGGGCACCATGGCGTGGACCATGCCGACCATCACGCCGAACTGGTTGTTGATCAGCGAAAGCGGCTGGTCGACCACATGCGAGCCGGTCAGCAGGGAGTTGATGACCCCGCTTCGGCCGAGGATCAGCATCCAGGCGAAGGTCTTGACGAGATAGCTCGTCCAGAACGGCACCATGACGAAAAGCAACATCCGCCCGCGGAACATGTCGGGCAGGCGCGCGAGCCAATAGGCCAGCGGATAGCCGATCAGCAGCGACCACAGCGCCGTCCAGCCGGCGATGCGGAAGGTGATGCCGAGCACGCGCAGATAGACGTCGGTCGCGGCGATGCGCTGATAGGCATTCGCCGAGAAGGCTCCGCTATCCGGGTCGACGACGCTGAGACCGAGAAGCTGAGCAACCGGCCAGACGAAGAAGACCGCAAGGAACAGAACGCCGGGCACCGCCAGCCAGAGCGCGCTGAGGCGCAAACTGCTCGTGCGCGCCGGCGCGCCGCTGATGCTGACAGTGCTCATGCGACCAGCACCGCCTTGTCGCGCGGCCAGCCGGCGACGATGGTTTCCTCGATTGCGGGCACCACATCGTCGGGGCCGAGGCGCAGCACGAGCTGGCCGCCGTCCTGAAGCGCGGCGATGACGCGCGTCTCGGAGCCGGCATAGACGATCTCGCTGACGCGCCCGTTCACCGCGTTGCCGTCCTGTGCGCCGAGGCGCAGGTTCTCGGGCCGGATAACCAGCGCCGCATCCTGGCTCTCGCAACGCGCTCCGCGCGGCAGTGCGAAGTGTCCATGCGCGGTTTCGAGCGAGCCGTTGCCGTCCCAGCGGCCGCGGAAGATGTTGGAGATGCCGATGAAATCGGCGGCGAAAGCGGTGCGCGGGCGCTCGTAGATCTCGCGCGGCGTGCCGAGCTGCTCGATCCTGGCATGGTTCATCAGGCAGATGCGGTCGGACATCGCGAGCGCCTCCTCCTGATCATGCGTGACATAGACGATCGTGGCGCCGCTCTCGCGGTGCAGCCGCTTGATCTCGATCTGCATGTGCTCGCGCAGCTTCTTGTCGAGTGCGCCCAGCGGCTCATCCATCAGGATGATCGAGGGCTGGTAGACGAAGCAGCGCGCCAGCGCGACGCGCTGCTGCTGGCCCCCGGACAATTCGCGCGGGAAACGCCCCGCAAGATGCCCGAGATGCACCATCTCCAGGGTTTCCGAGACACGCTTCGCGATCTCCGCGCCCGGGCGCCCGCGCATCTTGAGCGGAAAGGCGATGTTCTCCGCCACCGTCAGGTGCGGAAACAGCGCATAATGCTGGAAGACAAGGCCGATATCGCGCTGATGCACCGGCATGGCCGACTGGTCGCGGCCATCGATGACGACCCTGCCCTCGCTCGCCTCGACCAGCCCGCAGATAAGCTGCAGCAGCGTCGTCTTGCCGGAGCCCGAAGGCCCCAGCAAAGTCAGGAACTCGCCCTCGGCGACACTGAGCGAGCTGGGCTCGAGGGCCGTGGTCGCGCCATAGCGCTTGCACAGACCCTCGACGACGAGCTTGGCGGTTCTTGTTTGGGTCATGGTCATCGCGGCGCTCGTCGCCATCGCCATCAGGTCAGGAGCCAGGAGTTGAAGCGCTCGCTCACCTTGGCGCGGTTGGCGCTCCACCAATCCTCATTGGCGATGGCCATCAGTTTCAGGTTCTCCGGCGAGGTCGGCAGGACCTTGGCGCGCTCGGCGGGGATCGTCTGATAGGCGTCGAGATTGGTCGGGCCATAGGCCAGGGCGTCGGTGAAGACCGCCTGCGCCTTCGGGTCCGAGCAGAAGCGGACGAACTGGCGGGCGACATCCGCCTTCGGGCCGCCCTTCGGCAGTCCCCAGCCCTCGATCGAATAGAGGCCCTGGTTCCAGACGATCTTCGCCGGCGCGCCGCCGTCGATCGCCGCCTGCAGCCGGGCGTTCCAACCCGTGGTCATGTCGACCTCGCCGCTCTGCAGGAGCTGCGTCGACTGGGCGCCACCAGTCCACCAGACCGCGATATGCGGCTTGATCTTGTCGAGCACCTTGAAGGCGCGGTCGATGTCGAGCGGGTAGAGCTTGTCGAGCGGCACGCCATCGGCAAGCAGGGCCTGCTCGAGGCTGTCGATCGGGTTCTTGCGCATCGAGCGGCGGCCCGGGAACTTCTCGACGTTGAAGAAGTCGGTCCAGCTTGCGGGCGCGTTCTTCACCTTGTCGGTCCGGTAGGCGAAGATCGTCGAATAGACGTCCGTGCCCATGAACTCGGGCGAGATCGCCTGCGGCATCAGCTTCGGCACGTCGGCATGGGCGAAGCCGATCGGGTCGAGCAGGCCTTGCGCCTTCAGGATGTCGCGGGCCGAGAGCGTCAGCGTGCAGACGTCCCAGGTGTAGGACTTCGTCTCGACCATCGCCTTGAACTGCGCGGTCGGCTCCGCCTCGCGCGCGACGTTGACCACCTTGTTGCCGGTCGCCTTCTCGAACGGGTCATAGAAGGCCTTGCGGAAGGCGGGACCGAACGGGCCGCCGGGATCGGCGACCGTGATCTGCACGGCGGCGCGTGCCGTGCCGATGAGATAGGGTGCCGCAAGCGCGCCTGCGGCAGCGCCGCCGGCCAGTTGCAGCAGGGTACGCCTCGTCGGATTGGTGCTTCTGCTCGTCATCGTCTTCTCCCCTTCAAGCGGTTTTCCGCATTTCCCCGTGGGTGATCAGGTCGTCAGGCGCTCTTGCGCGCGGCGCGCTTGGCGAGAAACGCTTCCATCATCCGCGCCGGCTCGCCGGTCGCGTAGGCCTCGCGCTGGGTGCGGATGCCGGCGGCCAGGCACTCGCGGAAGCTCTCCTCGGTGACCTCGCGGAAGCGGGCCTTGTTGAGCCGCATGGCGACAGGCGCCTTGGCCGCGAGCTCCTCGGCCAGCGCCAGCGAGGCCTCCATGACCTTATCCTTCGGCACGATCCGGTTGATCAGGCCGATGCGGAAGCACTCGTCGGCATCCATCATGCGGCCCGTCAGGGTGAGGTCGATGGTCCGGGCGAGCCCGATCATCTCCTTCATGATCCAGGGGCCGGTCACCGAGGCGATGCCGGAATTGATCTCGGGCTGGCCCATGGTGACGCCGTCATGGCCGATACGCAGGTCGCAGAGCAGCGCGACCTGGAAGGCCGAGCCAGCCGCAACGCCGTTCAGCGCCGCGATGATCGGCTTCGAGAGCGAGCGGATGCGGTCATAGAGGCGCTCCCACTCATGCATCCAGGCTTCGGCCCGGTCGGGATCGAAGGTCTTGGTCTCGTTGAGGTCCTGACCGGCCCCGAAGGCACGATCCCCCGCCCCGGTGAGGATGATCGCGCGCACCGCCTGGTTCGCCTCCAGCTCCTCCAGCCCCTCGACGAGGCGGGTTCGCATGGGCGCGTTCCAGGCGTTGAGGATCTGCGGGCGGTTGAGGGTCAGGAAGCCGACCGCGCCGCGCACCTCGACCAGAACAGAATCCTTCATGGCGCTCTCCGATGAGTGTTTATTTCTATACGATAACTTCTATTGAATAATCAACGAGATTGCGCCACCTTGTCAAGGCCGCCGGTCACAGCCATTGATCGACCCAGGAGAGCAGGCCCAGATGACGATGCCCGAACCGAAACAGAACGGCCGCAAGCGAGCAGCCGCGACAGCCGATGAGGCCGGGCGCAAAGACGATGTGCTGATGGTCAACTCGGTCGAGAAGGCGTTCCGCGTTCTCTCCGCCTTCGGCCGCCAGCATCAGACGCTGAACCTGTCGCAGGTCGCGTCGGAGACCGGTATGGATCTCAGTGCTGCGCAGCGCTTCACGCATACGCTCACCAAGCTCGGCTATCTGCGGAAGGACGCGCAGACCAAGCGCTTCGAGCTGACCGCCAAGACGCTCGATCTCGGCTATCATTTCGTGCGCAGCAGCCGCCTGCTCGATCGGGCGATGCCCTATCTCATGCACCTGAGCAAGGAGACCGAGGAGACGATCAACCTGACCGTGCGGGACGGCACGGAAATCATCTTCGTCTCGCGCTTCCTGAGTCGGCATGTGCTGAACACCGACGTCATCATCGGCACGCGGATGCCGGCCTATTGTACGGCGCCGGGCATCGCCATGCTGTCGCGCCTCCCCGAGGACGAGGCGATGGCGATCATCGATGCGTCCGACCTCAAGCCGCACACGCCCTCGACCACGTGGCAGCGCGAGGCGCTGCGCGAGAAGCTGCGCCAATCGGCGGCCCAGGGCTACGCCACGGCCTTCGAAGAGGTCTATCTCGGCGACGCCTCCATCGCGGCCGTGATCGTCGATCACCACGGCCAACCGGAGGCGGCCGTCAATATCGCCACGTCGACCTCGCGTTACAGCCATGCCGAGGTCGTCGCGCGCTTTTCCTCCCTCGTCATCGCAACCGCGCACGCCATTTCCCGCGTCTGAGCAATGCGGAGGAAGCGCTTGACAGGTCGTCGGCCGACTTATCAATATCCAAGAGAAACTATTGCATTGAAATAACTCGCCAGGAATTCGCATGGACGCTCCGAAGCCCCAGTTCCGCCGCGTGGCGGCGCGCGCCGGACGGCAGGCGACACTCAGCTTCGACGGCACGACCATCAAGGCGACGGTCGGCGACAGCGTCCTCGCAGCGCTGCTCGAAAGCGGCGCCTTGATCCGCCGACTGGAATTCGGCGGCGAGCCGCGCGCCGGCTTCTGCCTCATGGGCGCCTGCCAGGACTGCTGGGTCTGGAGCGCGGAAGGCGGCCGGATCAGAGCCTGTACCACGCCGGTCTCCGACGGGATGGCGCTGTTCGCCGAGCCGCAACCGCTGGCCGCCGCCCATGGCTGACATCGTCATCGTCGGCGCCGGTCCGGCCGGCATCAGCGCCGCCGAGGTGCTTTGCGCGAAGGGCCTGAGGCCCATCCTGATCGATGAGGGGGCCAGGGCCGGCGGGCAAGGCTATCGGCGTCCCGCGGATGATCTCGCCCTCGACATGAACCGGCTGATGGGTTCGGAAGCGCAGCGTTACGCCGCCCTGCATCGCCGCTTCGAAGCTCTGCTCCCCGCCATCGACTATCGCCCCCGCACGCTCGTCTGGGCCATCGACGGCAAGCAGTTGCATCTGCTGCACGAGGGGAAGGCGGAGACGCTGGCCTTCGACAAGCTGCTGATCGCCAGCGGCGCGATGGACCGGGTGGCCCCCATGCCCGGTTGGACCCTGCCGGGAGTGTTCACGCTCGGTGGCGCCCAGGTGGCGCTGAAGGATCAGGGTTGCCTGATCGGGAGCCGCGTCGCCTTCCTCGGCTCCTCCCCGCTGCTGGCGCTGGCCGCCAAGCAATATCGCGACATGGGCGCCGACATCGCCGTCATCGCCGATACGACCCCGTTGTCGGCCAAGGCCGCCGCCATGCCGGCGCTGCTTCCCGCGCCGCGAACCCTGCTCCGCGGGCTCTGGTACATGGGCGCCTCGCTGCGCGCCGGAACCGCCATGCTGCATGGGGTGACGCCGGTCGCGATCGAAGGCGCAGGGCGCGTCGAGGCGCTCGTCCTGCGCGACGCCCAGGGTCGCGAACGCCGCTTCGCCTGCGACGCCGTCGCACTCGGCCATGGCCTGAAGCCTGAAACGCAACTTGCCGACCTGGCCGGGGCGCAATTCGCCTACGACACCGATTTCAGGCTGTTCCTTCCAGAAATCGACCGAATGGGCCGGGCGCGACCGGGCCTCTACCTCGCCGGCGACGGCGTGCGAATTGGCGGGGCCGATGCGGCCGAGGCGAGCGGCGCCTTGGCTGCCCATGCGATCCTGTCGGATATCGGACAGGCTCAGGACATCGAGGCCATCAGGCAGCTGGCGCGGCAGGTCGAGCGCTTGCGCAGCTTCCAGCGGGGGCTCGCCCTCGCCTTCGCCTGGCCGAAGGCGCAAATCGCCGCCCTGCCCGATTCCGTGACGCTCTGCCGCTGCGAGAACGTGACGATCGGCGAGGTGCGCGCGGCGATGGCGAGGGATCTCGGTCCGGTCGAGGTCAACCGCGTGAAGGCGATGACGCGCTGCGGGATGGGGCGCTGCCAAGGCCGCGTCTGCGGCCCCGCCTTGCAGGAGATCGTCGCGGCCAGTGCCGGTAGCGACGGCGCCACTGCCGGGAGGTTGCGCGGCCAGGCACCGGTCAAGCCGATCGCGCTCGCCGCAGCCGGGGATGGCGCATGAGCCCGCACAGCACGGATGTCGCCATCATCGGCGGCGGGCTCGTCGGGGCCTGGACCGCCTTCTTCCTGGCGCGGCGCGGACAACGCGTGACCCTGGTCGAGAAGGGCGTCGTCGGCGCCCAGTCTAGCGGCGTCAACTTCGGCAATCTGCGCCTCCAGGGGCGGTTTCCGGGCCAGTATCCGCTCTCCCTGCGCTCCCAGGCGCTCTGGGAGGATTTCGACGCGCTGATCGGCGAGGACTGCGAGTTCGAGCAGACCGGGCATCTCTACCTTGCCTATGACGAGGAAGAGCACGCCAAGCTGGAGGGCTACGCCAAGGTCTCCGAGTCCTATGGGCTTGCGATCGAGCGCGTCGGTCCGGCCGATCTCAGGCGACGCTGGCCCTGGCTCGGCGAGCGCGCCGTCGCCGCCACCTACTCGGCCCGCGACGCTACCGCCAATCCACGCCTCGCCACGCCGGCTGTCGTGCGCGCCGCGGCGCGGCACGGCGCGGTGATCCGCGAGAACACATGCGTCGCCGCTGTCGATCGTTCAGGCGACGGCTTCATGCTGACGCTTGCGGATGGCGGCACGCTGAGCTGCGGCGCGCTCGTCAACAGCGCCGGCGCCTGGGCGCTGGAGATCGCGGAGCGCTTCGGCGAAACGGCGCCCCTCTTTCCCGCGGGACCGCCGCAGTTCGTGACGGAGCCTTTCCCCTACATGATCGAGCCTTCCGTCCAGGCGATCGACGGCTCGGTCATCTTCCGGCAGATCCCGCGCGGGAACATCATCCTTGCCGGCTATCCGCGCACGGCGGCCGATCCACAGGCGAACCGGGCCCCCGTACCGCCGGTCAAGACGCTCGCGGCGATGAAGGCGCTGGCGCGCGTCGCGCCCGTGCTCGCGCAATGCCATGTCATCCGCGTCTGGTCCGGCATCGAGGCCTATCTGCCCGACATGATCCCGGTCATCGGGCCGAGCGAGACGACGCCGGGGCTGTTCCACGCCTTCGGTTTCTGCGGCCATGGCTTCCAGATCAGCCCCGGCGTGGGGCTATGCCTCGCCGAGATGATCGTCGACGGAGCGACGCAGACGCCCCTGGAGCCGTTCTCAATCGGCCGCTTCCGGTCAGCAGCTACGGTCAGCGAAAAGTTCCGCAAGGAATTCGACTGAGGCTCGCCGGGATCGGTGCCAGCCCCATCAACGGGCCACCGTTCGGAAGCCCGGCCATGTCCGCGCAAGGGTGAGGCGCACCCGCGTCATCCGGCCGTCGCGCGAGACGGCAAGCTCACCGCCATGGGCCGTCGCAACCTCCACCGCGATGGACAGGCCAAGCCCCGAACCGGTGGAGGCTGCGCCTTTCGCGAAAGGGAGGAGGAGATCTTCGGGCGGCTCCGGAAACCCGCCGCCGTCATCGGCCACGTCGATCCATGCATGCTCCGCGTCCTCGCCCACCGTCACGACAAGCCGACTCTCGGCACCGTGCTTCAGCGCGTTGTCGATCAGGTTTCCCAGGGCTTCGCGCAGGCTCACGGCATCGCCGTTCACGATCGGCGGCGGCTCGGCCGGTATGAAGGCGATGTCGACCTCGCGGGACAGCGAGAGCGGCACCGTCTTGGCCAGAACGGCCTTCGCCAGCTGGTTCAGATCGACCGCCGCCATCGCGGCGGCATCCTTGCGGTGGATCACCATCGCATGGTCAAGAAGCTGCCCGGTGAGGCGGCCGAGTTCGGCTGTGCGTTCATGGATCCGCTTGACGGTATCGACCTTGCGCCGCGATGCGGGCGTCGCAAGCAGGATTTCGACCTGGGCATCGAGCGCCGCCAGCGGCGTGCGGATCTGATGGGCGGCGTCGGCGATGAAGCGCTGCATGATCGCCATGCGCTCGGACAAACGGCGCATGAAGTCGTCGATCGCCTCGACGAGATTGCGGATTTCCGCCGGGGGCTCGGCCGCGATCGGCCTGAGATCGTCGGGCCGGCGGCTCGCGATCTCGCGCTCGATGCGCGTCAGGGGCTTCAGCGCCAGCGTCACGGCATAACCCGTCGCCAACAGGGCGAGCAGGCTCATGACCGCAATGACGCCGAGCGCCTTGAGCGTCAGGTCGCGGGCGAGCGCGCGCCTCGCATCGGTCGTCTGCGCGACGACGATGGTCGCCCAGTTGTTCGTTCCGGGAAGATCGATCTGCCGGGCGAGGCTGGCGATACGCACCGGCTGGCCTTGATAGAGACCATCCTCCAGAACGACCCCGGCACGGATATCGACGGGGTCGGCATCCGAAGCGAGATCATCGTAGCCGGCGACCACGACACCGCGCGGATCGACGACCTTGTAGAAGACGAGATCGTAGGCGGCGAGCGTCGCGATCGTGGAGACGGGCGGATCGACCGTCACCACCCCGCCCTGCACATAGACATTCTCGGCGATCTGCACCGCGCCGCCGGCAAGCAGCCGGTCGTAAGCCTGCCGCGCGGCAAGCGAGGATGAGTGCCAGGCCGCCAATCCGAGCAAAATCGCCCCTGCCGACAGCACCGCCGAGAGCACGGCGACGATGCGGAAACGGAGCGACAGGCGCAGATCAGAGAGCAGCAAGCTGATACCCCAATCCGCGCAGGGTCCGGATTTCGACCGGCGTGTCCGCGAGCTTGCGGCGCAGCCGCGCCACGAATTGCTCGACTGCGTTGGGGCTGGCCTCCTGGTCGAAGTTGAAGAGCTGTTCGACCAGTTCCTCCTTGGGCACGATCCGCTCCGGCCGGGCGGCGAGGATTTCGAGTACGGTCAGCTCGCGGCGCGTCAGGTTGAGGGGCCGGTCGCCGACTGTCGCGACGCGCCCTGCCCGGTCGATGGCGAGAGGCCCGACGCGCAGCATGTTGTCGGGCTGGCCAGCACTGCGCCTGAGCAGTGCCCGCGCCCGCGCTTCGAGCTCACCATAGTCGAAGGGCTTGACCAGGTAGTCATCGGCGCCGAGATCGAGCGCGCCGATGCGCTCGTCCACGGCCGAACGCGCCGTCAGCACAAGCACCGGCGTCGTCAGCCGCCGCGCCCGCATCTGCCGGAGAACCGCCAGCCCATCCTGCCCCGGCAGGCTGAGGTCGAGGATGACGAGGTCATAGGCCTGCACCGCCAGCAACTCGGCAGCCGTGACGCCGTCCTGCTCCCAATCGACGGCGTGACCGATCTTCTCGAGCCGCATCACGACGGCCTCGGCGATATCGGCGGTGTCTTCGACGACGAGCACGCGCAAGCGGATCTACCTCCCTCAACGAGCTTCCGACAGGCCGGGCAGCGCCGGTCAGGTTCACGTCAGCTTGCTACGCTATCTCATCTCGCAAGCGCCCATAAGTGCGCATGGAAACGAGACATGGGAGGGTGCATGCTGGCCCCGTTCGACGCTGCTTCTGCGACTCCGCTCCTCACGGTCGAGGGCGTGACGCTGCAATACAAGACGCCGGACGCGGTGGTGACCGCGACGCGGCGCGTGTCCTTCGACGTCTATCCGTCCGACCGCTTCGTCCTGCTCGGCCCGTCCGGCTGTGGCAAGTCGACTCTGCTCAAGGCGATCGGCGGCTACCTGACGCCCGTCGAGGGCGACATCAGCCTGAAGGGCCGCAAGGTCTCCGGACCCGGGCCGGACCGAATGATGGTGTTCCAGGAATTCGACCAGCTCCTGCCCTGGAAGACGGTGCGCGAGAACGTGGTCTTCGCGCTGACGGCCTCGGGCCGTGCCACGCAGGCGGAAGCCGCCGAGCGCGCCCGCTCCTATATCGACAAGGTCGGCCTGACCAAGTTCATCGACAGCTACCCGCACATGCTCTCCGGCGGCATGAAACAGCGCGTCGCCATCGCCCGCGGCATGGCGATGGAGCCCGACGTGCTGCTGATGGACGAGCCCTTCGCCGCGCTCGACGCGCTGACCCGCCGCAAGATGCAGGACGAATTGCTGCGGCTCTGGGACGATACGAAGTTCACCGTGCTGTTCGTCACCCATTCCATCGAGGAAGCCATCCGCATCGGCACCCGCATCCTGCTGCTTTCGCCGCATCCGGGCGAGGTCAAGGCCGAGCTCAACAGCGTGCCGCCCGAGGAGATGGGCACCGGCAAGCAGGCCGCGCTCGAAACCCGCATCAACGACATGCTGTTCGCGCATCATTGAGCCGGAGGTGACCGACATGACCGATCTCGTCAGCTTCCGTCCGGAAATCATCCGCGACGTCAACTCCAGCGACGCCCCCGTCGTCGCCAAGACCATCGGCTGGGCCGAGCGGATCTATCGCCTCGGCTTCGTCCGCAAGGGCTTGATCCTCGCCGTCCTCGCCATCGCCTGGGAGGTCTATGGCCGCTGGCTCGGCAACCCGCTGCTCTTCCCGACCTTCGGCCAGACCCTCGCGGCCTTTGTCGAGAACATCGCAAATGGCGTCATTCCGCAGCGCATGCTGGTTTCGCTGCAGACCCTCATCATCGGCTACAGCATCGGCATCGTGCTCGCCGCTCTGCTCACGACACTGGCGATCGGCTCGCGCATCGGTGCAGACCTGCTGGAAACGCTGACCTCGATGTTCAACCCCTTGCCCGCCATCGCGCTGCTGCCTCTCGCGCTGATCTGGTTCGGGCTCGGCACCGGCAGCGTGATCTTCGTGCTCGTCCACTCAGTGCTCTGGGCGATCGCGCTCAACACCCATGCCGGCTTCCGCTCGGTGTCGAACACGCTGCGCATGGTCGGGCAGAACTATGGGCTGCGCGGCCTGAAGCTGGTGCGGCTCATCCTGATCCCGGCCGCCTTCCCGGCGATCCTGACCGGCCTCAAGGTCGGCTGGGCCTTCGCCTGGCGCACGCTGATCGCGGCCGAGCTCGTCTTCGGCGTCTCGTCGGGCTCGGGCGGCCTCGGCTGGTTCATCTTCGAGAACCGCAACCAGCTGGAGACGGCGAATGTCTTCGCCGGCCTGTTCACGGTGATCCTGATCGGCCTCTTCGTCGAGAACGTCATATTCGCCACCATCGAGCGCAAGACGATCCGCCGCTGGGGCATGCAGCACTGACACCGAGGCATTTCCGCGTTTTTCCGAAACGCGGAAATGCCCTTGTCTTATCGCATCTTCCTCGCGCAAGCCGGCATCCACTTCGCTCGAAAATGCTCTGGTTTCACAAGGCCGAACGGCCGTCACTCGGAGGGAAACATCCAATGACATTCAAGACTTTCCTGCGCACCGCCTTCACGGCCGTAGCGCTCGGCGCGGCACTTGCCGCCCCGGCCCGCGCCGAGGTCAGCGAGGTCCGCGTCTCAAAAGGCTTCGGCATCCTCTACCTGCCGCTCATCGTGATGCAGGACCAGCAGTTCCTGGAGAAGCGCGCCAAGGCCGCCGGCCTCGGCGACATCAAGGTGACCTGGCTGATGCTCGATGGCGGCAACGTCATCAATGACGCGATGATGGCCGGCACGCTCGACTTCGCCGGCACCGGCGCGCCGGGCTTCGTCACGCTCTGGGCCAAGGCCAAGGGCATCCCAGGCGTCGAGGTCGTCGGCGTCTCCGGCATGAGCTCGACCTCGCTGTGGCTGATGGCGAACAAGCCGGAGCTGAAGTCGCTCAAGGACTTCACCGCGACGGACAAGATCGCCCTGCCCGGCATCAAGACCTCGCTCGCCGCCGTCGTGCTGCAGATGATCGCGGCCAAGGAATTCGGCGACGCCAACTACGCCAAGATGGACCCGATGACGGTGAGCCTGCCGCATCCGGAGGCGCTCGCCGCGCTGATCGGCGGCAAGACCGAGATCAAGGCGCATTTCACCTCGCCGCCCTTCCAGTACATCGAGGCCAAGAGCCCGGGCATCCAGCGCGTGCTCAACTCGGTCGACTATCTCGGCAACCTGACGCTCGACGTCACCTTCGCGCCGAAGAAGTTCGTCGACGCCAATCCGAAGATGACCCAGGCCTTCATCGACGCGATGGACGATGCCACCGCACTGATCGAGAAGGACAAGAAACTCGCCGCCGAGATCTTCGCCAAGAGCTCGAAGGTGAAGGTCGATGCCGCCGAGGTGCAGCAGATGATCGAGGACAAGGACTCGCGCTTCACCGCCACGCCCGAAGGCGTGATGCAGTTCGCCGAGTTCATGCACAAGGCCGGCTCGATCAAGGTGAAGCCCGCCAAGTGGAGCGACATGTTCGTGCCGCAGCTCGCAGGCCGTTCGGGCAGCTGAACCGGGCACGGATCGAACTGAATATATCCTGTGGGGCGCAGCCGCGTGCCCCGCAGCGCCGGACCGGCGAGCAGCGGGCCGCCGGCCGACTCAGGAAAGCCAGCCTGGCAACCGGGCTGGCGCGGCGCCGGTGAGAGCCGCTTCGATGCAGTCCTCGAATGTCCCGAGCCTGACGGTGCAGCCGGAGAGCCCCGGTCCGTAATGCGCGTATTTTCCGGAGTTGGTGAGGACCACCTTCGCCCTCTCCGGAAAGACCGGGCGCGTAATCGAGCACCAGCAGAGATCGGGAACCACGTCGACGCCGCTCCGCCGCAGACCTGCCAGCGTTCCCTCGGCCTCTGCTGCTGCGACGACGTCCCGCCCCGTGGTGATGATGACGGAGAGATTTCCGGCAAGGCGATGTCCGTCAAGTCGCTCAGCGACGGCCCTGCACTCTTCCAGTGAGGCGTGAGGGCTGCCGATCGCGACGAGATCGATGCCCGCCGGTCCGTCATTCAGGTGGCGCCAGCCGGCTGCCAGCGCAGCACGCGTGATGACGACCTCGTCTTCGGGGCTGCCGCCGAGGCTGTCCGCTTCCGGCGTGATGCCCTCGATATGCAGCATGGCCGCCGCCGAGGTCGTACCGAACGCGGCGCAGAGTGCCTTGAGATCGTCCCGCGCCGGGCGCGCCTTCGCGAGCCCCTTGATCAGCGGGACCCGGTCCGGCGAAGCCAGGCCGGTGAGATAGCCGATGAGCGGCCAGGCCGAGCTGTCCGCTCCTTCCGGCAACTCCACCCGAACCGCACGGCGCGCACGCCGGCCTTCGTCGAGAAACGCCCCGGCAAGCGGCGCACGACCGGAGACCGCGATGCAGAAATCCAGGAAGTCGGGGTGTTTCGCGGTCCGGGCTCCCAATACCGAATTGGCAAAGATCACGGCATTCGATTCCGACCAGCCGATCGCCTCCCCCAGGGCGGGCGGCCCCGGCAGGGAATAGGGAGCGCAGGTGAAGCTCGGCCGGCAGCCCATCCGCACATAGGCGTCCGCCAGGCGCGCCGCAGGCTCGCCGAACTCCGGCGCCACTCCCTGGCGGCGCCAGTTGGCGTGATCCACCGAAATCGCGTTCATCGTCGTCGGGACGCGAGTTCGGGCGCCCAACTGCTCCATCTTCTCGGCGAAGATGAGATTGGCCGGACCGGCATAGATGCAGCCATCGACATGGGCCCGCGTCACGTCGACGAGCGCCGTCGCGCCCTGCTGGCGTGCCATGGCACAGACGATCCGCATGGCCTGCTGCGCTGCGATCCCCTCGTCGCCAGCGAGCAAGCGGCGATCGCTGGTGGAAAGCTGCAGGTCGCCATGCACAGCCGCGGAAAGGGGGATTTGCACCCGCCCGCCATCAGCCAGGACAGCGTCCGGCACGATCTCCGCCTCGGCAGCGGAAGCGAGAGCGGCGAACGCTTCTTCCGGCAGGCGAACGACCGGAATGGAGCGTCCGAACATCTCCGCCGCGACGATGGCGCCGAGCGTCAGCGTATCCTCAGGGCCGGCGAAGATCAGCGCCGCGGGACAGCGCCCCGAGAGCGCGAGCTCCAGCAACACGCCGGATCCTGAGCAGGAGCCACGGCTGGTCGGCATCAGCACGACCGCGCCGGCAAGCGAGACGCCGTGCGAGGGATGGTGCACGTCGATCACCGTTCCCGTAGCCGGATCGACACCGCCCCAGAAGCTCAGCGGCTCCGCCATCACGACGATCGGCCCGGAGGCCGTGCCGGGAAGGAGGGAGATTCCGGCGTGGTGCTGCAAGGATGAGTCCCTATCGCTGATCATTGGATGCCGCAGTCGATGGCAGGGGGCACGGAGAAGCACTTCCCCAGCACTAGAGCATTTCCGCGTTTCTCTGAATCGCTGAAATGCTCCATCTCTTTGTTTGATCGCATGCTCTTCACGCGAGCGGGAGATCATCCGGTCGAGGATTTCCTTTGTGAAGCCCGGTGCGGCAAGCCAAGCGACTCCCTTTTTTTAAGCCAGGCACTTCCTGTGAGCCGAGTTTGTCCGGCCTCCGTCAAAACTTCGGCGGCCCGATCTCCAACAGGTCGGAGGGAGGAACGATATCGCGCAGGCGGCGTGTGGCGTCGGCTTCGGAAGGAGCCGCAACAGCCGGCTCTGGCGCCCTCCCCAAATGCGCGAGGCTCGGCCAGTAAACCACCGCCGCCGTCACGCATAGCTGCACCAGGATGAAGGGAGCGAGCGACGCCATAGCGGCCCGCAACGGCGCTCGCCGGGTCGAGGCTGCCCGCGTCATCGTCAAAGCGTAGCCGAGCGGCGGAAGCAGGAAGCTCGTCTGGAGGATGAGCAGAGTCAGGACAGCGACCCATTGCGCATCCTCGACCCGCATCAAGATCGGCGGCAGCAGGATCGGAATCAGCACGAAGATGATCTCGAAGGCATCGAGAACGAAGGCTGCCAGGAAAATCAGGCCGAGACCCGCCCCCAGAATCCCCAGAGGACCGCCGGGCACCGCCTCCATCCAGCCCGCGATGAGCCGGTCGCTTCCGAGCACGCGAAAGACGAGCGTGAAAGTCGTCGCCGCAACCAGCAGCGCCATCAATGCGCCGGTCATCGCCAGCGTATCGTCGAGGGCCGCCTTCAGCCGCGCAAGATTCAGCTGGCGGCTCAGCACTCCCGCGGCCAGCAGGCCGACCGCCCCCATCGCAGCGGCTTCGACCGCGTAGAAATAGCCGAGCGCGACGCCGACGAGCAACCCGCCGATGAAGCCGACGGTGAGGAGCGCGAGAGCAGCTTCCGCCAGCGTCGGCACCGGAAGGCGCCGGCCGGACTCCCGGCGCAGAAACGCCAGGGCGAGGCAGGTCGCGAGAAACAACCCGGCCGGCAACATGGCGCCGCGGAAAACGTCCTGTGTGTTGACGATGCGATCGACCCGTCCGGTCGCATTGAGCGCGATGGTATGAGCCGCCATCATCGCATCGCCGAGCAGGATCAGGACGAGCGAAGGTGGAACCAGCACGCCGAGCGTGCTGGCGACCGTCAACAATGCAACGCTCTCGGCGGGCGTGACCTCATGTTCGGCCAGAGCGGGCTCGATCGCTCGCGTCAGGGCGATAGCATTGGCGCTGACGGAACCGTTCATCGGCCCCAGGATGGCACCGAGCGCGAGCGTCGCTCCGCGTGCACCACCGAAGGGGCACAACGCCGCGCGGAACAGAATTCGAGCGAGCGGCAGGCGGTTCAGCAGCGCTCCCATGAAGACGAACAGCGGCAGTGCCTGTAGCAGATCCGATTCCAGCAGGCCGACGAGCCGGCTCGGCAGCGCGGCAAAGAGCCCGGCTCCGGAAGCGTCGAGAACAGCGGACACGGCGGCACCTATCGCCGCGAGGCAGATCAGAACGCCCCAGACAGGCAACCCCGTCGTGATAGCGCCCAGCGCGACGCCGCCGAGCATGACAAGTCCGAGCCACTGGCTCACGCGGGCCTCCGCAGCAAACCGAGCACGCCGGATGCGAAGACGAGCGCAGCCAGGATGAAGCCCGAGGCGCGAATGAGGAAATAGCCGGGATTGCCGGTATCCGGGAACGATTCGAGCCCCCGAAGGCTGGCCAGCAAAGCCGGCCAAYCGACGATCAGCAGGAACAGGGACCAGGGCAGAAGCCCAAGCACGATGAGCCCGATCTCAAGCGCCCGGCGCAGCTTCTCCCCATGCCGATGCGCCAGGGCATCGCTCGCCAGGTGAGCACCGGAACGGGTGGCCGCCGTCAGCGATACGGCGACGTAAAGAGCGAACACGCATTGCCCGAGATCGTTCGCTTCACGCGACCAAGCTTTGAAAAGGTCGCGCAATGGCCATTGCAAGAACAGTAAAAGGACGAGCGGCAACGCAAGCCATCGGGCTGCCAGACAGATCGCACCCAGGCCCCGATCGAGCCCGTCAACGAAGACTTGCATGGAATCGCTCCCGAACGAGCCTCCATCAAACATCTTTCCCTAACGCAGGTAAGCCACCCCGATAGCGATCGACGCCTGTTGAGTTGATCGAGCTGTCGAGGCGCTCTTCACCCTGCGGCGCGGTCCTCGACCGACCTATACCTAGGTATAATCGGCGATGCCTTCGTCCGATTGATCCAGCCCATGACAGGGCGCAAACAAGGCATGGCGTCGCAGCAATCGGGCGGCTCCTCCACACATCGCACGGCGCTCCTGCGGGAGGGAGAGTGACGTCGATCGGCTGCGAGGTCGATCTGCGATCTCGCACGCCTGCGTTTCCCCGTACGCGCGCCGGGCATTGCCCGGTGCGAAGGACGACTTCGAGCAGATCGAAGGAGATGCGTCATGAACAATGTGCTCGCCTTTCGCCGGCCGGCGCTCCCATTCGAATACGGGACGACGCGGCCGGATTGCTGCCGCGTGCTGCACTTTGCTCCGCGCATGGCGGCGAAACGGCCCCGCCTCGTTGTCGAATGGCGGCTCAACGATGTGGATGGGCGCCTGGAATGCCGCTGGCAGTCGGCAGGTGGCGAGGACGCGGCCCGACGATCCTGTTTCGCGCATTCCCGGACCTTCCGGCGGCGGGCAAGCGGCAACGCGGCATTCTCCATTGGCCATGCTGGCCACTGTTCAGCCGGTGCTCCGTGATGACATTCCTGTCCAACAGCCCCGAGCGGTCCAGCACCCTTGCCGCCCTCGCCCGCGAGCGCGTGCTGCCGAATACCTACGACCTCGCCGCCTTCGCGCTGCTTGCCGCGCTCGCCGTGCTGGTATTCCACGGCGCGGTGGCGATGCATGCGCCGCTCGCCGGCCTCTCCACTGCGCCCATGGCGCTCGATCCGGCCTTGCTGCCCGAATATGCCCTGCGCACGACGATGCGGATGTTCGCCGCGATCATCGCCGCGCTGGTCTTCACCTTCGCGGTAGCGCCCCTGGCAGCCAAGAGCCGCCGCGCCGAAATGCTCATCATCCCGGCGCTCGACATCCTGCAATCAGTTCCGGTCCTCGGGTTCCTGACATTCACCGTCGCCTTCTTCATGGGGCTGTTTCCGGGCAGCCAACTCGGCGCGGAATGCGCCTCGATCTTCGCGATCTTCACCAGCCAGGCCTGGAACATGGCCTTCTCCTTCTACCAGTCGCTGCGGACCGTCCCCCGCGACCTGGACGAGGTCAGCCGCAGCTTCGGCCTGTCGTCCTGGCAGCGCTTCTGGCGGCTGGAGGCTCCGTTCGCGATGCCCGGCCTGGTGTGGAACACCATGATGTCGATGTCGGGCGGCTGGTTCTTCGTCGTGGCGTCGGAAGCGATCACCGTCGGCGACACCACTGTCCAGCTCCCGGGGCTCGGCTCCTGGCTCGCCGTCGCCATCAAGGAACAGGACTTCAAGGCCGTGGGCTGGGCCGTGCTCGCCATGGCGGTCGTGATCGCCCTCTACGACCAGCTCCTGTTCGGCCCGGTCGTCGCCTGGGCCGACAAGTTCCGCTTCGAGCAGACGGCGGGGCAGCGCAAGCCCCACTCATGGGTCTACGGACTGGCGCGCCGCACCCGGCTGTTCAAGCGACTGATGAAGCCATTCGCCTGGCTCGGCAGCCGCCTGCTGCTCTTGCGGCTTCGGCGCGTATCCTCACGAGCGGTCAGGATCGCCCCGGCGGCGAGCCGCGCGCTGGACTACGCCTGGCTCGGCCTGATCGTGGCTCTGGGCTCCTGGCCCGGCTGGGTCGCCGTTTCCTATGTCGGGCAAAGCCTGACCTGGGTGGATGCCGGGGACGCGCTGATGCGCGGGCTCGTCACCCTGCTGCGGGTCGTCGTGCTGATCGCCGTCGCGAGCGTGATCTGGGTGCCGGTCGGCATATGGGTCGGTCTGCGACCCGGCGTTTCCGAGCGCGTCCAGCCGGTGGCGCAGTTCCTCGCCGCCTTTCCGGCAAATGTGCTGTTTCCCTTCGCGGTCATCGCGATCGTCAGCACCGGCGCGAGCCCGGAGATCTGGCTCTCGCCGCTGATGGTGCTCGGCACACAATGGTACATTCTGTTCAACGTCATCGCCGGGGCCAGCGCCTTTCCGACCGACCTGCGTGAGGCGGCCCGTGTCTATCAGCTCCGCTCATGGGTCTGGTGGCGCCGCGTCATCCTGCCGGGGATCTTTCCGTACTACGTCACCGGTGCCCTCACGGCCTCCGGAGGCTCCTGGAACGCCAGCATCGTCGCCGAAGTCGCGAGCTGGGGTGACACCAAGCTCGAGGCCTACGGGCTCGGCTCCTACATCGCCAACGCGACCGAGGCCGGCGACTTTCCCCGTGTCGTGCTGGGCATCGCCGTGATGTCGCTCTTCGTCACCCTGCTGAACCGCCTGCTCTGGCGCCCGCTCTATGTCCTCGCCGAGCGCCGCATGCGCCTCGACTGAAGCTCTCGAAAGGACTTGATCCATGGACAGCGTCACCGCGCCTTCCGCATCGAACGGCAACCTCTCGGCCCCGCTGATCCGGGCACGGCAGGTCTGCCAGAGCTACGACAAGGGCGCAACGGGCTCCCTCGTCGTGCTCGACAAGGTCGACATCGCGCTGAAACCCGGCGAGATCGTAGGACTGCTCGGGCGCTCCGGCTCCGGGAAATCCACCCTTCTGCGGGCGATCGCGGGGCTGATCCAGGCGAGCGGAGGAACCGTGGAATTCTGCGGCCGGCCGGTGACGGGACCGAGTGCCGGCGTCGCCGTCGTCTTCCAGAGCTTCGCACTGTTCCCCTGGCTGACGGTGCTGGAGAATGTCGAGCTCGGCCTGGAGGCGCAGGGCGTGGCGCCAGCCGAGCGGCGCAAGCGGGCTCTCGCCGCCATCGACCTCATCGGCCTCGACGGCTTCGAAAGCGCCTATCCGAAGGAGCTATCGGGCGGCATGCGCCAGCGTGTCGGGCTTGCTCGCGCGCTGGTCGTGCATCCCAAGGTCCTGCTGATGGACGAGCCGTTCTCGGCGCTCGATGTCCTGACCGCCGAGACCCTGCGCACGGATCTGCTCGACCTGTGGTGCGAGGGTCGGATGCCGATCGAGGCGATCCTGATGGTTACCCACAACATCGAGGAGGCGGTGCTGATGTGCGACCGCATCCTGATCTTCGGCTCCAACCCCGGCCGCGTCATCGCGGAGCTGCGCGTCGAGTTGCCCCAGCCGCGCAACCGCCTCGAACCCGCCTTTCGCGCTTTGGTGGACGATATCTATGCACGCATGACCGCCCGCCCGGGCGCGCCGGCGCGCGAAGGCTTCTTCCCCGGCACCGGCATCGCAATGTCGCTGCCGCGCGTCTCGACCAACCTGATGGCCGGCCTCATCGAGGCGATCGCGGCCGAGCCCTACAAGGGCGAGGCCGATCTGCCGCTGCTTGCGGCGCAGCTCCACCACGAGATCGACGATCTCTTCCCGGTGGCAGAGACGCTGCAGCTGCTCCGCTTCGCCGACCTCGAAGGCGGCGACATCAGGCTCACCGCGCCGGGGCTGCGCTTCGCCGACAGCGAAGTCGACGAGCGCAAGCGGCTCTTTGCCCAGCAGCTCGCCACCTATGTGCCGCTGGCGGCCCATATCCGCCGCGTGCTCGACGAACGGTCAAGCCACCGGGCTCCGGCCGGACGCTTCCGCGACGAGCTCGAGGACCACATGTCGGAGGATTACGCTGCGACAACCCTCAAGGCCGTCACCAACTGGGCCCGATACGGCGAATACTTCGCCTATGACGAGGCCGCCGACCTCTTCACGCTCGAAAATCCGAGCTGAGGCACCCTCGGTATCGAGGCCGGGCTTGCCGCCCCTTGCGCCCGAGGACGGCTTCCCTCGACCATAAACGCTTCCGCCTGGGACGAACGGGGCTCGGCCTTGCCCTCCCCGTGCTGGCAGGCGCGATCTTCCTTGCGGACACGATCACCGTGAGCGTCCGCGATACCGGCATCAGCCTCGCCCCTGCCGCAATCGAGCGGATCTTCGACGCTTTCCACTCGACCAAGCCCGGCGGGATGGGCATGGGCTTGGCCATCAGCCGCTCGATCGTCGAGGCGCATGGCGGGATGATCTATGCCGCCGCAAATCCTCCCCGCGGCATGGTCTTCGGTTTCACCTTGCCGGCCGGCGAAACGGGATCGGAACGGAACCGTGCATGACGAGCAGCCGATCGTCTTCGTCGTCGACGACGATCCTTCCGTCCGCGACGGGCTGGACAGCCTGTTCCGGTCCGTCGGCTATGCGGTCGCGACCTTTGGCTCGGTCCCGGCCTTTTCGCTGCACAGGCGGCCCGACAGGCCTTGCTGCCTCGTCCTCGACGTCAGGATGCCCGGGCCGAGCGGCATCGACTTCCAGGCGGAGCTTGCGGGCATCGGCGACCCGCTCCCTATCGTCTTTCTGACCGGCCATGGCGACGTGCCCATGGCGGTGCGCGCCATGAAAACGGGCGCGGTGGAATTCCTGCTGAAACCATTCCGCGAACAGGATCTGCTGGATGCGGTGCGCGCGGCGATCGGACAGGATCGAGCGCGCAGGTCGGAGGAAGCGGGTCTGGCGGAACTCAGGGCGCGCTTCGCGACGTTGACGATGCGCGAGAAGGATGTGCTGGCCTTCGTCGTCGCAGGCCGGCTGAACAAGCAGATCGCAGCCGACCTCAAGCTGAGCGAAGTGACGGTGAAGGTGCATCGCGGCCAGGTCATGCGCAAGATGGGCGCCGCGACGCTGGCCGACCTGATCGGGCTGGCAGGCAAGCTGACAAGATAGCCTTTTTGCGGGTCCGGCAGCCGGTCCCGGCGCCACGGCGTTCACGGGGCGGGCTGCCAATCGAGCTCGACGGCACTGCGGCCCTGCCCTGCATTGTAGCGAATGGCCGATCTGAGGGAGTCCTCGACCGCCGCGCGGTCGGCGCCTCGCGGGCATCCGGTCGTCTCGTATCGCAATGCTTGCCGCCTCAACCACACCGCCCACTGCCGTTCGATGACATCCAGGGAGCCGCCTGCCGGAAACGGCTGCGAAACATAGAAGCGGCGATCATTGCCAGAGCCCGCGTAGCAGAAGCGCCAATCCGCGGCCGACGCCGGCAGCGCAGGCTGAACCAATGCGCACAGCAGAAAAAGAGCGATCGTCGCAAGCTTACGCCTGCCTCTTCGATGAAAATGCTTCATCCGGGCGCTCATGCCGATCAGCGGCTTGCCTCGCACCACGGGATTCAAGCGAACATGCCGGTCGCGACCGCCCATAGCAGGAAGATGCCCATCCCGGCCCGATAGATCACGAAGGCCCAGCTCGACATCCGCTCCAGATACCGCATCAAGCCCCAGATCGCGGCGAAGGAAGCCAGCGAGCCCGCGATCAGGCCGACCGCCAGCAGTGCTACGGCATGGGCGTCTATGCCGACCTTGGCGATCTCCCAGGCTTCCTTGAGCCCGGCCAGAGCGATGGCCGGCAGGCCGAGCAGGAACGAGAACCGCGCGGCCTCGTCACGCTTGAAGCCCAGCCCCAGCGCCGCGGTCAGGGTCGAGCCCGAGCGCGAGACACCGGGGATCAAGGCGCCGACCTGGGCGAGGCCGACCAGCAGGAAATCCCGCCAACTCGCCTGCTCCACCGTACGACGGTGGCTCGCAAACCATTCCGTCGCCGCCAGCAGCAGCGCCATCACCAGCGACGCCGCGCCGATTACCTCCAGCGAACGCAAAGGCGAGCCGCAGCGATTGAGCATGGGCGCAAGCGCAACACCCGCCACCACGATCGGAATCGTCGCAAGCACGATGCCGAGCGCCAGCCGGCCCGGCCCTGTCGCGAACTTGCGGGTCCTGAGCGCCGCGAGCCCCCCGCCGACGATGCTGCCGACATCGCGCCTGAAATAGCTGACCACAGCCGCCAGCGCGGCCAATTGCATGAGCGCCGAGAACGCGGAACCTGGATCGGGCCAGCCAAGCAGGGCTGGCACAACCCGCATATGGGCGGTCGAGGAGATCGGCAGCAATTCGCTGACGCCCTGAACGAGCCCGAGCACGACGATCTGCCCGAAATCGAGCATGGCGAACCCCGTATCGAGTCCGGCGGAACAAGCGGCTGCGGCCATAGTGATGGGTCTCGTGAGAAAAGTGGCGCGCCCGAAGCATAAAGCGTTCCAGAATGGATGGCCGACCCGAAGCCTCCGCTGTCACGCTAGATGGGCCGTTCCATGCGCGCCTCGCGCGTCCCGCCGCCTCGTCGCATATGCGTTCGTGGCCACGATCCGCGCTCCAAGTTTTGTAGCTCCGCTCAATCCTTGAAGTTCGTGCAGCGCATCAATTCGGAGAGTCAGACCATCGCCCGGCCGTCGGAACAACGCACCGAACGCCGGCAGCTTTCGAGCAGGTCGAAGGATCTTGTCGGCGTGATCTTCGCCGCGCTCGACGCCACTGTCATGCCACCAACATCAGAAGCCTGTGCGGCACTCTGGAAAGCACGAGTCAGGCACAGGCAGGCACCTGGCCTGATCATCTCGATCGAGTCGGCCGCAAGCTGGCGGCCGCACCCGAAGTCGGACGAGTATCGCGCCCACCGATCGCGCCTGCGCCGACAGGATCGCAACATTGATGCCGGTGGCTGGATGGGCGGCTTCAGCGGCCATGCATCCGAAAGGTTGGTGAAAGTTTGGCGGACTAGAGAACTGGCATCGCCGCCAAACCGCCCTCAGAGAGCGGGGCTCGGCGAGAGGACACAAACAAGGAGCTTGCCCATGCGCATCCGTGCCGCCATCTATTCGCTTGCCCTAGCGTCAGCGCTAGCCGGCTCCACCGCAGCGCTCGCCGCTGACAAGATCACGATCATTGTCGGCGGCTACGAAAAGCAGATCTACCTGCCCGCCAAGCTCGCCGAGAGGCTGGGCTACTTCAAGGACGAGGGGCTCGACGTCGATCTGCTCAACGAGGCGGCCGGCGTCGATGCCGAGAACGAGATGCTGGCCGGGGCGGTCCAGGGCGTCGTCGGCTTCTACGACCACTGCGTCGACCTGCAGGCCAAGGGCAAGTTCGTCGAGTCGGTCGTCCAGTTCAGTCAGGCGCCGGGCGAGGTCGAGCTCGTCTCCAGCAAATATCCTGACGTCAAGTCGATGGCCGATCTCAAGGGCAAGAACCTCGGCGTGACCGGCCTCGGTTCCTCCACCAACTTCCTGACCCAGTACCTGATGATGAAGTCGGGTGTGCAGCTCAGCGACTTCACCTCCGTGCCCGTCGGTGCCGGTGCCACCTTCATCGCCGCGATTCAGCAGGACAAGATCCAGGCGGGCATGACCACGGAGCCGACGATCACACGGCTGCTCAAGACCGGCGAGGCACGCATCCTCGTCGACATGCGCACGGTGGAAAAGACCAAGGCCGCGCTCGGCGGCACTTATCCCGCCGCTTCGCTCTACATGACCACCGCCTGGGTGGAGAAGAACAAGCCGACGGTGCAGAAGCTCGCCAACGCCTTCGTCAAGACACTGAATTTCATCAAGACGCATAGCGCCGAAGAGATCGCCGACAAGATGCCGAAGGACTACTATATCGGCGACAGGGAAGGCTATGTGAAGGCACTGGCCGACGGCAAAGAGATGTTCACCTCGGACGGCGTGATGCCGCAGGGCGGCCCCGAGACGGTTCTCGCCGTGCTCTCCGGCTTCTCGAAGAACATCAAGGGCAAGCAGATCGACCTGTCGAAGACCTACACGACCGAGTTCGTGAAGGCGGCGAAGTAGGTCGCGCATCCCGAGGGCGGCCGGAACACCGGCCGTTCCTCACCCTGCCCTGTCACCAAGCGCCATCGAGCGACGCCGCTTTCGCGGCGAAGGAGGCCTTATGTCCGTAACCGACACGGCCGGCAGCCCGGTCGTCGAACTGATCAACGTCTCGCGCCGCTTCATCACGCCGGACGGCAAGTCGATGACCGCGATCAGGGACTTCAACATGAGCGTGGCGCGCGGCGAGTTTGTCGCCGTCGTCGGCCCGACGGGCTGCGGCAAGTCGACGACGCTCAACCTCGTCACTGGCCTGGCGCGACCGTCGAGCGGCGAGGTTCGGCTCTTCGGCCAGCCTGTCACCGATATCGACCCGCGCATCGGCTTCGCCTTCCAGACGGATGCGCTGTTCCCCTGGCGCAGTGTCATCGACAATGTCGTCGCCGGCCCGCTGTTCCGCGGCAAGCCGCGCGACGAAGCCTATGCCAAGGCGCGCGAATGGCTCGCCCGCGTGCATCTGAGTGGCCACGAGACCAAGTACCCGCACCAGCTCTCCGGCGGCATGAGAAAGCGCGTCTCGCTGGCGCAGACCTTCATCAACGAGCCGCAGGTTCTGCTGATGGATGAGCCGTTCTCTGCTCTCGACGTCCAGACGCGCGTCGTCATGCACGAGGTGTTGCTCAACCTCTGGTCGGAAGCCAGGGCCTCGGTGATCTTCGTCACCCATGACCTCGAGGAGGCCATCGCACTCGCCGACAAGGTCGTTGTGCTGACCTCCGGTCCCGGCACGGTGAAGGCGGTCTATCCGGTCGAGCTGCCGCGCCCGCGCGTTGTCAGCGAGATCCGCTACCAGGACGACTTCATCGCGCTGTCCCGCCGGATCTGGGACGATCTGCGCGCCGAGGTCGAGCGTGGCGCCGCCCGCGACGAAGCCCGCGCAGCTTGAGGAGAGCGGCCATGACCGATGCAGTTCTCACGACCTCCACCGCATTCCGCCCGGGAACATCCGACGCCGAAATCGAGGCCGCCGCGGCCAAGGCGGCCCGCCACCGTCGTCACAAGGTGCTGTTTTGGCGTTGGGCGATTCTGCTCGCCATTCTCGGCGGCTGGGAACTCGGATCCCGTACCGGTGTCATCGACGAGTTCTTTTTCTCCAGCCCGAGCGCGATCTGGAGTCGACTCGTCGAATGGACGGTCGAAGGCACCTCCGAAGGATCGCTTTGGCTGCACCTCTATGTGACGATGGAAGAGGCGTTGCTTGGCTTCGCGCTTGGGTCAATCGCTGGCATCGTCGTCGGCATCGCGCTCGGCCGCAATCAGATGCTCGCGGACATCTTCTCGATCTACATCAAGGTGTTCAATTCGATTCCTCGCGTCGTGCTGGCGCCGATCTTCATCATGATCTTCGGGCTCGGCATCGGCTCGAAGGTGGCGCTCGCCTTCATCATGGTCTTCTTCGTCGTCTTCGCCAACGCCTTCCAGGGCGTGCGCGAGGCTGACCGGAATCTCATGGCCAACGCGCAGATTCTCGGCGCTCGCGGCTGGCAGCTCACCCGCGCAGTGGTGATCCCTTCGGCGATGAGCTGGATCTTCGCCTCGCTGCATGTGAGCTTCGGCTTTGCCATCATCGGCGCCATCGTCGGCGAGTTCGTCGGCTCGCGCCACGGCATCGGCCTGCTGATCAACATCGCCAAGGGCACCTTCGACTCGGCCGGCATGTATGCGGCGATCGTGGTGATCATGATCGTGGCGCTCGCCGCCGAGTATCTCATGACCTGGGTCGAGGGCCGGCTCGCGACCTGGCGCCCGGCGCCCTTGCAGGACCAGTACTGAAGTCTCATGCCGGCGGCGCTTCTCCGGGAGCCGCCGGCAACCTGACCTCGACACGCAGCCCCGGCGGGGGCTGCGTCTGCGTGAGCAGGATCGTGCCGTGATGAGCGGCGACGATCTCCCTGACGATCGCAAGCCCGAGCCCGGTGCCCTCGACGGTCGAAGGAGCGAGGCGGTGGAAGCGCTCCAACACCCGATCGCGATCCTCCGCCGGAATCCCGGGGCCGTTGTCCTCGACGACCAGCAGGATGGCTGCCCCCGCCCGCTCCAGCTTCACCGCGACCGCACCGCCCTGCGGAATGTGGCGCAGGGCGTTCTCGACCAGATTGACGACGAGCGCACGCAGCAGCGTGACATGGCCGATAACGGGCAGCGGCTCCTCGGCAGCATCATAGGAGAGGTCGATCGCACGGTCGAAGGCGATGCCGGCCAGCCCCTCGGTGGCTGAACGCGCAATCTCGCCGAAATCTAGCTCCTCCTTGCGCAAGGCCGCGCCGCCGGGCTCCGCCCGCGCCAGGGTCAGAAGCTGGTTCACCAGCCGGCCCATCGCATCGACACCACCGTCGATCGCGGCAAGCGCTTCCTGTCGCAACTGCGGGTCGTCGTCGCGACGGGCCATCGCGATCTGCGTCTTCAGCACTGCAAGCGGCGTCCTGAGCTGGTGCGATGCGTCGGCGACGAAGCGCCGCTGCAGGGCGATGTAGGCCTGCACGCGCTCGAGAGCATGGTTGAGCGCGTCGATCATCGGCCTGAGCTCGCTTTGCACGCCGTCGCGATCCAGTGCCTGCAACGATTCCGGGCTGCGGCTGCGCAGCTCGTTGCGCAAGCGCAGCAGCGGCGCGAGGCCGCGCCGCAGTCCGAACAGCGTCAACAGCGCGGCCATACCGACGAGGAGGAGCTGGTCCCGCAGCGAGGTCAGCCAGATCTCGTCGACGAGCCGGTCGCGGCCATGGAGCGTGGTTGCGACGATCACCAGCGCATTGCCGCCGTCCACCTTCGAGATGACCGGCTGAGCGAGAGCGACGGCGCGCATGGCCTCGGTGCGGAACGTACCCTCGTAATAGGCGGGCTCCAGTCCGCGCGGTGGTGCTGGCGGCGCGACCACGTCTGGAAAGCCGGCGATGAGCTCGCCTGAAGGCGAAAGCACCCGATAGATCACCTTGTCGCGGTCGGGCGAGGCGAACATCTCGAGTGCCGAAGGCGGAATCAGCGCCTCGACGCGGCCGTCGGTCTCCTTGACCTGTTCGGCGATGACACGGGCCGAGGCGAGCAGCGTGCGGTCTGTGATCAGATCGGCCGTCCGCATGGCATCCCGGTGCGAGGTCCAGCCGTTGAAGGCGACGACCGCCACCAGCGGCAGCAGCAGCCAGCCCAGCAATTCGGCGCGCAGGCTTCTGCTCACCCCGCAAGCCTCAGCGCATAGCCGAGGCCGCGCAGCGTGCCGATCGAGACGCTGCTTCCGCCGAGCTTCTTGCGGACGCGATGGACGTAGATCTCCAGCGCATTGTCGGTCGCATCGTCGTCGAAGCTGAAGACGGTGCCCGTCAGCTTGGCCTTGGGCACGACGCGCCCGCCCGCCAGGATCAACGCCTCGAGCACGCTGAACTCCCGCGCCGTCAGATCGAGCTGGACGCCGTCCAGCGTGAACCGCCGCGCATCCGTCTCCAGCATCAGCGCCCCGAAGCTGACCTGGGCCGTGCGGCTGTCCTGCCTGCGCCGCAGCTGGGCGCGGATGCGGGCTTCGAGTTCGTCGGGCTCGAAGGGCTTGACCAGATAGTCGTCGGCGCCTGCGTCCAGCCCGGCAACGCGGCTGGAGACGGCGTCGTTGGCCGTCAGGATGATCACGGGCGTCACGCCACGCCGCTGGCGAAAGCGACGCAGCAATTCCAGCCCGCTCATCTGCGGCAAACCGATGTCGAGAATGATCAGGTCATAGTCCTGCGTGGCCAGGGCGGCATCCGCGTCGATGCCGTCATGGGCGCAGTCGACGACATAGCGGCTCCTCTGCAGCAACCGCGACAGCCAGTCTGCAAGTTCGCGATTATCCTCGATCAGCAAGATCCGCATGCAGTTGAGTACCGAGCCCTGAGATTATCGAAAGGCAGAATCGAACAGGATCACGAAAGAGGCAGAGGGGGCGAATATCCGTATCCGTAGCGGCTTTCCGCCCTGTCCACAAAGCTCGACGTGTTGGCAGAACCGCTCTAAGGCAGAACGCGCTCCCGAGCGCACCGCTTCATTGCGGAGCGGGCACAGCAGCTCTCGCGTTCGACCTCCGCAAGCCAGCGATTTCTGATCGACCTATCCTGCGGAGCCGGTCCAGGCGCGCACCGTTTTTCGAGCAGTCCGAAGACGCAGGCGCCGGTTGCGCGAGCGTCTTCGCGATGTGCTCTCGCCTGGAACTGTCAACCCGGAACATCGGGCGGGACGCTTCCCAAAACGTGAACCCTGTTTCCGAAAAGCCCGAACAGGGCGAGAACGACTTCCCGGGCAGTACCGCCCGGGAAGTCGTTCTCCAGCAGGGTGCGGTTCCAGAGCGTCTGGCGCCAGCGCTCGATCTTGCCCTGGGTCCGGGGATGAGCGAGTGCTCTATTGCAGGCAGAGCGCCGACAGGCGATCGGCCGGAAGCTTGACGGCACGCCCGTCCTCGATAGCGATGACGCCTTCCAGTGGCCCCTTCGGGCAGTCGATGCCGTCGAGCAGCAGCATGAAGCCGAACCGCTTGCCCTTCAGATCGGGCCTTTCGAATATCGTCGCCATGTCCGGCCGTACGCGGCGGGTGCCGACGATCCCGAGGATGTTGCCGTTCTGGCGGATCGCGAAATGCGCGACGAGATCCGGCGCGGCGAGATCGATGGCGTAGCCGCGGATCACCCAGGTGCCCTTGGGCAGGCGCTCGACCTGATCCACATCCGCCCGGACAGCCTCTGCCTCCGACTGCGTCGGTGCCATCAGGATGCGGCGAGCCTGTTCCAGCTGGGTCTCGGCCTGGCGCGTCTCGCGTCCGGTGACGAAGGCGATCGCCAGGAAGGCGGCGATGAAGGCGAGAGCAGCCGCCCGCAGCCGCGCCGGGCGCTCAGCATCGATCGCGCGCTTCAGCCGGCGATACAGTGCGACGTCGAGCGGGCCGAGCAGCAGGGCGACGCCGATCGAGCCTACCAGCCAAGAGACCCACACGAGGGGCGTCGGCGCGGCAGCGCCGAGCAGCGCACCGAGGATCGTGATCACCGGCACATGGCAGAGATAGAGCGCGTAGCTTGCATCGCCCAGCCGCGCACCCGCGCGGCCGAGCCAGCCCCGGCCTCCGAGCGCCGGCGCACAGATCAGCCCGGCAACGAGAAAGCTTGCGGAGACCCCGATAAGCAGCCGGAAATGCGCCTCCTGCGACAGGATGCTCGCTACCGCGAGTGGCAGGGCGAGGCACGCGAGCAGCGGATGCAGCCAACCACGCGTCCGCGCCTCGGAGGCCAGGTATCCAAGCAGGAACGGGAACGTCACGACGCTGAGCGGGATCGTGCTCAGGATGGGCATGCCCTCGACGTGCTCCCCTCCGCCCAGGCTGTAGGCAAAGCAGAGAAGGCCGAGCCAGGCGATGACGATGCGCGTCCGGAGCGCGGCGAGCCCGACGAAGCCGAGCAGGCCGAGGCCGATGTAATAGGACATCTCGTAGAGCAGCGTCCATTCGACGCCGAGGAAATAGCCGCGCGGCCCGGAGGGCGCGAGCGAGAGGGAAATCAGGTTGATGCCGCGCGGCGCGCCGAGCAGCAGCAGGGCCAGGGCGAAGAGCCCGACCATGAGCAGCATCAGCGGATAGATCCGTGCGACGCGGCTCATGACGAAGCGCGCCGGATCGTCCCGTCGCAGGACCTCGGCGATCAGGTATCCGGAGATCGCGAAGAAGATCGCGACACCGAATGCTCCGAAGAAGCCGGAGAATATCGACAGAAAGCGATCGTCTCCCCGGTAGG
This sequence comes from Allobosea sp. 05L423, assembly GCF_056397745.1. Lineage (NCBI taxonomy): Bacteria > Pseudomonadati > Pseudomonadota > Alphaproteobacteria > Hyphomicrobiales > Alloboseaceae > Allobosea > Allobosea sp. 05L423. The sequence goes on along the minus strand of NZ_JBFTOA010000004.1, from coordinate 36,663 downwards.
CCGACAGGTATTCGGAGCAGTGGTAGAGCACCACGAAGAGGGCGGCGAGGCCTCTCAGATAGTGCAGATAGAGGTTGCGCCGGTCGACCTTGCTCGCGGCAGCCCCGGCGATCGTATCCGGAGCCCTGGCTGGTTCCAGAGGATTGCCATAGCGGTCAGCCAGATCGGTCAAAATGCCGCTCCCCCGACGCGGCCACCTTCTGCGAGCGGCTCGATCCCATCATTTCCTGTCTAACGGGAATCCGGCATCTCTGGAAAGTCTCATTTTTACTTTCCAAGATCAATCAAGACCCAACTCCACTGAAAAGCCGCCTTCGAAGGGCGAAAGTCGGGACGAGGAGCGCGAGCCAGCGGCGATCACCGATGCGATCGACCGTTACCAGGAAGCCGGATCTGAAGGCGCCGCGTGGCGGGCAAGGCCGCCGCCCTCCTGCCAAAAGGAGCGCCAAGCATCCCCGGAGCCGAATAGGCTATGTCTTCAGCAGCTCATAGATTTCGGTCTCATCGGCGCTCTCGCGCAGCCCCTTGAACGATGCGTGGCGCAGCTTGCCATCATCTGTCCAGGCACGGAATTCGATCTCTGCGACCAGCTCTGGCTTGACCCAGCGATAAGCCTTACTTCGACCTGTCATGTTGACCGCGGGCTTTTCAGTAATGATCCGATCCATCTGTTTCCGCAGCGCTATCGCGCTCGCATCGGTGAAACCAGTGCCGGCACTTCCGACATAGACGAGCTGGCTGCCCTCCCGAGCGGCAACCAGAATGCGACCGACACCGCCCAACGCCTCGGTGGAGGCCTCATAGCCAATGATGATGAAGCTCTCGGACTGGACGCACTTGATCTTGAGCCATTCCCCACCTCGCCCGGATCGGTAGGGGGCGGATCGGCGCTTCGCAATAATGCCCTCCAGCCCCATCTCGCAGGCCATCCGCAAGAATGCCGGCCCATCCGCGTTGATGTCCTCGCTCAGGTGGATGGAATTGTGCGGGGAGTCTCCCAGGATGTCCTCGAGAATGCCTCTTCGCTCCTCGCAGCCGAGCGCGCGGACATCATGGCCGTTCAGATAGAGCAGGTCGAACGCATAGAAGATCGCCTGGGTAACGATCCGCGTCCCGCCGAAACCGCCTAAAGCCTTCTGCAATGCTCCGAAGTCCGGGGCGCCGCGTTCGTCGACGACGACTGCCTCCCCATCCAGAATTGCGCTGTCGACACCAAGTTCGAGGGCGTCGTGCGCAATGACGGGAAAGCGTGACGTCCAGTCATGCCCACCGCGTGTGATGATCCGAACCCGCTCGCCAGGCTCAATGTGGAGAGCGACGCGATAACCATCCCATTTGATCTCATAAGACCAATCACGGCCGTTCGGCGCCTTGCTGCTCAATAAGGCGAGGCATGGCTCGACGCGCTGCGGCATTGGATCGGTAAAGAGACGCTCTAACTTCCGCCGCCGGGTGAGCGGCCCCTGAAGCGTATGCCCGCCCAGCCCGGCCCTGAGAACTCGCCGCGCACACATGGACGCAACTCCGCAACGAACGAGTAGAAAACGAGCGACGGATCGAATCGTTCCACCATGGAACCGCGCCTCGATCGACCCGGTAAAATCCCTCACCAGGGTGTTGCGTGAGATGCGAAATGCCCAGCTATCGGCGCAATTTCCGAACTGCGCAGGCGAAATCGTCCTACCATTCGCCCAACAAAAAAGCCCCGCCAGCCAGAGCTGACGGGGCCATGGGGGCGTGCGCCGACGCTAGAAGCTGACCCTGAGCTGCGCCGATCCACCGATGCGGCTTCTGTTGGACGCAAGTTCGCCGTCGAGGTTGAGGCCAAGCGTGACGCGCTCGCTGAGCCTGGCGCTGATGCCGGCGGCAAGCAGCGCGCTGTTGCGGTCAGCTTTGGCGCCGGTGGCCGTGAAGGCCGCACCGGGGAGACCGACGAAGCTTGCGGTCAGCTCAGCATCGCGCTGGAAGTAATGCGCCCAGGCCGCCCGGACATAGCCGGTGACGGGAACCCCGGCGAAGACGCTGTCAGCGTCGAGTTGCACGCCGAGTTCGCTGCGCGAGGTCGTCTCGCTACGCGTGGCCAGGGCGAGCGCGCCGGCGCTGGCACCGGCCCAGTTCGCCTCCGTTACGGCCGGATTGTGTGTCCGCGTCGCCTGGACCGCGGCAAGCGGCGAGAAGCTCAATCCGTTCCAGGCGAACGCCGCCACGCTCGCCTGCAGGCGTCCGCTCCAGGCCGTGGTCTCGTAGGATGAGGACAGGCTCGAGCCCAGCGCCGGGATGCCGCGGCTGACGTCGTTGTCGAGCCGGGCATAGCCTGCTGCGGCACCAAGCTTCACCGGGCCGAGCTGCGTCACTCCGTAGAGGCCGGCCTGGAACACGTCGGCGTCGATCTTGCCGAGCAAACCTGGCAGTGAGGCACGCGCCTTGCCGCCTGCCATCGCAAGGCCGGCGACCGTGCCCGGCATCAGCCGCACGTCGATGCCGGTAGCGAGATGGGCGTCGTCGATCGTGCGCCGGGCCGACCCGACCGCAGCGTTTCCATCGGTGCGGCCATAGGAGCCGAAGGCCGAGCCCCAGACCGAATAGTTGGGCGCATCGAGCCGCGCCGGCGCGGGCGGCTGATCGGTGCCCTTGCGCACCAGCCCGGAGAAGGCGGCCGCCCCCGGCCCAGCCGCGCCGGTGCCAAGCCGGCCTGCCGCCATTGGATCGAGCATGGCGCGCAGGAACTGATCGGCCGCAGCATTCGCCATCGCCGGCGCGGCGGTGTGGATCTCGCCGGAGAGCTGGTTGACCGCGGCGGGGATCGCCGCCGCCGGCAGGTTGTAGATGCCGAACAGCGATGACGGGTTGCCCCCGGCCGCGACCGCCCCGTCGATCGCCGACGCCACCGCATAGGCGTTGGACGGTGCGACGACGCCGAGGCGGGGCGCGCCGGGTGTGGGTGTCGTCGGGCCCACGACGATCGGGGCCAGCGGCTTCGGGGTCAGGGTGAGCTGCACGTCGGTCGCGGTGTAGTTCACCGCCGTGGTGACGCCATCGCCGAAGGAGCCGTTGGTCTCGACCGGGTTGAAGGTGCCGCTACGCCCGCTCTGGGCCGAGAGCAGCGTGTACGGGCTGTTGAAGCTGTAGGCGCCGCCGAGCGGAATGATCTTGAGCGTGCCGGCGAGCGCGGCCGTGCCGGTGACGTTGACCCGGTCCGAGACCGCGCCCTGCACCTCGGCCTCGTAGACAGAGCCTGAGCCGAGCGTCAGGTTGCCATTGACTGTCATCGTGCCCGGCGAGTTGCCCGGGGCCAGCGTGCCGGTGATCACAACGCCGGGAACCTGGCCGGTGCCGCTGAGACGGGCACCCGGCGCAATTGTGAGGCCGGACGAGGAAGCGATCGAGCCGTTGACAACAAGAGTGCCGCCGGTGATCGACGTTTCGCCAGTGTAAGTATGGTTCCCCGTCAAAGTCAGGACACCCGGCCCTGCCTGCTCGACGCGCCCGCTGCCGGAAATGATGCCGGCATATGAAACGCTGTTCGAGCGGTTATAGACCAGCGCGCCGTTATTGTTGATCGCACCGACATATGAACCTGTGCCGCCGAGCCAGCCCGAAGTGCCGCCGTTGCCAAGCTGAAGCGTGGTGCCCGCATCAATGGTGACAGGAGCCCGCGAACTGCTCGTTCCAGTCAGGATCAACCGGCCACCGCCGGCAACGGAAATCGCGCTCGTGTTCGGCCCYGTCACAACCCCGGCATAGATAGAGTCGTTCGAGCGATTGAAAATGAGCGTGCCGTAATTGGTGATATCGCTCGTAATCGAACCGGAAGCTCCACCGTCGCCGATGCGGAGCGTTGCGCCAGCGGAAATGCCCGCACCTCCGGTAAAGTCGCTGGCACCCGTGAGGGTTTGCGTTCCGCCGGTAATCTGGAGACCACCGGCGCCATGGATCGTGCCGGCGAAAGTTCCGGAGGCGCTATTCACGATCACGCCGGCTGCGCCGAGTTGAACCTCGCCACTCGACGCGCCCGTCAAAGCCTTGATCTGAGCGGAGGCCGCCGCGGTAACGTCGAACGTGCCATTCACCTCGACGCCACTGGAGGTGTTTATGCGCCCCTGGCCGGAGAGGGCGAATGTGCTGCCCGACGCGATGGTCGTGGCACCGGTATAGGTGTTCATGCCGGTCAGCGTCAGGACGCCCGGCCCCGTCAAGCCCACAGCCCCCGCACCCACGATCACGTTTGAAACCGTGACGTCCGTGGCCTGGGAGAAGGTCACGGAACCAGCCTGGACGGCAATGTTTCCGGAGAGCCCGGATGTCGCGTTCGACAGCGTGAGAGTGTTCGTTCCGCCGGTAAAGCGTAGCGCGTCAAGGCTGCCGCTTCCTGAACCAGCGGAAATTGTGCCGGAGTTCACGATTGTGAGGTTTTGCCCGCTGATCCCCACGCCCGCGGCACCTTGAGGTCCGTTGCCGGTGCCGCCGCTGCCGCCGGCGATCGAACCCGAATTCTCAATAGTTGCTCCCGTCGTCGTGTTGACCACAATGCCTGAGCCGCCCGTGCCGCCGGTGCCGTCGTCGAGACTAGCTTGATAACCGCTTCCCGCGCCGACGCCCCCATTGCCGCCCGTACCGCCATTGATCGAGCCGCTGTTGACGATCGAGGTGCCGTCGAGCACGGCGCCGGCGCCGCCGCCGCCGCCGCCGCCGCCGCCGGCCCAATTTCCGGTGCCGGCTGCGTTGCCGCCATTGCCACCTCTGCCGCCGGTGATTGTCGATGTGTTGGTCAGTGTCGAAGCCACAGTGGCGCCACGCCCACCGCCACCGCCACCGCCGCCTGCGCCGACCAAGCCAGAGCTGCGGCCACCGCCGCCGCCGCTATCCGGGCCGCCGCCAGTGCCGGTCCCGGAACCGGTTGGCCCGGTTGCGCCACCAGCCGGGCCGCCGCCGGCGCCGCCGCCGCTATTGACGCCACCCACACCGCCGGAGCCGCCGACAAAACTCCCATCGCCAGCTAGGCCGCCGGTGCCACCAGAACCGCCCGTGCCGCCAACGGCATTTCCGCCGTCGCCACCGTTCGCGCCGGTAAACTGGGCGTTGGCCGCGCTGCTACTCGCAAGCGTTACGGCTAGGATTGAGGCACTTCCCAACAGCACGGAAGCGGCTGCGCTCAAGGCGATAGCGCGGGTTTGACGAGGCGCAGGCATGGAATCGGTCTCGAATCGGTAAAGGCAACGGACCGGCAATGATTGCTTTTTGGGCAGTCCGCGACCACCCGAAATCGCCCATTAATGAAATGCCGCAATGGCCGTTGCTCGTTTCCCACACTCGTGCCGCGCCCCTCAGTCGGATCGCGCCGATGCTGATTTCCAGATCGGCATCTTCGAAGAGATGGTGGCGGAGATACGCCAGACGACGCCGAGCGTCGTGCAGGAAAGCTGCTCTAGTGTGCAACGCCTGCGGGAACCTGTGCTGCAGCCGATGCGGACGTGACTGCTGACCGGATGAAGAGTGCTGGCCGGAGGAGCGCGGCTTCGACGACGCTTGCGACGATTTCGGCCTCGGGGGCTGCTGCCAACAGCCGGCGCCGGCTTGTCTGCGAGGCGGCCGAAGCCGTCGTTCCGCGCTCAGACCAAGTTCGCCCGCATGATCTGCACGACTGTTCCGCCCCCGTGCGCCCCGGCAGCAAGCAGGCGCGCAGCAGCAGTCGCGATCACCCCGCGATACAGATGGAATCGGTCCAGGCAATCCCGGCCTGTCTCGATCGCATCCGGCTCAAGCTCGTTCAAAGTCGCGTATCCGATCTGGCAGGTCGCCCGCTCGCGGCCATCCACCATGCAAAACCGAACGCTCTGCCTCCAATGTTGGAGATCAGGTTCGGTGTGCTCATCAAAAATGAAAGCCATGGCTGTTTGCCCCGTGAATTCGAGGGCGAGGAAAGTCTCTATGGCAAGCGCTGCCGACAGAACGCCGCGCGGAACGCTCAAAATGTTCAATGCCGGCAGAACGGCAGAGTTCCATTGCGCGACAGGATTGTTGGGGAGGGCCGCCATGTCCGATCGGCGAGACCACGACTTCAGTGACATCGGCGACTGCTGCCCGAGGCGCTGGATGCCAAAGCCTCGGCCAGCACGCTAAGTAGGGCATGACGATGCCCAATGAGCCGATCTTCCGGACAAACGGAAGCGGAGCAACGAAGAAGGGCGGGAAGCCGCAGCCGCCCTCCCCGCACGCCTGCGATTGCGGACGCGCGCCTCCCTTTCACCGTTCGCGGAAGATGCGCGTCGCGTGATCCATGAACGGCTTGATCAGGTAGGACAGCGCCGTGCGTTCCTCGGTTGAGATGAAGACCTCGACGGGCATGCCGGGCAGCAGGCGGCGGTCGCCGAGGGACATGGCGGCCTCCTCGATCTGGACCTCGCCGATATAGAAGCTCTGCCCGCTCACGGGATCCTTCGTCGTCGCCGGCGAGAGGTGCGTGAGCTTGCCGGCGACCTCCGGCGTGGTGTTGCGGCTGAAGGCCGAGAAGCGCATTCGCGCGGTCTGTCCGACGTGAACCTGGTCGACATCGTTCGGCCCGATACGGACTTCGACCATCAGGCGCGAATCCTTCGGGACGACTGTGGCAAGCCGCGCCGCCGGGGTGATCACGCCCCCGACGGTGAAGATCATCAACTCGTTGACCGTACCCGCGATCGGCGCCCGGATCTCCATCCGGGCCAGCCTATCCTCGTTGGCGACACGGCGGTCGTTCAACTCGGAAATCCTGGCCTCGACCTGGCGCAACTCGCGCTGGGCCTCGGTCCTGGCGGTCTCGTCGATCGCGATGATCTGCAGGCGCGCATCGCTGATGCGCAGCTTGGCGCGGGCGAGCGTCGCGTCGATCTCGCCGCGCTCACCCAGCAGCCGGGCCCATTCGCGATTGATGTTGAAGACCTTGACGCCGTCGATGATGCCCTTTTCGAAGAGTTTCAGGTATTTGTGGCGCTCGAGATCGACGAGACGTATTTCTTCGATCTTGGCGACCTGACGCGCTTCCAGCCCGCGGATCTCCTCGCCCGACTGGACGATCGATATCTCCAGCTGCTCCTTGCGGCTGTCGCGGTTGGCCTTGTTGCCGGCGAACAGCCGGCTTTCACCCTCGAGGATATGGCCGACTTCGTCCGAGAGCTTCGCGATCTCAGACGGATAGGTGACGCTCGCCAGGTTATCGCGCTCGGCGACGAGCCTGGCCTTGCGGCCGAGATTCTCCGCGAGCTGCGAGCGGATGATTGAGAGTTCGGCCCGGATCTGGACGTCGTCGAGGCGGAAGAGAACCTGCCCTTCCTCGACATGGTCGCCCTGGCGGACTGCTATCGACTGGACGATGCCGCCATCGCGATGCTGCACCTCCTTGAGGTTCTGGTCGATCTTGACCGCCCCCTGCGTGACGACGGCGCCGTTCAGCGCTGCGTTCGCGGCCCATCCGCCACAGCCGACCACCAGCAGCAGGGCGAACGCCGAGCCGGCGACGACATGGCCGCGCAGCCCGAAGCTCAGGCGGCTGTCCCGCTTCTTGTTCGTGGCCTTCGCGAAGCCGGCCGTGAAATCGTGATTATGGGCGTTCATCGGCATTTTCTCCTCGCCGGCCGTTCGGTGCGGCCGGTTCTTGCCTCAGACGTAGTAGAGCTTGTGGTTGCCATAGATCTCGATCGAGAAGTCCTTCGCATCCTCCTGCTCGACATAGACGTCGACATAGGTGCGCTCGTCCTCGCCGATCTTCTCGATGCGGAAGCGGAAGGGGCGATTGTCGCTGTCGTCGCCGTAAGCCTGACCGAAGCCGTCGTCGTTCTCCCGGCGATCCCTGTCGTCATCGTCATCATCGTCGTCGCGGCGCGAGCGGAGCTGATACTGCTTGATGACGATGCGGTCCCCGGCCTCGAGATCGAGGATCTGGTGGACGAGATCCTGCGTCCGTTCGGCATCGTCGTCTCGCGTGAAGACGAAGCGGTCGTCGCCTTCGCCGCCCTTCAGCGTGACGGCCTTCTCTCCGACGATCAGGCAATCGTCGCCGCGGCCGCCGAGGATGGTTTCGAAGTCGATCACCGTATCCTCGCCGATCTCGACGCCGACGGCCTTGCCGCGCTTCAGATCGACCGTGACGCCCTGCCTGGTGGCGGAGAGATCGAGCGTGTCCTGCCCCTCTCCACCGTCGTAGCAGTCGGCGTCGGCGTCCGCTGTAGCGACGATCCAGTCGTCACCCGCCCCACCCTCCACCCGGTCGGAGCCCGCACCGCCGTCGAGAACGTCATCGCCGCCGCCGCCGGCGATGGTATCGGTGCCCTCTCCGCCGAAAACGCGGTCGTTGCCACCGCCGGCCGAGACCCAATCGTCGCCGGGACCGGCATCGACGAGGTCGTTGCCATCGCCGAGGGTCACGCGGTCGTTGCCGCTGCCGGCGAGCACGATGTTGTTGCCGTCACCGGCCGTGACGGTGTCGTCGCCGTCGCCGGCATCGACAATGTTGTCGCCGGAGCCGCCGTCGACCATATCGTCGCCGTCGCCGCCATCGATGATGTCGTCGCCCTCGCCCCCCGTGATAACGTCATTGCCCGCGCCGCCATAGATCGTGTCGTGGCCGTCGCCGCCATGCAGGCTGTCATTGCCGGCGCCGCCATGGATGATGTCGTTGCCCGCGCCGCCGAAGACGATGTCCTCGCCGGCTCCCGCCTCGATCTGATCGTCCCCGGCGCCACCGACGATGTGATCGTTGCCGGCTCCGGTCACCACGATGTCGTTTCCGCCGCGCGCGTCGACGATGTCATTGCCGGCTAGGCCTGTGATCCGGTCTCCGCATTCGCTGCCGAGCAGCCGGTCGTCGCCGGGGGTGCCAACGATCTCCTGATATTCGAGCACGCGCAGCGTCGCCGTCTGGCGCACATAATCCTCACCATCGCTGATCCAGTAGGACAGCGTGACCGTGCCGTACCAGCCCGCCTGCGGCTTGAACGTCCAGCCACCCTCGATGACGGTAAGCTGGCCATAGGAGGCCTTGAGCCCAACGACGGAGAGCGGGTCGGCATCGGCGTCGGTCGCGCCCATGAGCAGGGCAAGGCTGGCAATCATCAAGGTCTGGCAACCGCCGATATCGGCCAACTGGACCGGGCCTGAGACGCGCGGGGCGCGATTGCGCGCCTCCCCCGGCGGGTCGCCGCCATCATCGTCCTCGTCCGCCCCCCCGCCGCCAGCGTTCGAGCCTGGACCCGGACCACGGGTGTCCGGGCCGGGGTCGACGCTGTGATCCGTTTCAGCCTGCCGCGCCGAAGTGCCGCCACCCCGCGCCCCGGAGCCGCCACCATCGATGGCACTCAGGGTGAAACTGCGCCAGCCATTGTCGTTGTTCGCCATGAAGCCGACGCCGAACTCGAGGATCGGCGAGGGATAGCGCGGCAGCGGCAGCTGGCTGTAATCGATCAGCCGCGAGTCGATGTTGAGGAAGTCCGGCAGGCCCGGTACGGTGAGGCCAAGCCCACCCGAGCCTATCGCCTCGGCATCGGCCGGCTCCTTGCCCAGCGAACCAGTCTCGTCGACCTCCTCGCCCGAGGCCGGCGACGGTTCCTCGCCTTCGGCCAGGGACGGCTTGCGCGGGGCTTCCGCCGGCTGGACATTTTCCTTCGTGGCGGGGGGCGCCGCCGCGTCAGTTTTCGCCTGGCCGGGGAACAGGCTCTTGAGATAGATCGCGACCGCGGTGATGGCGAGCGCGAGCACGCCGGGCCAGCGCGGCGCGGGCGCGGATTCGGCCTGCGCCTTGCGATAGATCTGTGCCGCGTCGGGAGCCTGAGGCTCCGTCGCCTTCTTGGTCTTGATCGTGATCATGCCGGCACCCGGCCGTGAAGGGCCCCCGGATGCTCGCCGAACCCGACCGCTCGCGGCATGGAAACGGCGCGCTCGCTGCCAGCCTGGGCCGGCGCCGGAGCGCTGGCCGCAGCACGCGGCTGGGTCGGGGCGAGCACCTTGTCGCGCGGGCCGAAGGCGACGAGCTTGCCGGCCTGGATCAGCCCGACATCGTCCACGGCTTGGAGCGCGCTCGGGCGATGGGCGACGATGACGACGATGCCGCCGCGCGCCTTAACCTGCTCGATCGCGGCCGTCAGCGCCGCCTCGCCCTCGCCGTCGAGGTTGGAATTGGGTTCGTCCATGACGACAAGGAAGGGATTGCCGTAGAGCGCACGGGCGAGGCCGATGCGCTGGCGCTGGCCAGCCGACAGGGCAGAGCCCTGCGGGCCGAGTTGGGTCTTGTAGCCCTGGGGCAGCCGCAGGATCATCTCGTGAATGCCTGCGGCCATCGCCGCCGCGACGACCTCGGCCGGATCGGCGTTCTCGGCCAGGCGCGAGATGTTCTCCTCGACGGTGGCATCGAGGAGCGCGACCTCCTGCGGCAGGTAGCCGAGATGGCGGCCGAGCGTTTCCTCCGGCCATTGCTCGAGCTCGGCGCCGTCGAGGCGCACCGCGCCGCGCAGGATCGGCCAGATGCCGGTGATCGCCCGGACCAACGTGGTCTTGCCTCCACCGCTCGGCCCAATGATGCCCACAGCCCTGCCGGCCTGGATATCGAAGCTCGCCTCGCTCAGGAGCACCTGGCCGCTGCCGGGTGCCGCCACCGTGATCTTGTCGACCTTCAGCGCATGGCGCGGCGCCGGCAGTTCCATCGGCTCGACGGCCTTGCTCAGCGCCGTCATGGTCTCGCGCAGGCGCTGGAAAGCCATGCGGGCGGCGACGAAAGGCTTCCAGTTGGCGATCGCCTGATCGACCGGCGCGAGCGCCCGGGCGGAGGCGACGGAAGCCGCGATGATCGCACCGGCGGAGAGCTCGCCCTTGATCGTCAGGTAGGCGCCGAGCCCCAGGGTCGCCGATTGCAGGACCATGCGCAGCACGCGCGAGATCGCGCCGAAGGTGCCGCCGAGATCGCTGGAGCGGGTCTGGAGCAGCAGGTGCTCGCGGTTGACCTCGTCGAAGCGCTCGACAGCGCGCGGCGCGAAGCCCATCGCCTTGAGAACCTCGGCATTGCGGGCGTTGCTGTCGGCGATGGCACCGCGCGCGACCGCCGCTTGCCGGGTCTCGTTGTTGATGCGGCGGGTCATCACCTCGCTGAGCAGCGTCAGCAGAGTCAGCACGAGGGCGCCAGCCAGCGTCAGTCCGCCCAGCCAGGGGTGCAGGAAGTAGACGAAGGCCAGATAGAGCGGGATCCAGGGTAGGTCGAACAGCGCGCCGGGCCCCTGCCCGCCCAGGAAACTGCGGACCGTGTCGACGTCGCGGCCCCGCTCCATCGCCTCGGCTGTCGAGAAGCCGAAGCGCGGCATGTCGATGGTGACGCGATGCGCAATCGGCGCGATCTCCTTGTCGAAGCGCGCACCGACACGCACCAGCACCTGCGAGCGGATGACGTCGAAGCAGCCCTGGAAGAGGTAGAGGCCGATGGCGAGCGCCGAGAGCGCCGCCAGCGTCTGGAGGCTGCCGCTGGTGAGCGCCCGGTCGTAGACCTGCATCATGTAGAAGGAGCCGGTCAGCGCCAGCACGTTGATGAGGCCGGAGACGGCAAAGAGAAAGAGCGCGATGCTGCGCAGCCCGCGCGTCAGCCGGGCGGCGTCGCGCTTGCGAGCGGAGGAGAGCGTCTTGGACGGTGCCATTCTGGCCCCCGAGAACAATGAGTGAAAGAGAAGGATCGGGCGGGCGGCCCCCCGGTCCGCCCGCCCGCCGCCGGTTCGATCAGACGATGAAGCTGTTGGCGGTCAGGTTGTGACTGCCCTTCAGGTTGATCTGGAACTCGGCATCGGTCGCCGCATCGACGTTGCCCTTGACGATGGTGTACTGGCCATCCGCCCGGGTCTCGTAGGTGACCGTGAGCTGGCCCGAGGCGGTGAAGCTTGCGCCATTGACCAGAGTGAAGCTCTGGTTGCCGGCCTGGCTCGCATCCGCGTCGATCGCGCTGAGGTCGAGACGATCACCGGGCTGGAAGTCGAGGATGGTGTCGCCATCCGCGCCCGTCGTGCTGAGGAAGCGGAAGGTGTCGTTGCCGGTGCCGCCCTCCATCACGTTCACCGCTTCGCTGGCGGTGATCGTGTCGTTGCCCGAGCCGGTCGCGACGTTCTCTATGCTCCACAGCGTGTCGGTGCCGCTCTGGCTGCTGACCGCGCTGCCGCGTCCGTTGAGGCCATTGCCGAGATCGACGGTGAGGTTCGCCGTGATCGCCGAGAGATCGAGCGTGTCGATGCCGCTGCCGCCGTCGGTGTTGTCGCCGAAATAGGTGTCGTCACCGTCGCCGGCCGCGCCGACGATGAGATCGTCCCCATCGCCCGCAACCACCGTGTCGTTGCCGGCACCGGCATCGATCAGATCGTCGCCTGCCCCGCCGAAGATCCGGTCGTTGCCGGCCTCGCCGTAGAGCATGTCGGCTCCTCCGCCGCCGAAGACCTGGTCGTCGCCTGCCCCGGCAAAGACCACGTCGCGGCCGTCTCCGGCATCGATGAAGTCCGCCCCGTCTCCGGCCGAGATCGCATCGGCGCCGGCATTGCCGATCAGGGTGTCGTCGCCGGCGAGGCCGACGATGTTGTCGGCGCCCGCCGTGCCGATCAGGACATCCGCCGCCGCCGTGCCGGTGCGCAACGCGCCGCCGGTCGTGGGATTGGGCGCCGGCGTGCCCGGACCATCGTCATCGTCGTCGCAGCCACAGGACGGATCGTCGTCATCGTCCCCGCCACCGTCGGGCGTATCGTCATCGTCCTCGTGATCGTCGTCGTCATCATCATCGTCGTCGCCGGCGATGCGAACATGCTGAACGCCGTCGCTGGAGAAGGTCACCGCGTGGTTCGGCCCTTCCAGGGTGATGGTGCCGTCGCCGTTATCGATGACGTCGTAGTCGTCGATGCTCGAGCCTTCCGGCAGCTCGACGACATCCTGAGGGCGCATTGTGCCGACGATGGTGTCCCGTCCGCCATTGCTGCGGAAGACGATCCGGTGGGCCGAGGTGAGGCTGGAAATGTCGACGACATCGTCCCCGGCCGAGCCCTCGATGGTGATCGTCGAGTAATTCAGGCTCGTGCTGTCGAAATTGCCGATGACCTGGATCGTGTCGGCTCCGCTGCTGCCGGCATCCGGCCCGCCGTTGCCGTTGTTGGCGGTCACGTTCAGCGAGCCGACGGAGATCTCCTCGATGTCATCGAGTTCCGCGACGACGCTTTCGACGCCGTTGACGGTCCGGGTGATGACGATCTCCGTCGAGGCGAGGAATGTGGTGTTCAGTGTTGCCGCGAGACCGGAATTCTGACCGGCGGTGACGGCATAGATGCGGAACAGCTCCGCGCCCTGGACGCCGGTCAGCACATAGGTATCGGTGCCGGCGCCGCCATCGATGATGTCGCGGCCCTGATTGCTGGTCTGGTTGATCGTATCGTTGCCGCCGCCGGCGAAGATGATGTCGTTGCCGGCACCACCGTTGAGCGTGTTGGCCGCGTTGTCGCCGACGAGGATATCGTTTCCATCGCCGCCGTTGATGGTGTTGTCGTCACGCACGACCGTAACGCTGGCCGTATCGGTGCCGGTGCCGCGGTAGGTGAAGGACCCGCCGTTGTTACCATTGCCGTTGCCGGTATCGGTGATCGTCACGCCGTTTGTGCCGAGTGTAGCGGTCAGGCTGTTGGTCGCCGTGATCGCCGCGATCGCCATCGGGCTGTCGGGATCGACGTCATTGGCCAGCAGCGCCCAGTTCGGGATCGTGAACGGGTTGCCGTTGGTCCAGCTCGTCACGATGCGGTCGTTGTTGGCGATCATCGGGTCGTCCACCGCGACGACATTGATCGTCGCCGTCGCCGCCTGGCTGTCGCGGATGCCGTCATTGACCGTGACTTCGATTGTCCGCGGCGTGGTGCCCGGATTGTCGGAGCTGCTGGAGAAACGGACGGCGTCGAGCGCCCGCTGATAGTCCGCAGCACTCGCCTGGCCGGTCAGCAGGAGGACGATCTCGCCGTTGACGACCGTCTGCGCCACGGCGATGGCGGCGGGGCGGCCGTTGGCGGTCGTCGCCGAAAGCGTGTCGCCGGCGGCCATGTTCTTCAGGACGACGCGGGCCGACGCGATCGTGTTGCTTCCGGAAATGCCGGAGAGGCTGGAAATGCCAACCGCGGCCTGGTTTTCGGTGAACGTACCGGTCCAGGCCGTCGATCCGTCATTGGACGGCGTGGTGTACAGCACGTTCACATTGTCGATCAGGACGGACTCGTTGTTGTTGTTTACCCCGCTGAAGACGAAACGGACCGCCGAACTGGCCGAGAACGGGCCGGTCAAGATCAGGTTGGCCGTGCCGCCGCCGGAGGCGCCGTCGATCGTTTGTACCGTGGTGAAGTTGGTGCCATCGGCTGAGAACTGCACCAGCAGGTTCTCGCCGTTGTCGAGGCCGCTTTCGTCGTAGCTGAAGCTCAGCGTCGCGGTGCCCGCACCGACCATGGACAGATCGACCGTTCGGGTGATGGAAGCCCCCGGCGTCGTCGAGCCCTGGCCCGTATCCTGCCGGAATTCAAGCTGGCCTCCGCTGATCCGGATCTCGCCGGTGGTCGCGGCGTTCGTCGCGCGGTCTCCGGTCTCGGTCCAGGCCGTCGCCCATGTCGCCGTTCCGTTCGAGTTCGCATAGTTCGCGGAACCGAAGGTGTCGCGGTAGTTCGCGCTGTCATAGGCGTGGAGGTCTACCGTCAGACCGCGAAGATCGAGCACGCGGTCAGCGAACTGGATGCGTTCGATGTTGAACAGCCGGTCGGTGCCCTCGGATTCGAGATTGCGGCCGGTCGCGGCATCGATCACGCCCACTGTCGGATTGACGTGGGCGACCGTGACGCTGCCGTCGGCGTTATAGGTGACCTCGTAGTTCTCGAAATTGTCGTAGTAGACCGCGGTATCGACGTCGCCTTCCCTGCCGCCGTCGAGGATCTCGCGGATGACCTGCAGCTGTCGCGGCTTGATCTCGCCGGAGAACAGGCGGGTCTGGATCTGCGCGATCGAGTCGATGCTGAAGGCGGACCAGCTCTGGCCGCGCGTTTCATCGGGCGAGACCAGGATGCGGACATTCAGCCACTTGTCGCCGTCGATGATGTCGTTGCCGCCCATGCCGCGAATCGTGTCCGAACCGCCGCCGCCGAGGATGATGTCCGAACCATCGGACGTATCCATGACGGCGATCTCCCTCGCCCCTGCGGGATCGATCGGGTTGCCGTCCGCGCCCAGATTGTGCGGATTGTAGATTGTGAAGCGCTGGAGGTGGGCGACGAGCTCGCGCAGCCCCTCGATCCGGTCGACATTCTTCTCGAGCAAGGCGTTCGAGAAGCTTTCGATCGGCGCGTCAGGATCGACCTGCGTGGCGTTGCCATTGGGGTCGTACCCGCCGATCACCACGTCGCGCCCGGTCAGCTTGTCGTTGCGGTCCCAGCCCGAAAGCCCCTCGACCAGATCGTAGCGGTCGCGCAGGATGTTGTTCTGCTGGTTGACGAAGATGCTGATGTTCATGTTCGCATCAGCGTCGTAGTTATTGTTCTTGAACGTCGTCCAGTCGAAGCCGGCCATGCCGTTCGAGCGGTTGACGCCGATGCCCTGCACCATGATGTCGTCGCCGGATTCCGCGTCGAAATCGGTGTCGTTCTCGCCGGCGATCATCACGTCGTGGCCGATGATGCGCGAGTTGAAGAACAGCTGGGAATTGTCGCCGGTCAGGGTCGTCATGTTGCCCTGAGCCTCCATCCAGTCGTCGCCCTCGTTGCCGAGGATCGCGCCGCCGCCGCCCGTCGGCGCCCGGATGAAGTCGTTGCCCTGGCCTCCGGACAGGGTCTTCTGATCCTCGCCGCCGGTCAGCACGTCATTGCCGTCGCCACCGAAGATAAGGTCGAGGCCCATGCCGCCGTTGATGACGTCGTCGCCGCCCTCGCCCTTGATCACATCGCTGGCGCCGATATCGGTGCCGCTGTCGGTGATGATGTCGTCGCCGTCGCCGCCATGCAGGTGGTCGACGCCGAAGCCGCCCTCGATGCGGTCATCGCCGCCCTCGCCCCAGATGGTGTCGTCACCCGTGCCGCCGATCAGGGTTTCGCCGGCATTCGTGCCGCCGAGCACGACATGCTGATCACCCGTGAAGCGCAGATAGTTAGTGCCGCGGACGACCAGGGATTCCGTGCCGGTGACGGCGGAGATGACGTCTGCCTCGCGTGTCGGATCCGCATTGCCGATGCCATGGTTCCACTGCTTGGACTGATCCATGGTGATGATGTAGTCGGCCGTCTGGAACGCGGCGCCGTTGATATGCAGGCCGCTGTCCTCGGTGTCCGTATTGCGGCGGATCAGATCCGCAAAGCTGTCGGCCTCCAGCTGATTGAGCAGGTTCAGGCCCTGCGTGCGGCTGAGATAGTAGAACCGGTCGCCGTTCTGCAGGTTCTGGATCTGGAGTTCGAAGACAAAAGTAAAGGTCGAGCCGAGCATGCCGCCGAAGGGCATCAGTTGTTCGGCGAGGCCGCCGATCCAGAAGTCGACCTTGTTGAGGCCTGTTTCGCGGGTTGCCCAGCTGCCGGTGGCGTTGAGGTAGTCAAGGCGGGCCTGCCGTTCCCCGGATGTCTCGCCGGAGACGCCGAAGACCAGGTCCCAGGCGGCATCGCGCTTCGCCTCGGCTGTCGTCGCACCGGTGATCGTCTCGTGGGTGCCGTAGGCCGCGATGAAATTGACGATCGAGAGCGGGTTCTTGATGTGCTGGGCGAAATCAGCCCAGCTCGCATAGGGCTTGAGATAGCTGTCGTTGGTCTGTTCGAAGATCTGGCGCCGCGCCTCGTTGAGCGAGGGGATGCCGGTTTCCCGGGCGCGGGTCATGTTCACTGCGGCAAGGTCGAGCGGCAGGCCGACGAGATTGTTGCGCAGCGCGCTGGTCAGGAACTCGTCGATCTCGTTGCCGGCCTGCTGGGACATACCGCGCAGGATTGCGCCCGAGGCAGCGTGGGCGTCGACGCCTGCATTGTCGAAGGCAAGAGGGTTGAGGAACGCCTGGATCAGGCCAAGCTCCGACGGGGCCGCCGCCCCCTGGGCGTTGAGCCCGAGCATCTCGACGTTCTCGTTCAGCATCGAGTGGCCGAAGCGGTAGACGACCTGCGCAAACTCCTCGAAGATCCGGCTGTCGACCTCGACGGAGTGCGAGAAGACGAAAGCGTCGATCTGCGGCGCAACGGCGCGCACGAACTCCTCGAAGACAAGGTGCTGGTAGACCATCTCGGTCGAGAAGCGCGCCGCCTGGAAGAGACGCTCGCCATCCCAGACGAGCGCGCTTGCGTCGGTCGGGAACGTCGTGACGTCGACCAGCAGCCATTCGTTGATCAGCGCGAGATCGCCTTCGGCCAGCAGCGTCTCCTTGATCGCGTTGACCTGCCGGTTGTGCTCGCTGTGAAAGACCGTATGCGTCGCCGTCAGCGCGATGTTCTCGTTGCCACGACCGTCTCCGACGACGAAATGGGCGTTCAGCAGCTCATCATCATAAGTAAGATTGAAGCCGAACACGTTGGGAAGGATCGGATTTCCGGCGACGCCATCGGCGTCGGGCAACACCTCGACCGGCGCGGTTGCGGGATTGCGGTCGTGATCGATCGGCGCGCTCGGCACGGCATTGTGGGCGATGTCGTTGAGGAATGCGCGGCCCGCGCCCAGGCTGTTCAGCCCATCCAGCGGCTGCTGGAGGTTGCCTTCGACGGGGCCGGACGCAGTGACCATCAGCGGCAAGCCGTTGGCGCCGCGAACGAACTCGCCGTAGAGGTCCGTCACGAGCAGCGGCACGCTGTGAACGTTGAGGTCTTTCAGCTCGATGCCCAGCATGTTCCGGGCCTGAGCCTTGATGTCGGCCCAGGTCGGCGGTCCGCCGGTCGCGCTCGCCAGCATCTCGCCAGTCGCCATCGGCTTGCCGTTGACCATGACATATTCGCGCAGGAACACCTGGTGCGACGGGTTGGAGGTGTAGACCTGGTTGAGGTCGATCCACGGCGTCGTCTCGTTGCGGTGGTCGCGAATGTCGTCGGCCGTGCCGAGCTGTCCATCCGGCCCCGGATCGTTGGTGGCGCGGGTCAGCACCATGAAGTTGGTCGCGCTTCCCGGGACATAGAGCGGATCGTCCGGCTGCAGCGGGATGATGACGTTTCCGCTTCCGCCCTTCGAGGTGAGGTCGAGGCCGTGATCGAAGAACTGGCCGAAAATCGTCATGAAGCCGTTGAAGGAGGCGGTGTCGCCGAGATCGGCCGCGATGTTCTTGATGAAGACGTTGTCGCCATCCATCGTCACGCCATGCGAGGTGACTTCGTCGAGCACCGCCTGTTCCGCAGACGCCGCAGCAGCAGCGGCAGCCGCCGTCGCGGCAGCGCCCGTCGGGATCGCGTCGCGAGCCGCCACCGCATCCGCCAGCGCTTCGGTCGCCTGCGCGAGCTCGCCGTTCGCAGCAGTAAGGGTCGCGTTGGCAGCAGCGAGATCGCCCGCAGCCTCATCGGCCTCCGCCTGCGCCGCCCCCACCGCGTCGGACAACGCCTGCTGCTGTGAAACCGCGGTCTGCAGCGTCGCGACGTTAGCCGCATGCTGCGCCTGGGCTGAGTTGAGGGCGGCCATCGCGTCCTCGTGGCCCTCGACAGCGAGGGCATGCGCGATTTGCGCATCTTCCCGCACGTCTGCCGCCGCCGCAAAGGCTGCGGCATTGGCGGGGGTCGGGTTGGCCTGGAATGCGCTGAGCGCAGCGGATTCCGCTGCCTGCGCCAGGCCGAGCTCGGCAAACGCCGTGTTCTTGGCAATCTCGGCCTCGGCGGCTGCAGCCGCCGCGGTCTGGCTGGCGACCAGCGAAGTGGCCGCAGCCTGCTGCGCAGCGGCAAGGACGGGCGCGTGCGCATTCCGCGCCGCAATGGCCGAGGCCAGGGCCGCGGCGGCGGCGCTGGCGGCGCTCGCGGCGTTGGCCTGCTGCGCCGTGACGGTATCGACCGCAGCCTGCGCTGCATTCCGGGCGGCCTGCGCGTTCGCGACGACGACCTCAGCGGCGGCAACCGCGGTGCCAGCCGCTGCTACAGCGCCGGCAACAGCCGCCTGCGCTGCACGAGCGACAGCCTGCAGTTGCATGACCTGGCCGACGATCGCGAGGGCGCCAGCGCCGGTGATGCCGACGGACGACAGCGCTGCCGCAAGTGCCGCCGGATTGTTCAACGACTGGTCGGCGACGATATTGGAGATCAGGCGGGGCTGGCTGTCGTAGACCGAGCCTGTCGGGTCCGCATAGCTCGTCGGCGCTCCGGTGCGCGGATTGATTTCCGCGGGCGCGTAGTTCGGCGTCAGCAGCCGGACCATCACCTGATCCGACGAGCCGAAATGCGTCATGTTCGGCTGGAAGTTGTTGAAGGACCCATCGACCGTGCGTAGGCCATAGGGAAGCAGCGGGCTCGAGACGAGTTGCTCCAGCGCGACGCGCGGATCGACGCCGGCGTTGATTGCGGCGGTATGCGCCTCGGCGATCTTGATCTGCTTCAGGATGAATTCGAGATCCTGCGTGTCGAGTTTCATGGCGTCCTCGCTCAGCGCGCCAGCGCTTCCTGGTTCCGTGCCCCACGGTCCGCCGAGCATTTCGGGCGCCTTACCAAAAGGAAGCGACACCCATGATCTGAGGATCAACCCGACAAAGCGCGAATTAACGTTTCGTTAACTCGCATGATCGTGTCGTCTCATCTGCCGCGAAAGAGCGGAAAGTCGTACGGTTTTCGAAGACTTTAGTACGCGGCAGGAATCGACTTCTGGACCTGCTGTCTCTGCCCTCAAGACCAGCAGCGAAACTAGACCTTGGTCCAGTTTCCTACCCGCGCGATACTTTAGTCATGCGCAAGAATTATCAGAATATAATGTGCTACCTTGGCGGCGATGATATCGATCCGAGCGGCCGACCCCGCGGCCACACGAGTAACAATGTCGATTGACGAACAAGACGGCAGGAACGCCGCCGGCATTTCCTTCGGGAAGGCTGCGCAAAAGCCCGCAGCGACGACCGGGGCCTGGCTTCCCGGCAGCCTCTCGGCGCAGTTCCTGGCTGCCGGCGGCCTTCTTATGCTCATAGCGATGCTGGTGGCGGGCTATCTGATCACGGAACTGGTGACGGGCGGCGCGATCAGACACAAGGCGGCTTCGACCGCCCTCTTCATGGAAAGCCTCGTCGGCCCGGCCGCGCAGGAACTCTCGGCTTCGAAGAAGCTCTCCGGCGCAGCCGTTGCGAAGCTTGACGCGCTCCTGTCCGACGAACAGTTCAAGCGCCGCTTTCCCTATCTGGAAATTTGGACACCGGACGGGGTCGTCGCCTATTCGAACACCGCGCAGATCATCGGGCAACGGTTCAAGCAACCCGAAGGACTGAAGCGCGCGCTGGGTGGCGAAGTCGCGGCCGCCTTCACCGACCTCTCGGCGGCCGAGCATGTGATCCGCGGCATCGGGACCCGCTATCTCGAAATCTACAGCCCGATCCGACAGCACGCATCGGGCCAGATCATCGCGGTCGCCGAGATACACGAGCAGACTGAGCATCTGCACCGCGACCTGGCGAGCCTGAGGACGAGCAGCTGGGCAGTCGTCGCGATGGTCACGCTGGCGATCATGGCAGGTCTTTTCGGCATCGTTCACCGCGGCAGCAAGACGATCGAGACCCAGCGCGCAGCGCTGGCGCGAAGGGTCTTCGAGATGGAAGAGGTTTCCCGCCACAACCGCCTGCTGAAGGAGCGGTCCCAACGCGCCTCGGCGCGTGTGACGGAGCTGAACGAGCAATTCATCCGCACGCTCGGAGCAGACCTTCACGACGGGCCGGCCCAGCTGATCGGCTTTTCGATCCTCAAGATCGACGAGATCCGCAAATCCACCGGTCCAGCGGCGACCGAAAAGCTGCTCCGGCCGATGCAATCCGCGCTCGACGAAGCGATGCGGGAGATCAGAAGCATCGCCAAGGGCCTCCTCCTGCCAGAGATCGCCGAACTGCCCCTTCATGAAGTGATTTCGCGGGCGGTGCGGGCGCATGAGGCGCGCACGTCCTCGCAGGTCGCCCTGGCGACGGCGGAAGTCCGGGCTCCCGTTTCCGATGCCGTCAAGATCTGCGTGTTCCGGTTCGTCCAGGAAGGACTGAACAATGCGTACCGCCATGGTGGCGGCATCGGCCAGGAAGTCGGCAATCTCATCGACGGCTTCGCCCTGCGTGTCTGGGTGCTCGACCGTGGCTCGAACCAGATCGCGTCGTCGGACTGGGCAACGAAAGGCGGGATGGGCCTGCACGGCCTGCGCGAGCGCGTGGAAAGTCTCGGTGGCAGTTTGACGGTGGAGGCGGAGCGCGATGCGGGACCCCGGATCCAGATGACCCTCGACCTCAGTGGAGGACTGCTCCTTGGATGAACGGCGCTCCATCATCGTCGTCGATGATCACGCGATCTTCCGGGCTGGCGTGGTCCAGATCCTGTCGACGAGCCCGAACCTCGAAGTCGTCGGACAAGGCGCCTCCGCCAGCGACGCCGTCAAACTCGCTGAAACCCTGCGGCCCGACCTTGCCTTGATCGATATTTCCATGCCGGGCGGAGGGATAGCCGCAGCCAGCGAAATCCATGCCTGCTGGCCACAGGTAAAGATCGTCATGCTGACGGTTTCAGAGGAGGAACATCTCGTTCTGCAGGCCCTGGAGGCCGGGGCCTCGGGCTATGCGCTGAAGGGCATACCCGCGACGCAGCTCGTCTCCGTGGTGCATTCGGTCCTGAGCGGAGAGTCCTATCTGCCGGCAAGCATGGCAGCGCGGCTGGTGAGCACGATGCTGGGACGACAGGG
Organism: Allobosea sp. 05L423; assembly: GCF_056397745.1. NCBI lineage: Bacteria > Pseudomonadati > Pseudomonadota > Alphaproteobacteria > Hyphomicrobiales > Alloboseaceae > Allobosea > Allobosea sp. 05L423. The sequence goes on along the minus strand of NZ_JBFTOA010000004.1, from coordinate 14,826 downwards.
AGACCACACGCCGGCAGCCCGGATCGCCGCTTTGTCCCCCAAGGAGGAGCGCACTCTACGATTGCTGGGGCGGGGCCTGACCAACAAGGAAATTGCCGAGGCGACAGGGGTTCAGGTCAAAACCGTCAAATTTCATATCTCCAACGTCTTCTCGAAACTCGGCGTGAGAAGCCGCGTCGAGGCAGCGCTCTTTGCGCAGAAGCATCTTGTCTAAGGCTGCCACGCTCCGAACCCCGACCGGCGACGCGTGCGAACCCCTGCCTCCTCCACAGCATTCACCTAGAGGCGCCCGAACAGAGATATCGTATAACCTCCCTGTCGTTCATCTATTCGCCTTGCACGATAGAGAAACTACGGTAACGTCTACCTTCAATCAACTATTCTGTTAAACAACAGAGCGTCTCACGGATGCCGAATCCGGAAACTCAAAAACCTGCAGAAGAATCAGAGGCCGGAGGCCGGACCGTTGCATCGCCCTCGGGCGGATCTAGATATCGGCTAAGCTTCTTGTCCATTCTCGGCGCCCTGCAGCAGCATTGGGCTGCCCAGAGCCTGGAGCGACGCTTTGCGATCGCCGTTTCGCTCGTCATCGGACTGTCGATGGCGACCCTGGGATACTGGGTCGAACGCCGCATCCGCAGCGGCTGGGAGCAGGGCATGGCCGAGATCGGCGCCCACTATCTCGAAGCCTTCCTCGCCCCGCATATCCTAGACCTCGAGCAGGCCGATACGCTGTCGGAAGACAGCAAGCGAAGAATCAAGGCGCTGGTCACGGACAGCCGCCTCGGCCAGCGCGTCACGATGATCAAGATCTGGAACCGGGCGGGAAAGCTGGTCTACAGCACCGGCAAGGCCCGGGAGGGAACACAGGTTCAGCTTCAGCCCCCGCTCCTCGCCCGGCTCATGAACGGGCAGGTCGTCGTCTTGACCCAGAGCGACAGCCATGGCGACGAACAGCCCGCTCAGCGGCTGCTGGAAAGCTACGCCCCCATCTACAAGCCGGGCACAGGCACGATCCTCGCCATTGGCGAATTCTACGAAGTAAGCCATTCGCTCGATCGCGAGATCCAGCAGCTGCGCTACGCGACCTGGTTCCTCATCCTCAACGTCGCGATCATCATCGGCTTCCTGCTCTACCTGACGATCCGTCGCGCCAGCCGCATCATCAGCTCACAGCAATCGCAGCTCGAAGCCAATCTCGCGCGCGCATCGGCGCTGGCCAAGCGCAACAACATGCTGCGCCGCGCAGCGGATCGCGCCAGGCTCGACGCGGCCGTCTCGAACGAGGTGTATCTCGCCCGTATCGGGGCAGACCTGCACGACGGCCCGATCCAGATGCTGAGCCTGCTCATGCTGCGGCTCCCCGACGAACCGCCGGAGCTGCGCGCTCAACTCGAGCGGCTGATCCAGCAGACGCTGGCGGAACTGCGCAATCTCTCGGCCGGATTGGTGCTACCCGAGATCCGGGACTTCTCGCCAGCCGACACGATCGAGGCCGCGATCAAGCGGCACGAACAGCAGACCGGCACGGGCGTCGCGCGCGACCTTGCCGACTTGCCGGAGCAGATGCCCGAGGCAATCCGCTTCTGCGCCTTCCGTGTCGTGCAGGAGGCGCTGATGAACGCCTACAAGCACGCGCAAGGCCGCGGCCAGCGCGTCGCAACCCGCTTCGCCGCCGAAACGCTGGAGATCGTCATCTCCGATGACGGCCCGGGCCGTGGGGTTCCGCCGGCGCAACCCTCGCAGCAGCGACCGCGGCTCGGCCTGCAAGGACTGGAAACCCGCGTGAAAGCCTTGCGCGGCAGCCTTGCCATCACGCCGCAGCCCGAGGGCGGGCTTCTGTTCAGGGTGCTCCTGCCGGTGCGCCGGCGCTCCCTGACGACGAAAGTGGAATGAGCAGCGGGACCGCGGCCGAGTCGGCCTCAGCGACCAGTTGAGGCGAGGTCGGCCGGTCTCAGCTTCTGCGCGGCGATGACCACCTCGAGCCGGTTGCGAGCTCTGAGCTTGGCCATCAGATTGGTCATGTAGCTCTTGACCGTCTTCTCGCTGAGATCGAGGCTGCGCGCGATCTCGCGGTTCTGCTTGCCGCAGAGTAGGAGGCGGACGATCTGCTCCTCGCGGACGCTCAGTTTCGCGCTGAGGAGAGCCTGCTTCTCGACGGCTTTGTTGTTGAGAGCGCCGATCACCTTCGCCGCAAAGGCAGGAGTGATATAGACCTCGCCACGTAGCGCGGCCTCGACCGCATCGAGCAGCTCGCTGGCGCTGCTCCCCTTCAGCACATAGCCCGCTGCGCCCGCGCCAAGCGCCTTCACGGCATGCTCGGTTTCGGTAGAGGCGGTGAAGACCACCACCCGACAGGCCGGCGCAATCTCGCGCAACTCGGCGATCGCGCCAAAGACGTCGCCAGGCATATTCAGATCGACGATCAGAACGTCGCAGGCGCGCCGGCTGAGGATCTCAGCGATGTCTGCCGCGCTCGCGCCCGTCTCGACCACGAGATAATTGTCGCGACGGGACAGCACAGCCGAAATCCCCTCCGCCAGAAGCGGATGGTCATCGACGATCGCAATGGCGATCTGGGCAGCCGATCTATCCTGCATTCTTCAATTCTGGCTCAGAATAAACCCGCAGTAAAGGCGCCGATTAACATACGGTTAACCCAACGTAGCCGTTTCTCATCCTGTTGCCTTTTGCATAGATAGATCGCCTACTGGAGTGCACCCTTGAGGCGGACCGCGTGACAGCGCGCAATTGACCGGGGAGCCGGGCTTTCGAAGGATGGAAGCTCGTGGCCCGACAGCGCATCCACGGCCTCGCGTTCGAGCGCCAGGTGGCGCAAGGTTATCGGCCCGTCGAGACACTCCACAGCCTCGCTCGTCGGCATGATCCGTCACGCAGCCTGATCCGATCCACATCCGGAAGTTCGCCGACCCAGCTCTGGCGGTGCCTTGTCCTGAGGTACAATAGCGCGTCGAGACCGTTTGGGCGCCAACTGACAAGTCCTATCAGCTTTTGCGGGCTGCCGAGCCGCCAGGCTTGTAAGCCGGCGAGTGCCGGAGCCCCACCCTACCCGGATGGGAGGGGCAAACTGCGATCTCCTCGTCGACGATGTGGCGGAGAAAATTACGCCCGCGCTCAGAACGCGAAACAGTGAACTGACACTGGGCGCGAAATTCCGGTGCAAGCCCGACGGCCACGCACATTCTCGTCTAAGGGAGGCAGCCATGAAGCTCGCAGGACTCCTGTCCTCGATTTCGGCACTGGGCATTCTCGCCCTCGCGGCGGCGCCGGCTAGCGCCCAGACCACCGACGGCGCCACAGGCGCGCCAAACGCGACGATTGTAATCGACGGCAAGCAGTTGCCGGCTCCCCCGCAGAAATTCGAGGGCGTCATCAACCAGCTCGCCCAGGATTCAAAGCCGTTCTGGCCGGCGCGCATTGCGCCGCGCCAGGGCGCACCGAACGTGCTGCTGATCATGACGGACGATGTCGGCTACGGAGCGCCTTCGACCTTCGGCGGTGTCATTCCGACGCCGGCATTGGACCGGATCGCGAATGATGGCCTGCGCTACACCAACTTTCATTCGACGGCGCTGTGCTCGCCCACGCGCGCGGCTCTTATCACCGGACGCAACCACCACTCCGCGGGCTTCGGGGTCGTCTCCGAGCAGGCCACGGGCTACCCCGGCTACAACAGCATCATCACCGAGGACAAGGCGACCATTGGCCGTATCCTCCTCGACAACGGCTACCGCACCTCCTGGTTCGGCAAGAACCACAACACGCCGGCCTTCGAAGCCTCTGCCACCGGTCCCTTCAAGCAGTGGCCGAGCGGCATGGGTTTCGAATATTTCTACGGTTTCATGGGCGGCGACACCAGCCAGTGGCAGCCGGGAACCCTGGTCCGAAACACGACCTACATCTATCCCTACCTGGGCAATCCGAAGTGGAACCTGACCACGGCGATGGCCGATGACGCCATCAGCTACATGAATCAGGTCAACACACTCACTCCGGACCAGCCGTTCTTCCTCTACTACGTGCCGGGCGGCACCCATGCGCCGCATCATCCGACGCCCGAATGGATCGAAAAGGCGACGAACCTCCACCTATTCGACAAGGGCTGGAACGAACTGCGCGAACAGATCTTCGCCAATCAGAAGAAGCTGGGCACGATCCCGCAGAACGCCAGGCTCACCCCCTGGCCCGATGACCTACTTAAGCGCTGGGATGCCCTCTCGGACGACGAGAGGAAGATGTTCAAGCGCCAGGTCGAGGTCTACGCAGCGTATCTGATGTACACGGACCACGAGATTGGCCGCGTCATCCAGGCGGTCGAGGACATGGGCAAGCTGGACAATACGCTGATCATCTACATCAGCGGCGACAACGGCTCGAGCGCCGAAGGCACGCTGGTCGGCACGCCCAACGAGGTCGCGATGTTCAACGGCGTCGAGGTCTCGGTCGAGGATCAGCTGAAATACTTTTACGACGTCTGGGGCTCGGACCGAACCTACAACCACATGGCGGTGCCATGGAGCTGGGCCTTCAGCACGCCGTTCAGCTGGACCAAACAGATCGCCTCGCATTTCGGCGGGACCCGCCAGGGAATGGCGATCTCCTGGCCGAAGGTGATCACTGACAAGGGCGGCATCCGCCAACAGTTCCACCACGTCATCGATATCGTGCCGACGATCCTGGAGGCGACCGGCGTCGCCCAGCCGGACGTTGTCGACGGCATCAAGCAGAGCCCGATCGACGGCGTGAGCATGGCCTACACTTTCGACAAGGCCAATGCGAACGCACCGTCGACCCACAAGGTCCAGTATTTCGAGATGATGGGGGACCATGCCATCTACAATGACGGCTGGATGGCCAGCAGCAAGGTGATGCGCGCACCCTGGCAGATCCAGGGCGGCCTCGGAGCCGACCCCGCCAAATATCCGTGGGAGCTCTATGACCTGCGCAACGACTGGACACAGGCCGAGAACGTGGCCGCGAAATATCCCGAAAAGGTCAAGGAGATGGACTCCCTGTTCTGGCAGGAGGCGAAGACGTATCAGGTGCTGCCGCTCGATGCGACCGTCGCCACTCGCATGGTAACGCCACGGCCCAGCCTCACCGCCGGCCGTAGCCAGTTCACCTGGACCACCCCGCTGACGGGCATCCCGAACGGCGACGCCCCCTCCATCCTGAACACCTCCTATACGTTCAAGGCGGAGGTCGAGGTCCCGGCCGACGGTGGCGACGGCATGCTGATCACCCAAGGCGGGCGCTTCGGGGGCTATGGCCTCTACATCCTGAAGGGCAAGCCGACCTTCACCTGGAATCTCGTCGACCTGAAGCGGGTGAAGTGGCAGAGTCCGGCCGTGCTCACGGCCGGCAAGCACGTGCTCGAGTTCGACTTCAAATATGACGGGCTGGGCATGGGCACGCTCGCCTTCGCCAGCCCCAGCGGCATCGGCCGCAGCGGAACCGGCACGCTCAAGGTGGATGGCCAGGTCGTCGCCACCCAGGCTATGCCGCACACCATCCCGCTCATACTGGCCTTCGACGAGAGCCAGGACATCGGGTCCGACACCGGAACGCCGGTCGACGACCAGGACTACCAGACCCCCTTCGCCTTCACCGGAAAGATCGGAAAGATCACGCTTTCTATCGACCGCCCGCAGCTCACGCCGGCGGATGTCGAGAAGCTCAGGGCCGCTCTGGCGAAGGCCGGCGACGGGCCCGCGCCCGATGAGACGGTGGGCGTGAATCCGATCGGCGGGCTGAGCGGCGTCGCCGCCAGGGTTGAGAAGCTGCAGGACTGCCGGCAGCAGGCCTTGGCTCAGAACCTCACCCTGTTCGACCGCATCAAGTTCGTCCAGTCTTGCGCCCGCTAGAACAGGACTGGCATCCATGACCGGCCCGGCCCCCGCAGGCGCCCCGGCCGGTCATGGCGCCGCCGCATGAGACGGGGGACCAGGGTCATGCGATTTGCCCTATGGACAGGGGCTCTCCTCGTCATCGCCGCTATCGCGGCCGCAGTCCATTTCTGGTCCCCGCACGCGACTTTGCGGGTGACGACGGGCGCCTTCGGCACGGATGCCCAGCGCTTGATCGGTGCCCTCATCACCGAGGTGACCAGGGATCATCCCCGCGTGAAGCTCCAGCCGGTTCAGGTCGACGACCTGGCTGCCAGTTCGAGAGCGATCGAAAACGGCGCTGCCGATCTCGCCATAATCCGCAGCGACGTCTCGCCGCCGATCAATGGCCAGACCATCGCGATTCTGCGCCGCGACGTCGTCGCCTTCGTGCTGCCGCCGAAATCGGCCATCGACAGTATCGACAAACTCTCCGGCAAGACGATCGCAATTCCGCAAGGGCGCTTGCAGGAGGTCAACGCCGCTCTGCTCGACCTCATCCTGGGCTATTACAATGTCGCGCCGCATGAGGTGAAACGGCTCTTCCTGTCGCCCGAGGAGATGGTCGCCGCCGTTCATCAACGGCATATCGCCGCCATTCTCGCCGTCGGCCCGGTCGGACCCGGGGATGTGGTCGGCGCCGTGCTGGCCATGGCGAGGGGAACGGCGGGAACGCCGACGATCCTGGCGTTCTCCGACGGGGATGCCTTCAATCGGCGTTTTCCGGCCTTCGAGTCTTATGATGTGCCGGAAGGTGCCTTCAGAGCTCGCCCGGAAACCCCCGACGACACCGTGACGACGCTCTCGGTGACCTATCGGCTCGTCGCGCCCGACAGGATGCTCGATCTCGTCGCCGGGGCGATCGGCCGGACCCTGTTCACGTCGAAGCCCAAGCTGGTCGCGCTCACACCCCTGGCGAGCCAGATTGAAGCGCCCGACCCCGATGCCAAGAATCCAATCCTGCCGATCCATCCCGGCGTCGCCAACTACCTCAACAACGGCGAACAGAGCTTTTTCGATGAGATCCAAGGCTATTTCTATCTCGCCGCCGCTGTCCTCAGCATCCTCGGTTCGGTAGCCACGATCATCATCGGGCGTGCGAAGACGGGGCGGATGCGCCAGGAGCAGAAGCGGATCGGGCAGTTGATCCAGATCGCCGATCAAGCCCGAGGCGCCGATGCCGAGACGCTGGAGGCGCTCGAGCACTCGCTTCATCGCCTGATCGACGAAGCCGTGGGTGCCGCCGGCCGCTCGGGCGGCGATTCCACGATGGTCCTCGCGATCAACCACGCCCGTTATTCAGTGACGGCGCGTCGAGCACAACTGAACTCCCAGGGGACGCAGAGTCCGACGCAGCCTTCCCTGTCGATGTAGAAAGCGATGCCCTCGGCCCCGGCAGCCTGCGTCGCGTCCGGGAGCTCCTCTGGAACCGCGGGCTCGGCCCGACGACCGCCCCGTGCTGGAGCCTATCACAGGCATAGCCATCGCGGTGCTGGGATCCACAGTCGCATAGGCGCGCGCGCTACTGATTTTGGCATGCCGGGCGAGGCGAGCAAAGGTCTCCACCAGCTATCACCACTCTCGTCTCGCCGAAGTCGAACGTCTGACGGACCCGCGCGAGACGGAACGATCGGCGTCGGCGAGCAGAACGGCGAAATCGTGCAGAACTGCCCGTAGCGCGGCCCGCTCGCCGCCATACTCAGCGACCAGATCGTTGCTTTCGCATTCGATTTCATTCGCCAAGTCGGTTTCGGGTGCGGGTTCGGGTGACATGGCTTGCGCCCTCGAGTATCAGAACATTTTAAGAACAAACCGCCCCTGGGAGTCAGGCCATGAACGTCGATACCTTCTTCCTGCAGCCATTCAAGACGCATCGAAAGAAGCTGGTTCCGGCGCAGCGCGTGCTGGCGAAAACCAAGCACCACGCGCTGAATGAGGGCGAGCGGCTTGGACGCATTGCCGAAGGCGTGGCGGTCGTGCACGTCGTCGCTGACGACGAGACCGGCGAGGTTGCTTCCATCGACGTCCTCGCCCGCCACGGCGCCATCCCAGAGGAGTTCGAGGAGCAGATCAGAGCGCTATGAAGCGCAACGCACGTCGCGCCTACGACAAGGACGGACAGGAACTCTCACCGGCGACCGTCTCCGGCCATCAGCAGTTGGGGCTTCGCCGGATCGAGATTTACTGCAACGATTGTGGCCACCACCGGAACGGGATCGACATCGCAGATTTGCCGCCCGAACAGGGGATGAAAGCGGCGACGGCAAGGGTTTTGTTGCTCTCTGGAACCGACTTTGCGATTTCCTCGGGCTCAACCTCGGCGTAGCGGTCTTTGTCGATCTCGAAGCCCTTGATCTGGTGTTCGCGGTCGACCGGCTCATCCGTAACCGGATCGACGAATTCGCGCCGCACCCGATGGCCGGTATCGCGATTGATCATGTGGAACGAAATGCGCTCCGATGTGCTGGCCCCGGTATAGGGCGCGACCGGGCAGCTGATCTCGCCAAACTTCAGATAGCCTTTTCAGTTCGCACGCGCCGCGACCATGGCCCCCACCCCGCGCGCAACAACACGATTCAATGCCGGGCCACCGCACATGTTCCCGCCTCGCGGAACTGATTCGTTCGCCCGGCATTGAGTCCGTCGTTTCGTTGCCGGAGTTGCGTTGTCATGGCCGAACGAACCTATTGGAAGGGCTATCTCAAACTGTCGCTGGTAACCTGCCCGGTCGCGATGTCGCCGGCGACATCCGAAAGCGAGTAAAGTCCGGTTCCACACACTGAACCGCGAAACCGGCAACCGGATCGTCAGCCGCTACGTTGACGCCGACAGCGGCAAACCCGTCGGGCCCGATCACCAGGCCAAAGGCTACGAGGCCGAAGCCGGCCGCTTCGTCGTCATAGAGGATGAGGAGCTTGAAGCGGTGCGGCTCGACACCGTCCGCACGATCGACATCGACAAGTTCGTGCCGCGCGACTCGATTCCGTGGCTCTATCTCGATAGTCCCCGCTACCTCGTTCCGGACTGCGATGTCGGCGAAGAAGCCTTCTCGGTGATCCGCGACACTATGACCGCGTCCAAGATGGTCGGCATCTCACGCGTGGTTTTGTATCGCCGGGAGCGCGCCGTCATGCTCGAAGCCCGCGACCGCGGCATCGTGCTTTGGACGCTCCGCTACGGCGACAAAGTCCGCGACGAGCAAGCGTATTTCTCCAGCATCGAGCGGGAGAAGCCTGAGCCCGAACTGCTCGATCTGGCGCAGAAATTCATCAAATCGAAGACCGCAGACTGGTCGCCGGAGATGGTCAAGGATCCGGTGCAAGCACACCTGCTTAAGCTGATCGCGTCGAAGAAGCGCCGGAGGGGCGCGCGGGTTTCTGCTACTCGCGAGGACGGACGGCCGGCCAATGTCGTCAACCTCTTCGACGCTCTGAAGAAGCGCCTCCAGGCTGACAAGTCGCTTCGCAGCTAAGCGCCATGGGTCATAGTGCAAACCCCCATCGTCCCCGTACGCCGGCCCCCGGCGAGCAGGCGAGAACTCTATCGAGAGCGCTGCCAGGACGATGAAGGCAACCGCTACACGGTGATCGTTTGGCAGAACAAGCCGGGGCTATCGACCGTCTCATACTCGCTGGAGGACGGGACACCGGTCCATTACGAGGACGAGTGCCTCTCGCTTCCATCGGGAAAAATGATAACCTGTTGTCTGGACTGACGGTCAGCCCATTTCGGGCAGCACGCGAATCTGGCACGGCCGGCGCATGCCCTACCCGCCTGACAACCCGCCCACGGAGTTCTCAGTTTTCGCCGGCCGCGAGGTGTCCACGTGGTCGGAGGAATGGAAGCACGAGTGCGAGGTGCGGTTTCCGGCCGAGGTCGATCGCCAACGGCTATAGATTGATCCAAGACTTGCCGGGGCGGCACACCTATGGCGAATTGACGAGTATTGTCGACGGTTTCTGGCTTCTAAGACGGTTTGATCAACACGCCATGGCGCTCGCAAAGTCGCTCACCAGCATGTTACATCAGTCGATCGATCCCTGGCTATCGGCGACCCGAAAGGTGCGGTTGCGGGATTACGGCCTGAAGCCAGGCGAGATCCTACCAGTAGCGCATCTTCATCCCGAAACGCCGCACTGCTGCGGACACCCGCTATGCGGTCTTATTGTTGCCGACGCGCGTCGGTTCCATCGCCGCAATGCGCCTCAAACGGGCCTTCGGCGCTGGGTCGTGCCAACTGCGATGCTGGTTGATATGGGTCGTTTTCCGACATCGGACGCCTATATGCGAGCCGTTTCAAAGTGCTCTCGCGGCAATATCGTGCGTGCCGCCAAAAAGGCCGCACGCCTCGGTGTCAGCTGCGTGCCAATCCACGCGGACGGTTATGCAGCAAGCATTGCAGCCATTGCCGCGTCCAAACGCTTCAGATCCGGTGGCCCAGTCCTGTCAGCATGGGTCAGTTCTGGGGCAGGCCTCGTCGATTCACGGGAGCAACCTACGGCGCCTCCCTGCGCCTCGCATTGGACACTGACGTGGGGCGCTTTCGTTCACGAAGATTGTGGTGCGCGGCTGATCGCACATGTTTCGCTGAGACGGGTCGGTGACATGTGCCGCACGCACGAGATCATGTGCCACGGTGACTATCTAAAAACCGGAGCCTTGAAATTTCTGTTCCTCGAGGTGGCCCGCTGGCTCATGGACAGACGAGCACCTGAAGCTCAGGGGCTCCGCTGGTTTATGTATGGCGCCATGGAACACGGCGGCGTCGGACTGCATGAATGGAAGCGATTGCTCTGTTTCGAGCCCGCCAACCTGGCTTTTGCGCCGGGATGACCCTTCCTGTTTCACCATCGCAGCACTGATGGTTACGTAGTGTTCGCCGAGTGGCATGGGCCTCTGATGCTCGAGGAGGCAGCAGGCCCGCCCGCCGCCCGTGGGATGGCAATGTTTGCCGTCAGCGCCCTCGGCTTTCTGGCTGGCTGGTCGTTGGGAATCATGACCTGGTCGGCTACCTGGCGACGTGCAAAAGCTTTGTCCGCATCTTCTGATCGCAGTCATCCGTAGGTCGGCTATCGACCCATCTTGGACGTTGGCGCGAACGCAAAAAGCCGGCGCCACCCTGAAGGATGACGGCAGCCAAGTTTAGGGAGGAAACGCCCGAAGGCAGCCGGCTAGGCCGGCCAGTCCGTTTTGCGGCGTTCAGCCGCCCGATTTCGGGGGCATCGGGATAGACGGCGGGCCATCCCGCCAGCAGCGCGCCCAGCGGATCACTGCGTCACAAACCGTCATACCGACGAGGCCGAGCAGCGAAGCCGACCGAACCCTCGATATCGCCTGTCGGATAGGCCCAGAGGTCGAGCCATTTCCGGATGAGTGTCATCGCCACTGGCGTCGCGTAGCCGGCCCCGCCGCCGCGGACGACCGCAGGGCCAGAACCTTCAACCGCCCATGACCTTCATGGCGGCGTCCATCGCCTTCTCCTTTGGGTTTGCGGTGCAGTAGGTCTTCATCTTGGCATCGACCTCAGCGGCCATCTTGTCCATGGCAGCGTCGCCGGTCTTCGGCGTGCCGCCAGTGGCCACGACGGTCTTGAGATAATCCGCGCAGGTCATCTCGGGGTCGGTGGCCTGAGCAGAGGCAGAGAGGGAAACGAGCGTCAACGCAAAGGCCGCGGCGGCAGTGCGGCGTGTCGTAGTCATAGGCATGATGAAAATCCTGAAGCGCCAGCCGACATGATGTCGGTAATACGCATGCCTCAGGTGCACAGCGCCGCACGATCGCGCAAGCGATATTTCCTTGGCGAATCTTCCAGTTGGCGGTCGCTCTACATCGGAGGATGGGGAAACGAAGGTGGCCCATCGCGCCAGCGCTGCACCCAGCGGATCACTGCGTCGCAGACGGTCATGCCACAGAGGCCGACGACGAAGACGACAGAACCGCCCACATCGACCGAGGACAGGGGGAAGCCCCACCATTCAAGCCAGCGCACGGCGATGGCGTTGGYTGTCGGGCCGACGCTTCCGGCTGTGAGGGCTCCGTATCCGACGAGCAGGCCCTCGACCGTGGTGATCAGGTAATCGGCCCTCACGCCTTCGGGCTTGAGCGCGATGCTCGTGATGTTATCGCCGAGCGCCTCGCTATGTTGGCTTAGAGGCGCCGATGAACCTCGAGCTCGAAATGGGGCAAGATAAAATCCGCCATCTGGTTCTGATGAGAAACCTATGGCGCTACAGGCCATCGCAGATCATGACGCCGCACGACTTCAAGTTCATCACCTTTGGCCCTGGCATGCTTGTCGGGAACCAGAACCTCCCTCCGCCTGAGTATCAGCGGCGAGCGATCGAGCTGAATGCCGACTGGTGGCCTGCTGCCGGTTTGTGAACAGTCGGTTAGGCTAATCCGACCTTCTTTTCGAACTCGGCCGGGCTGATGTAGCCGATGGTCGAGTGCCTGCGAACGGCGTTGTAGAACCGCTCGATGTAATCGAACACGTCGGCGCGAGCATCGTCGCGTGTCCGGTAAACCCTGCCTCTGATCCGCTCGGTCTTCAGCGACGAGAAGAAGCTCTCCATCGCGGCATTGTCCCAGACGTTACCCGCGCGGCTCATCGAGCAGGTGACGCCGTTGTCGGTCATGAGCKTCTGGAACTGCTCGCTGGCATACTGACTGCCTTGGTCCGAATGGTGCAGCAGGGCATCAGGTTTTCCCCGACGCCAGATCGCCATCATTAGCGCATCGGTTACGAGGCCGGCGGTCATCTCAGCCTTCATCGACCAACCCACCACCCGGCGGGAGAAGAGGTCGATGACCGCTGCAACGTAAAGCCAACCCTCCGCGGTCCATATATAAGTAAAGTCGGCGATCCAGCGCTGGTTGGGCCGTTCGGCGTGGAACTCCCGGCCGAGCGTATTCGGGGCGATGGCCGATCGCCGGCCCTCATCCCTYGGAAGGCTGCGCCGACGCGGCCTGGCACGCAAAGCCTGGGCACGCATCAGCCGCTCGATGCGATGCAGGCCGCAATCGATGCCTTCCGCCAGCACGTCCCGCCAGACGCGCCTGGCGCCATAGGTCCGATCCGAACCAAGGAAGCTTGCCCGGACCCTGTTGCCGATCTCCTCGTCGTCGCGTGCACGCCTGCTCGGCGATCGGTTGAGCCAGGCATGGAAGCCCGAGCGCGACACATCCAGCGCTTCGCAAAGCCATGCCACCGGCCAGATYCCCCGGTGCTTCGYAATGAACGTGAACCTCATGTCACGTCCYWCGCGAAGWAGGCTGCGGCCTTTATGGAATGGCCCGCCCCTCCCTCTGGCGCCATGTTGGCACCGGAACCTGGAGGAGAGGGCGATGACTAGGACTCCGATAGCCGTGCTCGGAATCGATCTCGGCAAGAACAGCTGCAGCCTCGCCGGTCTCGACGCGACCGGCGCAGTCATCCTGCGTCGGAAGATGACACGAGAGCGCCTTGTGGCGTTCGCTGCCGAGCTGCCTTCGTGCGTCGTCGCGATGGAGGCGTGTTGCGGCGCGCACTTCCTGGGGCGCGCCTTTGCGGATCGAGGACCCCAGGTGCGATTGATGTCCCCTGAGTACGTGCAGCCCTACGTCAAGGCGCAGAAGACCGACGATCGAGACGCGGAGGCGATCGCGGAGGCGGCCACGCGGCCGACCATGCGGTTCGTGTCTCTCAAGACCGAGGCCCAGCTCGACCTCCAGGCCCTGCATCGGGCGCGTGAACGCCTGGTGCTCGCTCGAACGGCGCTGATCAACCAGCTTCGAGCTGTCCTGCTCGAACGCGGGATCATCCTTCCGAAGGGGCGAAGCGTCCTCATGCGACGCCTGGACGAGGTTGGCGCCGACGGCTTGGCAAGCAGCCCCCGCACCCGGGAGTTGGTCAAGGACCTAAGAGATGAGTGCGCGGTTCTCGATCAGCGGATCATGGCTTACGACGCCGAGTTCGCAGCCCTTGCGCGTGACGATGTTCAAGCGCGTCGATTGTCCGGGATTCCCGGTATCGGCGTGATCAACGCTACGGCTCTTCTGGCAGCCGTAGGCGATGGCAGTGCTTTCGCCAGAGGGCGAGACCTCGCGGCCTGGCTTGGTCTGACACCGCGCCAGCACTCTACCGGCGGCAAGACGAAGATGCTGGGCATCAGCAAGCGCGGCAACCGCTACCTGCGCAAACAGCTGATCCACGGCGCACGCGCGGCCCTGCCACACTTAGCCGCCAAGTCGACGAGAATGGGTGACTGGTTGAGAAACATGCTGGCTCGGGCCCATACGAACGTCGTTGTCGTGGCGCTGGCCGCAAAACTGGCTCGGGTTATCTGGGCGGTTCTACGCCACGGGAAGAACTTCGATCCAGGCGCCGCTGCGGCAGCCTGATCGGCGAGGAATGCGGCTGGCCGAACCCGGCCGCCCGAAATCTGCGAGAGGTGAAAGACAGATGGCATAACGGTCAGACCGGCGGCTCGGAGATCCTGGTCCTAAATGCGGCGCCCGACGCCGTGGCTTTTATGAGGACCCGGGACGCGCGGATATCCATCTTGGCCAGGGCCAGCCCCTGAGACCGGATACGTTGATGCAGACCGATCATGCCAACCAGACGACACCCTTGCAGACGGGGCGGGCCATACGTTTTTAGGATGTCRCGCTCCGCCTTGAGCTTGGCCACCTCYCGCCGCAGCTTCTCGATCTCAAGCTGCTCCGRCTTCATYTGACCGTGGCCGGGAAAGGCCTGCGCAGGATCGGCMGARAAGAGCTTCACCCATTTGCGMAGCTGGTTCTCATGGACATCCAAATCCCGAGACGCCTGCGCCACACTCACTCCGCGATCCTTGATCAGGCGGACCGCCTCGATCTTGAACTCACGCCCAAACTGTCTTCGCCGCATACCCCACCTCCGGGTTCATGAAACACCCAATCT